>CAUUIN010000061.1:0-10505 GCA_963545295.1 uncultured Campylobacter sp. | reverse complement strand
GCTAAGCTCAAGTAGCTTCGCCGTCACGTCATCAGGTAGCACCTTGCCCGTGTAGCCAACAAATTTCGCCATGACCTCGGTCATCTTTTTTATGGATTTTTCTTTATCCATCGCTTCTCCTTTGCCAAATTTTACTTTCGAATTTCTCATATATGCCCGCTAAGACGCAGCCTACTGCGTAGCAGAGCAGATCAGCGAAATCAAACGTCCCGCCGATTATAATCTTTAAATTTTTATTTTTTATGTCCAAATTTGCACCACGTCAAAGTACCATGCTATCTCCAAAGCCGCGGCGAACGCGAAAATTTTAAGCAGCAAATTTAAAAACGGCACACTAAAAATAGCCCGAGCCAACGCATAAAGCAAGATAACCACCAAAACATCACCCATGTAGTGTCGCCAAAGCCACCATTCACACAAACTGCGATGTAAATTTCAACCGCTAAAATCAGGACAGCCACGACCAAAAACGCTAGCCTAGTTCGCGCGCTTTGCCTTTTTACTAAAGCTTCCTTTTGCCAGCTTAAATTTATCTCTTGCAACGCTTTTTCCTTAAATTTAGCTCATTTATCCACCGCGTCGCAAGCACAAATTTAGAGATGATTTATCAGGCTAGCGTTATACGCAGCACCGTATCCGTTGTCGATATTTACGACACTTATGCCATTTGCGCAGCTATTTAGCATAGCTAGCAGTGCTGCTAGTCCTCCAAAATTTGCCCCATATCCCACGCTAGTTGGCACTGCGATCACAGGCACACTCACAAGGCCTGCTAGCACGCTAGCTAGCGCGCCCTCCATGCCAGCAACGACGATGACGACCTTTGCGCCACGTATCTCGTCGATCTTTGCTATCAGCCTATGCAGCCCAGCCACGCCCACATCGGTAAATTTTCTCACTTCATTGCCTAAGAATTTTGCCGTTTCATAGGCCTCTTCTACTACCGCGCCGTCAGCAGTGCCAGCAGAGACTATCGCGATGTAGCTTTTAGTGGGCTCACTCTCTTTAAATTTGACGCTGATCACCCTGCCACGAGCGTTAAACTCAGCTTGTGGCAAAATTTCTTGCACGCGCCTAAAAACCTGCTCGTTTGTCCTTGTTATCAGAATATTTTCGCCACTTTTAGCGATGGTTTGGACTATTTGCAATACCTCATCATCACTCTTGCTCGCGCCGTATATCACCTCGCCGGTGCCGTTTCGCAAAGCGCGTTGAGTGTCGATCTTAGCACACCCGATGTCGTCAAATGGGTAGTTTTTTAGATACTTTAGCGCATCTTGCTCGCTCACGTTGCCGTCTTTTATGCCAGCGATAAATTCTAAAATTTCAGCCTCACTCATGCCAAAACATCCTCTCTAAGCCCCTTTAGATCAAGCGTCACATCTGCTGCGCCAAGTGCTACTAGCTCTTTAACGATAGACTTAAATTTCACATCTTTTAAAAAGCTTTGCATACTAGAAAATGGCATCTGTAACTTCATATTTTTGCCATCAAGCCTTGCTCGCACATTTGCATAGCCGCTTTTTATCAGTAGATTTTCAGCCGCCTCTACTAAATTTAGCTCGTCTATGTTTATCTCTTTTTCATGCGGCAAACGAGTTAGCAAGCATGCATAGCTTGGCTTGTCGGCTGTTTTTAAATTTAGCTCACGTGAGAGTTCTCGGATCTCAAATTTACTCAAATTTAGAAGTGGCGAAAGCACGCCAAGCTCCTCTTTTGCCTTAAGCCCTGGACGATATTCGCCAAGATCGTTTTTGTTTGTCCCATCAGCCAAATTTGTAAATCCAAGCTCTTTTGCACGAGCAAGAAGCCTTGAAAAAACTGCTTTTTTGCAAAGATAGCAACGATCTTGCGGATTGAGCTTGATCTCATCAGCGATGCCTACCTCAAATATCTCGTGCCTGATGCCATAAAATTTAGCAAATTCTACCGCCTCGTCTATCTCGCGCATAGACATATAGGGCGATTTTACCGTAAGTGCTAGCGCATTTTCGCCAAGCACGTCCGCAGCGACCTTTAGCAGCAACGAGCTATCCACGCCGCCGCTAAATGCAATGGCTAAATTTCCTAGCTTTTTTATATCATTTTTTAGAATTTCTAACTTCGTCATATTTTTTAAAAATTTCTTTTTTTACCTGAAATATCGATGTTTTATGTGTAAGTGCAGCGCTTTTGCACTCGTCAAATTCAGGCTTTGCCTTTTCATCATCGCCTGAAATTTTTAGTCTTATATCACCAAATTTCGTCTCAACACTTACAAATTTTCGCTTTAACTCGGTTTTTATGACATCTATCTCACGAACGCCGATCGCCGTCGTGTGCGTAAATATAAGCTCTTTTAACTTTTTCGCATCTTCGTCTTTACACAAGACGTTTAGCTCAAAGCCGATGCGCCCTTTTTTCATATAGATAGAGTGGCTAAAGACGTCTAGCGCGCCCTTTTCACGTAAAATTTCGCACGCAAATGCAAAACTCTCCGCGTCCATATCGTCTATGTTTGTAGATATCATTTTTTGCACCAAATTTTGGCTCTCATCCACCTCGCAGATCATCGCGCGAAGGGCATTTGCAAAATTTGGCGCATTTTTTTCGCCAGCTCCATAAGCTACTTTTTCTATTTTGAAATTTATATCACTTACAAACTCATCCACACATGCTTTTAGTATCGCCGCACCTGTTGGCGTAGTCATCTCAAAATTTGCTCGCCCAAGACTAACTGGCACATCTTTTAAAATTTCACAAACAGCAGGCGCTGGGACGTTAAGATAGCCGTGGTCGCACTTTACTACGCCGCCACCAAGCTCGACCTTTGAGCTAACGACTTTAGTAGTGCCAAAATTTTTAGATAGATACTCAAAGCAGATCGCGGCCCCAACGACATCTACTATGCTATCAACCGCTCCAATCTCGTGAAAATGCACCTCATCGATACCAACTCTATGCACCTTCGCCTCAGATTGAGCGATCACGTAAAATATCGCAGCGGCTTTTTTTTTGCAAAATTCGCTCAAGTTTGAGCCAGCTAAAATTTGCTTGATGTCAGCGTAACTTCTAGCGTGAGGCTGCGATTTTAGTATAACGACGTCTATTTTGGTCGCAGCGATGCCATTTTTTACTACGTTTCTTTGCTCTAGTCTAAATTCGCCAGCTAAATTTAGCTTCTCTAGCTCTGCGCAAAGGTAGTCAAAATTCACGCCAAGCCCGACAAGAGCGGCTAAATTCATATCACCGCTGATGCCGCAGCTCGCGTCATAATATAAAATTTTAGCCAAGCTTAAACCTTAGGCACGGTCATAGAGCCAAACGGCAAGATGATTATTTTTGCGTCCGCGCCTTTTTGTGCGAGTGCCTCATCTACGGCTTTTTGTAGGTCATGATACGGCTTTAGATGCACGGCTCTCATCTCATCATCGCTTAGATCAGTCACAGCCCAAGTCTGCGCCCAGAGCGAAATTTCTGCCATTTTTGCAGCCTTGTGATAACCAAGCTTAAAGCCTGAATTTATCTTTTCTAGCACCTTTTTAGGTGTGTCGGCAGAGGCCATAAGGTCAAAGAAAGGTTTTGGACCGATACCTGTGCGACACTTTGCGACCATTATTAAAATTCCGTCTTTTGCAAGCGCTAGTTTGCCATTATCTAGGGCCTTTTGCGCTTGGTAAAGATCGACATCCATAGGATACGGCGCTACCGAGATCACGATGTCGGCTTTTTGTGGAATATTTACGCAAAAGACCTCATCAGCCTTTTTCACGCAGTCGTAAAAACTATCGTTTAGATCACCAGCACTCGCATAATAGACGCCGTGCTCGCTATCAAGCACTGTCTGTATAGAAAAGACGTCGATATTTGAAAGAACTTTCATCGCATCGATCATATCTTCATGCACGGGGTTGCCCTCAAGGCGCAGAGCCTGAGCGTCAGGACTAAGCGCTAGTTTGTGGTTTTGCGTGATGCTTTCGTATGAGGCAGTGCCTGGCAAAAAGGCCTTTCTACCGCCAGTATAGCCTGCAAAATAGTGAGGCTCGACCGAACCTATGACGATCACTTTTTTAGCTTCAGCTACGATCTTGTTTAGATACATCTGTGTGCCGTTTTTGCTCTCGCCCAAAAACACCATCTCATCGTGCTTTGAGTCGTGATCATGCACTTCGTTTTTAGCCCTAAGTTCAGGGTAAATTTCTTTAGAAAATATCATATTGTATTCGTCTAATGTCCCCTCTCTGTGGCAGCCAGTGGCGATGATGAAAATTTTATTTTTATCACGAAGTTTTGGATAAATTTGCTTTAAAATTTTGGCAGTTGGAGTAGGCCTTGTGCCGTCATTTACGATAATGACAATCTTTTCATCGCCAGCTATAAACTCATCAAAGCTTTTTTGGTTTATTGGATTTGCCAGAGCCTTTGCGATGAGCGCTGCTTCGTCAAATTTAGTGACTTTGTTTGGGTCAAAAACACCAAGTAGGTTTTTCTCGTCTATTTTTAAATTTATATGGTCATCTTTGCCGTAAGCGATAGGGATTTGCATGCTTGCTCCTTAAATTTAACTATTAGTTATTTGCTTTTAGGATTTTATCTCAATCTTTCTTTTAAATATATTTAATTAAAAACTCTTTTTCAGAGATAATCAAACAAACTTTAAATGTATTATTAAAGATTTCAAACTTTTTTTAATTAGTATTTAATTTTAATATTTATATACTATTTACGTAATTTTCGAAAGGGGAAATCATGGAATTTCTTACAAGTTTGTCTGAAAGCACGCAATTTTTCTTACAATTAATCGTCGTGCTAGGTTGTTTGTTCTACGGAGCAAAGAAAGGTGGTATGGCACTTGGTGTCCTTGGGGGCATCGGTCTTGTTATTTTGGTATTTGCATTTGATTTAAAACCGGGTAAGCCTGCTATTGATGTTATATTAACTATTCTTGCAGTTGTTGTAGCAAGTGCTACACTTCAAGCAGCTGGTGGTCTTGATGTTATGCTTCAGATCGCTGAAAAAGCGCTTAGAAAGCATCCAAAACTAGTCTGTTATCTTGCGCCGATCTGTGCTTGGACACTAACGGTGCTATGCGGTACAGGTCATACAGTTTATACACTTTTACCGATCATTTATGACGTATCAATGAAAAGTGGCATCCGTCCAGAACGTCCGATGGCAGCTACTACGATCTCGTCACAACTTGCTATTATCGCTAGTCCTGTTTCAGTTGCTGGTGTGTCTATGGTTGCTGTTCTTCTTGGTACTGGCACAGTTCATATTGAGGGCTTTACAAGCTATGTTGATCTATTAAAAGTTACCATACCTTCTACATTTTTTGGTGTGCTTTGTATAGGAACTTACTCAGTATTTAGAGGTAAAGATCTTGATAAAGATCCAGAATTCCAAGCAAAAATAGCCGATCCAGAACAAAGAAAATATATATATGGTTCTGATGAGACACATTCATTGATTGGCGTGCATTTACCAAAAAAACAATGGAATGTTATGTGGATATTCCTTGCTACAATCGCTGTCGTTGCGGTTTTAGGTTATTACAAACAACTTCGCCCAAGCTGGACAAGTAATGTCCCTGGTAAATCAATAGAAATAATCGTAGATAAAAAGACAGTTAAAAATATCACTGTTAAAGACGGACAAGTTGTTTCTATGGTTGGCGATAGCAAGATCGTTTCAAACGTAAAAGACAATAAAGTAAAAGACGCTACTAAATTTACAAGCGTTCAAGTGCTAGATAAAGACAATAAAGTAACACAAAGCATTGTTTCAAACGGCGCTGATGTTGTTATCACTGCAGGCGATAAAAGCGAAACTATTGCAAATGCGAGCATTGTAGTAAAAGATACTATGAAAAAGACTGCACCACTTGGCATGGTTGATACGATCCAAATTTTCATGCTACTAGCTGCATCTATAATGATGATCTACTCAGGCATTAAAGCAGCCAAGATCGGTCAAAATGAAATTTTCCACAGCGGCATGGTTGCGCTTGTTGCGATTTACGGCATTAGCTGGATGGCTGAGACAATGTTCCACTCACACATTGATATGCTTAAAGGCTCACTTGGTGAAGTTATGAAAGCATATCCTTGGATGTATATCATAGTTGGTATGCTTATATCAAAATTCCTAAACTCTCAAGCTGCCGCAGCTGCGACTTTCGTGCCACTCGCTGTTCAAATAGGCGTTCACCCAGGCGTTATCATCGCATTTGCTACTGCTTGCTATGGATACTTCATCCTTCCAACATATCCAAGCGACCTTGCAGCAGTGCAGTTTGACCGCTCAGGTACAACGCACATTGGCAAATATGTAATCAACCACAGCTTTATCATACCTGGTTTCATAGGTGTATTTAGCTCTTGTGCTGTTGGCTGGGTGCTAGCAAATATCTACGGATATCTTAACTAAAATTTTATTTCTGACAAGCTGTTTTAAATGCAGCTTGTCTTTTTTCTAAAAATTTACTACCACTTTTGTAAAAATTTGGCTTAATGCCCTCAAAGCCTATCTTTAAATTTCTGCTTATTACTCATATAAACGAAGCTTAGCACCTCAGCTACTGCTCTAAAAAGATGCGCTGGTATCGCATCATCGACCTCGCAAACTCTATAAAGCTCCCTTGCAAGAGGTGGATTTTCATAAATTTGCACTCCGTTTTCAACTGCTACCTTTTTTATCTGAAGCGCTAAGAAATCAACACCCTTTGCAAGTATCAGCGGCGCCTCGTCACGACTTTTATCATATCTGATCGCCACGGCGTAGTGAGTTGGGTTTGTGATGACAACATCAGCTTGTGGGATGTTTTGCATCATTCGGCGCTTAGCTGCACGCATTTGTGCTTGGCGGATCCTGCCTTTTACCTGCGGGTCACCCTCCATCTGCTTGTACTCGTCCTTGATCTCTTGCTTGCTCATACGAAGATCCTTAAAATACTGAAAACGCACGATTAGCAGGTCAGCAAGGCCGATCACAAAAAGTATAAAGAGCATGACGCTAACTAGGATGATGAGCTTCTCTTTTAGCCACGCAAGCTGATCAAACATAGAAAAAAATAGCGTGTGTGGAAGCTCTTTGATAAACTGCAAAAAAAAGTAAAATCCAACTCCAAAGACAATGCTTACTTTAACGACGATCTTGACGCTCTCGATCGCCTTTTTCATAGAAAATAAATTTTTTAGCCCTTTTAGCGGATTTATCTTGCCAAAATTTGGCGTTATAGGCTTTGTGGTAAATATAAAACCAAACTGCATTACATTTGCGATTATGCCGGCAACCGCGACGCAGATACAAACTGGCAGGATCATTAAAAGTGCTCTACCAAAGGTATTTACAACGATCATCTTTACCGTTGGCAAAGTCAGTGGCTGACCGATAAATTTAGAGTAGTAGATGTAAAGCGAGATAACCTGATCTTTCATGAAATTTAGCATCGCAAGCAACACACCAATAGCAACAACTAGGGTCACGAAGCCTGATAGGTCCTGACTTTTTGGGACGTTGCCGTCCTTTTTGGCGTCTTCTATCTTTTTGGGGGTCGCTTCTTCGGTTTTTTCCTGATCTTCGCCTGCCATCTTTTTCCTAAGCTCGCTTAAATTTGGGTGATTATAGCCAAAACAAGGTTAAAATATCCGCTAAATTTAACTTTTTGCAAGCCAAAAAACTAAGCCCTTTTAGGCGTTTTTGGCTAAAATTAGCAAAAATAAGGAGAGGCAAAATGTCATTTTTAGAAAGCTTATTTAGCATTTTCAAAGCTAAAAAACCGCCAAAAAGCGACGAGGAGCTACTTTTAGACGAGTATGCAAGCATTTACGCCGAGGTAAAAGAGAAAAATTTAAACGAATACGACTTTTTATGCGAGCTCATACGATTACTCTCTTTTTCAAGAGCTAGACGTTATGATTTTTGCCTTGAAAAGTGCCTAGCTGATGGCGATGCCGAGGCACTAAATGATCTCATTTTTCAATACGCAAAGCTAAATTTACTCCCAGGCTGCAGCGGTGGATATGACCAGTGCGAGAAGCTGATACCTGCGTTTTTTGCTATCGCTTGTGGTGACACAGAAAGTATGGCGAGGATCTTTCCAAAAGGCCTGCCACCTAGCAAAAACGGCTATAAATTTCTATGTGTCATGCACGATCTGCTCACAGCGATGCTTTGGCAAGATGAAAATTTACTTACCCCTGCCCTAGAAAAAGCACGCACTTTTGCAGAGTCTAAAAAGCCAGCAAACGAAAGAGAGGCGGTTAAATTTGTGCTTGCCTTGTATGAAAAAGATACGGCTGCCATGAGCGAGCATTTGCAAAAATTTTGCTCTACATTTGGTAGGACAGAGGCGCCTAAATTTGAAAAACGCCTCTACATCTTCGCACACGGACTTCACGCACTAGCGCGCTACTTTTTGCCATTTGAGCTCTTTAAAGAAATAAAGCTGCCAAAAAATGAAAATTTCAGCAAATTTTACGCACAAAGGCTCTTTCAAAATGAAATTCCTAAGCCAAAACTCTATTTTGTTTTGCCACCTGAATTTGAACTGATAAATGTGATCTTAAGCGCACCAGCAGCCAAAACACTGATATATCAGCCACATTTGCCAAATGACAAGACATTTTTCCTAGATCATACATCTATGATAAGAAATTTAGCGGGTGAGATCATAAAATCAGGGGCATTAAAGTAGAATTTATAAACTTTTAGCTAATATTCACACCTTATAACCAACAAAGCTCCATAAATCTTTTGCAAAAAAGTGCTTTTTGGTCTTACCAAATTTTAGAAAGGTAGAGTATGTCAAAATACGCTATATTTAAGCATGGCGGTAAGCAATATCGTGTTAGCGAGGGCGAGTACCTTAAGCTAGATCACTTTAGTGCTGAAGCTAAATCAACCGTTGAGATTACAGAAGTTTTAGCTGTAAACGACGGCGAAGTAAAGGTAGGTGCGCCATTTGTTAAGGGTGCAAAAGTTGTTCTTGAGGTCGTTAATGAAGGCAAAGACAAAAAAGTAGTTATCTACAAAAAACGCAGACGTAAAGACTCAAAACTAAAACGCGGCTTTAGAAGACAATTTACACGTGTAAAAGTCGTAAGTATCGCAGCTTAAGGAGATAAGATATGGCACACAAAAAAGGTCAAGGTTCAACCCAAAATAACCGTGATAGTATCGGACGCCGATTAGGTGTTAAGAAATTTGGTGGCGAGTTCGTTCGTGCTGGAAATATAATCATCCGCCAAAGAGGAACAGCAACTCACGCTGGAAATAACGTAGGTCTTGGCAAAGATCACACTATTTTTGCATTAGTCGATGGCTTTGTAAAATTTGAAAGACTTGATAAAAACAGAAAAAAAGTATCTGTTTATCCAGCTGCATAATCCCAGGGGCGTTTGCCCCTTTTTTCTTTTTAATTTTTAATTTATCTTTTCTAATTCTTTGACTATTTTTATAGCTCTATTTTTCCAAGTGTTTTCACCCATACTTTCATAGGCGTTTTTTGAAATTTTATTTAGCTCTTCATTACTTAAAGTTTTTATATAGTTAAATTTTTCTTCTAAACTTTTTTCGTCCCCTGCTTCATACAAAAAACCGTTTTCGCCATCTTTTACTATTTCAGCAACTGGTGGGAAATTTGGAGCTAAGACTACATTTGAATTTGCCATATATTCAAAAAGCTTTAACGGAGTACTATAAAGCGAATAATCACTTTTTACACTAGGTATTATCAAAATAGTATTGTTTTTAACAAGACTTTTTACAACTTCATTTTGAGGCAGTAGTCCTTTAAAACATACCAGATCTTCAATCTTTCTTTCTTTAAGAGTGTTTTTTAAAGCTATAAAACTATTTCCACTATTTTTACCATAAAGTTCGAGCTTTGTGCTAGTTTTTAAAGCAAAATCTAGCATCAAATCAAGGCCTTTCCATAACAAGAATGAGCCATAATAGTTTATACTTGAAAAATCAAAATCTTTTTTCTTAAAATCATAATCTTGCTTGCAACCATTATAAACAACTGCTGAATTTACTATTTGTAAGCCGAAAAATTTTCTAAGTTCATTTAGCGTACTGCTATTGTGTGAAAAGACAAAATCAGCATTTTGTAGTATCTCTTTTTCCATATTATAAAGTGCTTTGTTGCCTAAGGTAAAACACTCATGCGCTTCAAATACAACCTTTTGGTCAGGCTTTTTATTTTCTAGTAAAAATTTAGCTATCTTTAAATGTCTCGTATAAAATATTGCTTCTTTATTTGAGTAGTTATTTATTATTTTTTTTAGAAAAAAATTAAAAATCTTATTACTTTTTAAAAATAAAATCTTTTTTCTTACTAACAATATGTCATTAGCTTTTATTTTTAAAGCAAATTTCTCATTTACCTCATTTAAATTTAAAGGAGCCTGTGGCAAGACTAGTCTAGCATCACACATATTACTAAGCTCAAAAAATGTGTTTAGTATCGCTATTTCTCTTGCATTACCTTGTGGAATTTGCTCTGGGTATATGTAAAATAG
>CAUUIN010000060.1:0-10740 GCA_963545295.1 uncultured Campylobacter sp. | reverse complement strand
ATCTTATCTATACCGCCCCAAACGCTATAAGCGTCGTGGAAAATTCCACCCGTACTTCCACAAGCACCAAAAGCAACTACGATCTTAGGATCTGGAGCTGCTTCATAAGCACGAAGAAGTGGATAGTACATCTGTCTTGTGACTGGTCCTGAGCAAAGCAAGATATCAGCGTGTCTTGGGTTTGCTACAAGCTTAAAGCCAAAGCGCTCAGGATCCCACATTGGAGTGATAGCAGCGAAAATTTCGATCTCACAACCGTTGCAACTTCCGCAGTCGATCCTATAAACACTAAAGCTTCTTTTGATATTTTTTAAATGCTCTAGCTTTGCAGTTAGGTCATTTGCTGTTTTTATGTCCTCTGGGACTTGATATAGACTCATTTTATAGCCTCCTCAACGCCTTTTGTTAGCCTCTCAGCAGATTGATTTTTCTTGCACTCTGGGCAGATAAAAAGATACTCTTTTGCCTCTTCAAGTCTGCCTGGGAGTAAATTTGCTGTGCCAAGCTTTTCAAGAGTGAAATTTATAAGCCTTTTTGGCGTAAATGGCTTACCGCAACATTTGCAAGTTTGCATCTCAAGCTCACCTCTTTGTATAAGAGCACTCTTGTCAAATTTAACCGCAAGCTCAAAGCTATCACTTAGGCGAACAGCTCCTGTTGGGCAAACCTCATCGCAGCGACCGCAGAATATGCAGCGACCGCAATCAAACTGCCAAACAAGCCTTGTTTTCTCATCGTTCATCTTAAGCTCTATTGCGTTACTAGGGCAAGCGATACCACAAGCTGCACAACCTATACAAAGATCGTATGTATAGTCTGGCTGACCGCGGAAATTCTCAGGCACAATATATGGCTCAAATGGATAGGCGTATGTCGCCTTTCCATATTTTTCTGTGATGTCAAATAACTTCATCATCTTAAATCCTTCTTACTAACCCCGCCATCTTGACAGAATTTTTTAAGGTCTTTTTCTGTTAAAATTTTACTTTTTTTAGTCCTTACATCAACCAAAGTAACACGCTCAGTGCATGAGTAGCAAGGGTCAAGTGAGCAAACGATAAGCGCAGCATCACTTATGTTGTTTCCTCTAAATTGATACCTTAGGCTTGGCCAGTTGTTATATGTCGCAGCCCTACATCTCCAGCGATATACTTTTTGAGCGCTACCTTGCATGATCCAGTGAACATTCTCACCACGTGGTGCTTCATCGTGACCAAGTGCGAAATTCTCAGGCTTGATCATAGTCACAGGATCGATCATGATAGGTGTTTGAGGCATCATCTCAAAGCATTGGCGGATGATGTGGATAGAGCTTTTTAGCTCTTTATATCTAACCATCTCACGAGCAAAAACGTCGCAACCATGCTCAACTGCTACTTCAAATTCTATTTGTTTGAAGAAGTCGTATGGGTGATCGTAGCGGTTATCACGTTTAAAGCCAGAGCCTCTCATATTTGGACCAACTGGGCTAAAATCACGTGCTATTTGACGATCTAGGATACCTACACCTTTCCAGCGTCCGATTTGGCGTTTATCTTCCAAAACTGCGTCCCAAATTTCTGAAATTTGAACATCAAGTTTATTGATGATCTCTAAGCCTTTTTTGATCTCATGGTTTGTCATATCACGTCTTAAGCCGCCCATAACGACATTACCGTATGTTTTACGACCGCCAGTTACAAGCTGAGCTAGCTCCATAGAGTACTCACGAACCCTAAAGATATGCATGAAAGCGTTGTAGTTACCAGTAACCTCACATGCTAGACCGATATTTAAAAGGTGGCTGTGAAGACGCTCGATCTCAAGGCAGATGACACGTATAGCTTGAGCTCTTAGTGGGATTTCAAGCTTGATAGCTTTTTCTGCTGCTTCTATACAAGCTATAGCGTGAGCATAACCGCAAATTCCGCAAACACGCTCTGCAAGATAGCCCATTTGGTCATAGTTCATTCTGTTTTCAGCTAGCTTCTCCATACCGCGGTGTTGATAGAACAAGCGGTAGTCAGCATCAATGATCTCGTCGCCGTCACAGAAAAGCCTAAAGTGACCAGGCTCGTCTGATGTAATGTGTAGTGGTCCAAGTGGTACATCTACTACTGCATCACCTGTTGGAAACAAAAACTCCGCATCAGGCTCATCTCTGTGATCAACTGGATCAGGGCGGTAGCGGTAGTCCATAGCATCTTTTCTAAGTGGATGAAGTCCGTCTGGCCAGTCATCACTTAAAACTAGACGTCTTTTATCAGGCAAACCTTCAGCTACTAGACCAAACATATCATAAGCTTCTCTTTCATACCAGACACAAGCTGGCACTAGCGGAGTAACTGATGGAAATGTTGGATCGCTTCCTGGGATAAGTGTTTTAACTGTGATAAAGCACTTATCTTCAGGTGCAAAGTCGTCCGCCTCAGTCATCTTGCTACCTTCCATTGAGATAGCATAGTAAAGTGCAAAACTACCATTTATCTGACGCTCGTCATTTGGTATCATCGTGCTTATATAGCCACCGATATCATAATAAAGCGTTTTAACAGCTAGAGGAAGATCATTTCTATCAACCAAAACTGTGATCTGATCGTCTGCTTGACGAGTTACTTCTAAAATTTTTACCTTTGTTTTTAGAATTTCAACAAATTTATCGCCTCTCATTTTAAAGCTCCCATCATTATATTAACACCGTTATTTACTAGCGTATAAAAGCTATCTACGTGCCATACGCCAAAGATTATGATAAGGGCACAGAGTGCTATAAGAGGTAAATTTTCAAACAAACTCATCTCTTTATTATGAACGACCACACCTTTTGGCTCGCCAAAGCTTGCCATATTAAAGTGTGCAAAGTCAGCTATGAAAATAACTGCAAGTGCAATAGCAAATAGCGCAACTGCGATGTATTGACCGCTTGTGATAGCTCCAACAAATACGTTATATTCGCTAACAAATATAGCAAATGCTGGAACACCAACAAGTGAACATACAGCTGCACCAAACATTATAGTGGTGATCGGTGCGATCTTAACCATACCGCCCATCTTACTCATATCTTTGTGGCCATAAATTCTTGCGATATTGCCTGTTGAGCAAAATGCCAAAGCTTTTGTAAAGCTGTGAGCTAAGCAGTGGAATATCGCTGCAAATAGACCAAATTTACCACCAACACCAAGTGCAAATGCGATAACACCCATGTGAACGATTGAGTGGTATGCAAACATTCTTTTTACGTTGTGTTGTCTTATTAGGAAAAATCCTGCTACAAATAGAGTGATAGTTCCTGAAACGATCATTATGCCCTCAACAAAGCTAAAGCCAACAGCTTGAGCAGTGATAGCATAGTATCTTAAAAGTGCTAGCATCGCACATTTTAAAAGCACACCTGATAACAATGCTGAAATAGGTGCTGGACCTTCAGCGTGAACGTCTGGTAGCCAAGTGTGAGTTGGAGCAAGACCAGCTTTTGTACCAAAGCCAATTAGTGCAAAGACAAAGATAAGTTTTGCTGCATCTGGGTTTAAATTCTTAGCATTTGCCATTATTCCAGAAAACAACATAGACTCTTCGCCGTTGCCTAACGTGCTGTATGTTGCTGAATACAAAAGAACAGTTGCATAAAGCGCAAATGCTAGGCCGATTGAACAAAGAACGATGTATTTGTAACCACTCTCTGTTGATTTTTGATCTTTGTGGATAGCAACTAAGAATACAGAAGCTAGTGTTGTAGCCTCGATAGCTGCCCACATAAATGCAACGTTGTTGCAAATAACGCTTAAAGTCATTGTAAAGATAAATACATGGCTTAGTGCGTAGTATTTTTTAAGATCACTTAAGTGGATGTGTCCATCTTCAAGTTCCCATCTCATATAATGGATAGAGTAGAAATTTACTATAAATCCAGTTACAGCGATAAGCACCAAGAAAACACAGCCTAAGCTATCTAAAAATAAAAATTTATCAAAACTATAAAAAGTTCCGCCACTTAAAACTTTAAGAACATTGTTAAGTAAAGCCACTGATGTCGCAGCAGAAAACAAGACATGAAGTCCGCTAAGTACTGCATAGTTTTTAGGGCTTAAAAACAAGATCAAAGCACCAAGGAGCGGTATGATAAGTATTAAAGCTAAACTATCCATCTCTAACCCCTTAAATTTGAAGCTTTAGAAGTATCTAAGCTATCATAAGCTTTATAAAATCTAATCGCTAGAACGCTCATGATAATAACAGCAAATATCGCATCTGTTAAAATTCCAAGCTCAACTAGCTCATGTGAGTTGTAAGCCATTAGAGCAAGGCTTAGGTGGATACCGTTTTCAAACAAGCAGTAAGCTAGAATTTGTTTTATAAATGAGTTTCTTAGCATGAAGCCAAAAATTCCCATCATAAAGACTGTTCCAGCAGCGATTAGCATAATCTCTTCTTTGATAAGAGAGAATTTTAAAAATATAGGGTGGATACTCATTGAAAGAGCTAGAGAAAATCCCATAGCAATAACAGGACTTACAAAAAATCCACCAACTGGCTCATCTTCGCTAACTACGCCAAGTTTTTTGATAAGCCAGAACAAAATTCCTGGCACGAAAAGAACTTTGGTAAAAAACGCAACGATCGCCCAAGTTTTTAGCTGCTCAGCGTTAAATTTCTCAGATAGCAAGAAAAATATACTAACTAAAAGTAGTGTCTCTATCGCATAAGCGATGATTGAGAGTTTCAAGCTTCTAAGACCAAAAACCGCAAGCGAAGTTACGATCATGCAAATGGCTAAAATATCAAGTATTTGCATCTCACACTCCTACTACATAAAGTGTTAGTGCAACAAACGAAATAGCAAGTGCACCAAGAGCATTTTTGCGTAAAGATGAAGTCATTTTAAAGCGTGGTCCAAAGTTGTCTATAAATACAGCTGCGACGTAAAATACTCCAGTTTTTATCACAAAAACGATAATAGCTAAGAAAGGATTGCTAAAATTCCATGGCTCAAATATGCTTAGGAAAAGTCCGATCATAGCAAACTGTTTTAATATAAGTGATGCTTGAACTAAGCCAAGGTCGCTACCAGCATACTCACCAAGTAAGCCCTCTTGAAGCTCTTGTTCTGCTTCAGCTAAGTCAAATGGCTTTCTACCAGTCTCAACATACATACACCACAAAAATGCGATAGAAGCAACGGCAAAACTTGGAATTTGATATCCGATAACGCCAGTTCTTACCATCTCTTGGATCTCAACTAAATTTGATGTTTTAGCTGCAAGCATAACTACGATTAAACACATAATCATAACTGGCTCAACATAAACACCAAGCATTTGCTCCCTGCCGCCACCTGTCGCTGCAAATGGGTTGCCGCTATCCATTGAAGCTGCACCAAATACAAATCTAAGTAGCGCACCAAGATAGAGGATAACAAATATATCTGAGTAAGCTCCAAATACAGTGTCTTTGCTATAAGTGATAGGTATAGCAGCTAGCACTGCAGCTGAAGTTGCAAAAAGGAAAAATGGAGCCCATCTAAATACCCAGTGAGAGCACTCAGGAACGGTTCTTCCTCTTCTAAAAAGCTTTATAATATCGCGATATGTTTGAAAGAAATCGCTACCTTGTTTTGATTGAAGTTTAGCTCTAAGTTTTCTTGCCATACCATCAAACAAAGGAGCTACCAAAACGATAACGACTACTTGAAATATCATTAAAAGTATAGTTTGCATTTTCGTCTCCTAAACTAAAAAGTAGCCCACAGCAAGTATGACACAAAGATATAGCAAGATATAAAGTGTATATACATTTGTATAACCACTTTGAACGATACCTAGCTTATCAGCAAATTTCACACACCATTTGATGACTGGCTCATAAAACATTCCCCACCAAATATCTTTTGGATGGTTGTGATACTCAACCGCGTCAAAATAATTTCTAGTAACTACTTTTTTATCAGCTCTGAATAGCCATTGCATAATCTTTCTAAGGTCGCCAGTGAATGGAGCACCTGTCATTTGCATACGTGGGCTATATTTAAAGCCACAAGCCCAAGGATCAGTTTCGCGTGGTTTATCTCTGTTTGCTTTCATAACAGCAAGGATGATAAATGGCAAAATCATAGTCGCACATAGGACTAAGGCGATAAGTGGAGTTGAGATCATACTGCCTATTGGTGAAGTTACATTTATAGCACCAAGGCTAGCTTTGTAGTCGCTTATGGCGATAGAATTTACAGCTTGCATGATGTAATCAACTATGTAGTTTGCGCCAAGACCAAAGCCAACGCAGCCTATCATTAAGATGATCATACCAAGAACCATACCTATCGGACTCTCTTTAGCATTTTCCCAAATTTTTTGATCTCTTGGAGTACCTGCAAAGATAACAGCGTAAAGTTTAAGGTGCATACCAACCAAAACGCCTGTTAGTGCAAGAGCTACGACACCAAGTGTAAATGCGTATCTAACTAATGTTCCTTCTCCCATCGCACCTTGAAGCATACCTTGATATGTAAACCACTCTGAAACAAAGCCATTTACTGGAGGTAAAGCCGCAATACCCATGATGCCTATAAACATACCAAGGCTTGTCCATGGCATCTTTTTAGCAAGACCACCAAGGATGTCCATATTTTGTGTATGAGTAGCGTGGATGACTGAACCAGCGCAAAGGAAAAGCAGACCTTTAAATATAGCGTGGTTAACTACGTGGTAGCAACCTGCTAGAAAACCTACTGCTGCAAGTGTTAAATTTCCAGCTGCAACGCCGTAAATACCAGTACCAAGACCTAGCAAGATGATGCCTATGTTCTCAACTGAGTGATAAGCAAGCAAAGCTTTGAAGTCGTGTTGGCAAAGAGCGTATAAAACACCAAATAGTGAGCTAGCTGCACCAAGAGCTAGTATTGTAAGTCCAAAATATGTGCTAAGTGGTAGATAAAGTGTAAATTTAACTAGTGTAAATAGAGCAACTTTAATCATAACGCCTGACATAAGGGCTGAAACGTTTGATGGTGCTGCTGGGTGAGCTTGTGGAAGCCAAACGTGGAATGGCCACATACCAGCTTTACTACCAAAGCCGACCAAGAATAGTATAAATACAGCAGCAGAAGCGCCAAATGGCATCTTAACACCCATAAATGCACTAAATTCAAAGCTTCCTGCATAGTAAGCTGTGATAAGCAATCCACAGGTTATACAAAATGCACCGATTTGTGCAATGCCAAGATATACCATAACCGCTTTAAGTGTATTTTTACCGTCATTGACGATGATAAGAAATGATGATACAAGAGTCATAAGCTCCCATAAAACAACAAAGCAAAATACATTATCAGCGCTGATTACTAGAAGCATTGAAAGGATGAATGTGTTAAACAAACATGCAAACACACCAACGTTTGCTTTTTTTATGTACTCTTCTGCATAGCTCATACCATAAACACTACTTGCAAATCCTATGAAAACAACGACAAAGCTGAAGAAATTTCCAAGTGGATTTAGCGCAAATTTTGGCGAATACAAAAAGCCATCCATAAGAGCAAAGCTATCACTTACCCCCATATTTGCAACGAAGTGGCACATCGCATAAAAGCAGCTTATAGCACTTAGTCCAAAACCAACTTTCACAGCGGCTTTTGGAGCGCAGTAGAGCAAGATGCTAACGACGGCACTTACAAGAAATAGCATATAAACCGTAGTCATCTTATGCTCCTTGTCCGTTTAAAATTTTAGTAGCAAATTTATTCGCTGCTTCGTAGTCTATCCTCTTGCCAAGCTTATGCTTGCCATCTTCTGGATCTATCATTATAAGAGCGCTTGTTGGGCATACATCAACACAGGCTGGTCCATTTTCACGGCCAAAGCACATATCACATTTTACTGCGATGTTTTTTGCGCCTGATTGTGACTCTACTTCAAGATAGTATTTTGGCTCGACAGCGTAATTTACTGAAGGCATAAGCTCTGCACTTGAGCTTATCGCACCATAAGGGCAAGCGATCGTGCACATCTTGCAACCTATACAAATTTCCTCGTGAAGCTCGATGCAATTATCGTTAAATCGCAATGCTCCAGTTGGGCATACATTTGCGCAAGGGCCATCATCACATTGTCTGCACTGAGTCGGCATAACACCGCTAGCTTCTCTTAAGACGCTTAGCCTTGCACGTGATAGTTTGCCGCGTTCATAAGCACTTTTAAAACATGCAGCCATACAGGTCGCACATCCTATGCAGCGTTTAGAATCGGCAATCACAAATTTATGTTTTTTCATAAATTCCTCCTAAAAAACAAGGCAAGCCCGCCCTGCTCACTAATAGAGTGATTGTTAATCACATGAATAGAGATAGTTAAATTTTTATTTAACATCTCAAACTCTCCTTCCTAAAATTTTTGAGACAATTCTATAACTTCTGGCGATTAAATTCCGTCAGCTATCTGACAAATTTTGTATTTTTAAAATTAAATTTTTATTTTATATTAGTTTAAGATATGCTGTTAAACGGCGTTATTATCGGGTGATTAATCAAAAAAGGTTAATATTTCATAACAAATAATTAGTAAAAAGAGAAAAATTATCTTAATTAAGTTTAAATTTAAAAATTAATTCTTTAAGTTTGGATTTATTAAATAAAACTGAAATTTAAAAATCTAAAATATAATCCAACCTTTAAATTTAAAAAGGTTATTAATGGAAATTTTTATAGTCATAGTTTTGTTTATCGCTTCAGTTTTTGCTTTTATGAAATTTACCCCTGTTTTTGGTGGTTCACCAGACGCCAAGAGCCAAAAACTTATAGAAACTTCGCCAAATTTTAACGGCAAAATTTTTGTAAATCTTGAGCCGACGATCGATCTAGTAAAGAAAAGCCCACAAGCGTCTATGTTAAATTTCACCATCCAAGCGCTCTTTCCACCAAAAGATAAGCTACCAAAGCAGCCTTTGCCAAATTTAAAATTTGACGCAAACGCCTTGAAAAATGGCGAATTTATCTGGCTTGGACACGTTAGCCTCATCTGCAAGCTTGATGACAAGACGATCATCACAGACCCAGTTTTGCACCGAGCGTTTCCGCTGCCACTTGGCGGCAAGCCCTTTGCCTACGAGCACGCCATCACCGCTAGCGACTACCCAGAGGTGATCGACATCGCCCTCATCTCGCACGACCACTACGACCATCTTGACCATAAAACGATACTCGAGCTAAAGGATAGAATTTGCAAGTTTTTAGTGCCACTTGGCGTCAAGGCCCACCTCGTAAAATGGGGTGTAGATGAAGGCAAAATTTACGAATTTAATTGGTTTAATGATCAAAAAATAGGAAATTTAAACTTCACTTTTTGTCCTTCAAGGCACTTTAGCGGGCGCACATTTAAAAGAAACACCACGCTTTGGGGCGGCTGGGCGATCAAAGAGGCTGGCTTAAGCTTTTATTTTAGCGGAGATGGCGGATACGGCGAGCACTTTAAGATGATAAATGAGAAATTTGGCGGATTTGATCTAGTTTTCATAGAAAATGGCGCTTACAGCGATGGCTGGCCTTACGTGCATATGAAGCCAGAGGAGTCGGCGCAGGCGCTTAAAGATCTTGGCGCTAGGCTTGGCGTGCCGGTGCACTGGGGCAAATTTGATCTTTCTTATCATGTGTGGGATGAGCCGATCAAGCGCTTTGAAAAGGCAGCGACAAAACTTGAGCTAAACTACGCAACGCCGATGATCGGAGAGGTTTTTACCGCGCAAAATCCACCTAGAAAAAAGTGGTGGGATAAAATTTAGGAATAAAATTTGCTCTAAATTTTAAAATCCAAAAGGAAGTGCAGATGAAAATTTCTGAAAATTTATCAAATTTAAAAAATGTCATCGATAAGGCAGCAAAAAACGACCTTGATGCAAGCGCAACTGGAAGCTTTTTGCAAAATTTAGAAAAAGCCAACAAAGAGACGGAAAAGATCTACGAAAAGCTAGAAAAAGAGCTAAAAAGCGACGCGCAGATGTTTAAGCAGTTTGACTTCATGCAGATGATGACAAAGCTTCAATACGGCAACCTAAAATCAAGCGAGCGCGAAGAACTCATAAACAAAATGAGCAAGATTGCTAAGGAAATTTAGCCGTTTAATGAGATTTTACGATGAAGCTAAATTTTTCTTTTTTGCGTGAAATTTAGTGTTTTTTGCTGAGTAAATTTGCTGGAAAATGCAAATTTACTCGCTTAGTACTTATTAATATCCCCACATTTGCCGTATTTTGTCAAGCACCTCGTGTGATCTGAATAAATACGCAAAATCTAGCAAATTTTAAGAGTAATTTCGGCTCTAAAATTTGAGCTAAGCGGCAAGCAAAGCCAAATTTTAGTTCTTAGGGGTGAATAAAATTTTAAAATTTTACTAAGTATTTCGATTAAATTTAAATGTTTGTTTTTTCTTGTTACGGGGGAAGAGGCTTGAATTACGAAGTCGCCCCCTTCCACCTTAACAATCCCCTAACCCCGACGACGTTAGAAGTGGCATGCAATCGTGCTGACGCGCTGCATGCGATTTGTAATCAGATAATTTTAGAGCAAATTTTAAAATTTCATGAGCGAGTAATTCTAGCTCTAAAATTTGAGCTAAGCGGCAAGCAAAGCCAAATTTTAGTAGTCAATTCTTGTGAGTAAATGGAATTTTAAAATTTGCAAAGGCAGATTGATTAAATTTGTAAAAGAATAAATTTAAAGATATACCTATTTATATATGTAAATTTACTAGAGAGAATTTAAGAGCCAAAAAGGCT
>CAUUIN010000059.1:0-11094 GCA_963545295.1 uncultured Campylobacter sp. | reverse complement strand
AGAAAATTTTTATCGACGCAAACGAGGTTGGTAAATTTAAAGATGACGAGGTGCTAGTAAATAGTTGCTTGGTCTCATTTTTAGAAAAACTAAATTTAAGATTTGCCAAAACGCTAGCAAATTTTAAAAACGCAGATACTTTTATCCTACACAAACGAAATGGCAAAAATTTCAGGTTTTGCGATCTTTTTTATCTCTTCTTTTGCCATAGCAAATTCTTTTGCACCTTCTATTTTTAGCGTGTGACCGCTAAACTCAAAGCTTAGATTTAGCTTCTCGCAGGTCATATCAAGCGCCTTGGCTAGCGCAAGGATGAAGCTTAGCCACCTTACACATTCAGCCTTTGGTAATAAATTTTTATACTTTTCAAACTCATAAATATTTTTCTTGCCATTTGTGCCAATTACTACGGCTATTAGTGCCTTTTGCTCATGTGAAAAGCCGTAGTTTAGGGCATTTAGTATGATATAGGCTGAGTTTTTGTGATCGCCGTAAAAGCCTATCTCTTGACCGACATTGTGTAGCTTTGCGGCAATTAGTAGCGTTTCAAGATAGCTATCATTTAACCCATGAAGTTTTCTAAGCGCCACAAAAATGTCCTTCGCATATCTTGCCACAGACTTATTACAAGAGAGGATAAAGCGATCTTGCAGGCTTTTTACGCTTGGATTAAAATTTTCTGGAAATTTAAGACTTGGACGCAAAAAGTCTTTTAAAAATACTCCCTCTCTTACGCCAACGCCACTTGTTATGACATTTTTGGCATTTAGCGCCTTGGCAAGGGCTAAAAATATATGTGCGCCCTCTCTGATGGTGTCATATCTATCTTTTTTTATAGGAAATTTATTTAGTTCAAGCACGCTAACGTTTGCGATACTCTCGATGTAGGCTTGCTCGTCACTGAGCTTGTAGCAAAAGCCGTGCAGTGATGAGAGCGGATATAAATTTTTACTCATTATAGCTGTAGAAATCGCTCTTAAAGAGCCCCCGATCGCTATTAAATTTGGGCATTTAAATCGCTCATCTATCTGCGCTGTGATCTGTGCTAAAAATTTGGGCAGTTTGTTTAAATTTTTCTTATCAAAAAATAGCTCTTTTAGCCTTACTGTGCCTATATCAAGCGATAGGACATCGACTATCTTGCCGTTACTTATCCTAGCAAGCTCGGTAGAGCCGCCGCCGATGTCAATAGTGACGCATTCAGCTAGATTATGAAGTAAATTTTTAGCCGCAATCGCCCCAAATGTCGCCTCCTCTTTGCCGTCAATTACTTTTAAATTTATGCCTAGATTTTTTCGTAAAAGAGAGATCAAAACGCCAGAATTTGGAGCATCTCTAAGCGCTGAAGTGCCGACACATAGGACTTTTGAGCATTTATAGCTTTTTATTATGTTATCAAATTCGCTAAAAGCTTTGATGGCTTTTTGCATTGAAGCTTCTGAAATTTCGTTGTTTGAGCCGTATCCGCCTTCGCCAAGGCGCACTTTTGTTTTGTATTCGGCTAGTATAAAAAATGCTAAGCGTGACGTGCGCTCAAATATCGCCATACGCATAGAATTTGAGCCAAGATCGATCACTGCGGTTCTCTTTGCCATTTTTTATCCTTTTAAATTTAAAACGAGGCTTGCAACTGCTCCGTTTGTGCCCTCTCTATTTTTGATAGATATTTCAGCGCCAAGTGCCTGTGCTGCACCTTTTGCGAGAAATAACCCAAGTCCAGCACCGCCTTTGTCGCCATATCTTTTAAATGGAGCAAACAGATCTTTGCTCTCATCTATGCCCGCGCCCTCGTCGGTTACTTCGATGATAAATTTGCTCTTTTCAAGCCTTGAGCTAATGGTAATGGTGCTATTTTTTGGTGAAAATTTGATAGCATTTTGGACAAAATTTTGCACGATGTGAGTTAGTAGGCTGGTTTGGATATTTAGATTAAAAAATTCAGGCTTTAGATCGAGCGCAAGATTTTTTTCTTCACCTTTTGCGAGCACTTCGTAGTTTTTACCTAGTTTTTTTAAAAATGCGATCACGTCAGTATTTTCAGGCTCTTCAAACTGCGCACCCTCTTGACGGCCGATCTCAAGGACTGAGCCTATCATAGCGTTCATGCCATTGATCGCTTCGTTGTTTGATTTTAGCGCTTCTATGTATTTTTCGCTCTCGCGTGGTTTTAAAAGTGTCACTTCGTTTTTGGTTTTCATAACGGCAAGTGGTGTTTTTAGCTCGTGTGCAACGCCTACAAAGAGCTCTTTTTGGTATAAAACGAAAGTTTGTATGCGAGTAATTAGCCTATTTATGCTATTACCAAGAGGTAAAAACTCGTCTGGCAGGCTTTTGATGTCAATCTCTTTTAAAAATTTTTCATCTAAATTTGTAAGTTTGTGACTTAAAATTTTTATAGGTATTAAAAGCATTCTTGATAAAAATAGTGCATAAAATAGCACCAAAAGTATCGCTGTGACGTTTACGATTATAATATCTATAAAAATTTCTTCGACTATCTTGCTTTGAAGCGTCGTCTCTTTTGTTAAGACCAAGTAGCTGCTTTCATCTAACCTTGTTGTTAGAGTGGTTACACTATCATCTTTTATCTTTTGCATCACAAGGTAGGGCTTTTCACCTTTAAGCTCGCCCGCTTTTATGACGGCTAGAGTTTTGTTTGGGATTTCAATAGTAAAAGTTTTTAGATTATTTGGATTGAAATTTTGTGGATTGTTCTTGTAGGCTGCGGCTTGCTGGTTTAGCTCACTGACTACACTTTGAAAAACGGTGACTCTTATGTAGTGATAGAGCATCACTGAAACAACGGCAATTAGCATCATTGCACCAGACGCTAATTGCAGTATAAATCTATTTCTTAAGCTTTTTTGGGAAAGCAAAATCTATATCCGCGTCTTCTAACAGTTTCTATTGTTGAAATATTTAGCGGTTTATCCATTTTTTGGCGGATTTGGTTGATAGCAACCTCGATAACGTTTGGAGTTACAAGCTCTGGCTCTTCCCAAATAGCGTCAAGTAGTTGCTCTTTAGAAACGATCTGATCTGAGTGTCTTGCAAGGTGAGTTAGTACCTCAAATGGCTTACCTTTGAGCTCGATGTCGCGGCCAAGGTATGTGATCTTCTCTTCGTCAGGGTTGATGATAAGCTCGTCTATCTTGATGATATTTGTGCCGCCAAAGCGTAGTCTAGCCTCAAGTCTAGCTACTAAAATGTCAAAATCAAATGGTTTTTTGATATAGTCATCAGCGCCTGCTCTAAGTGCTTTGATCTCGCTCTCTTTGTCGTCTTTTGCAGAAAGGACTACGACTGAAGTGCGTGGAGATTTATGCTTTATGATGTTTATAAGATCAACACCGTCACCATCTTGAAGCATCCAGTCAGTTAAAACTAGGTCATAGTTTCTGATGCCGATGTAGTACTCAGCGTCCTTGAAATTTTCAGAGCTATCTGTTTGATAGCCAAACTCTTGCAACCCCTCAGCAATCGTCTTATTTAGCGTTACTTCGTCTTCTACTATTAAAATACGCATTTCTTTTCCTTAAACTAAAATTTATGGTCGATTGTATCATAAATTAAGAAATATTTCAAGATACTTTAATAAATTTTTAAAAAACAGTGCTGATTTTTGCACCAACAATTGCATTTGGTAAAATCTCAGTTTTTAAAATCTCCATATCTAAGCTAGTAAGCGAGCTAAACCTCTCTTTTAGCGCTTTACAAGTTGCTTCTAGTGACTCTTCTACGCTTTGAAATTTCATCTCATTGTAAAATTCTTTTATAAAATCAGCCACTAAAACATAATCAATCAAGCTAGTCGAGCGAAATTCTAAGCTTACTTTTACCTCTTGCTTTGCAACTCGCTCAAAATCAAACATCCCG
The DNA here is from genome assembly GCA_963545295.1 of uncultured Campylobacter sp. GTDB lineage: Bacteria > Campylobacterota > Campylobacteria > Campylobacterales > Campylobacteraceae > Campylobacter_A. The sequence goes on along the minus strand of CAUUIN010000059.1, from coordinate 7,218 downwards.
ATGACGGTTTGGAATTTATAATCCTTAATGATCGTTGTTATTTCACTTTTCATACGACTTTTTGCTCCTTGCCTGAAAGCAGGCGAACGATATTTGGAATGTGCTTATAAACTACCAAAAATGCGATAATAAGAATCGGTGCATGAGTGTAAATTTCATCAAGCTCTGGGTGGATAATAAAACTTGATGCAATGAGAGCTATCAGCGCACATAGCGATGCTAGAGAGCTTATCTTTAAAAATTTACCAACTAAAAACCAAACGACAAGAGCGATTATTATCTCAACTGGCAAGAAAAATGCAAGCACGCCAGCTCCAGTTGCCACGCCTTTGCCACCTTGAAAGCCCAAAAATATAGAAAAACAATGTCCTGCCACGCTTAAAACTGCCATCGTCCAAAGCGTACTTTGGCTGACCCCAAGAGATGAGGCAACGATGAGTGGCAAAACGCCCTTTAAAACGTCAAAAACTATCGTTAAAATGGCTAGCTTTTTAGCGAGTTTTGGATCTTTTTGTTTTAAAACTCTTAAAACGTTTGTAGCCCCAATACTCTTGCTGCCTTCATTTTTTATATCAACGTGTCCAAAAATTTTTGCTAGTATGAGCCCTGAAGGGATGCTGCCGAGCAAGTAACTAACGGCGTAAAGTATTAAATTTTGCATATATTACCTTTTAAATTTAAAGAACAAATGATAATAAAAAAATTCTAATTTTTTTATAAATCATCTCCACAAAAGTACGACTTTTTCGTCGTAGATGTCGCTTTTCTTTGGCGAAATTTGCGTTTGGTTGATGGTGACGTTTTTGACATCATTTGCCTCTTTTAACGCGTCACACTCTTTTGCAAATTTCTCTTCAAGCTCGCTTATGGCTAAATTTATATCATTTACACTTTGCTCGCTAAGCTTGACGTCGCTTCGCTCTTTTAAGACCTTGTTTGCGCTTCTAGCACTAGAAGCGATTTTACCGGCGTTTTGGCGAGATAAGAGCTTGTTGCCAAATATCGCTCCAAATATACTTGCCCCTATGTTTATGGCCGCATCAAGGCCGCTTGCTGTCATATCTTTTTGCTCTTTATCAAGCTTAGCAAGGGCTTTATTTAGCTTATCTTGCAAGCTTTTTTGCTCTTTTTCAAATTTAGCCGTGAGCTTTGCGGTTTGCTCCTCTAAAATTTCATTACACTTATCTTGAAGCCTTATAAAAAACTCCTCTTTTGACTCGTTCTCTTTTGAGTAAATTCCCATCGCCTCAAAGGTGTTAAATTTGAAATTTCTATACAAAAACTCTTTAAACTCTTTTTCTAAAGCGTTAAAATTTTTAGCACTCGTTACGAAATTTGGCACAGCTGCAAAGCTTGCACCGCTTGGCTCATTTTCGCTTGCATCAACGCGCATGCCTTCGCTAGCCTCGCTCCAGTTTGGCTCTTTGTCGTTTTGGCCAAGCTCGTAAAGATAGCTCACTTCGCAAATGCTATCAATGCCTTTTTTGGCGTCATAAATTCTCACCTTTGCACTTGCAAGTAAATTTGGTGTGAGGCTTTTTGAGCTGGTGTAAAGCTGTGTGATATCGCTTGAAATGATAGGTTTTATGCTAAATTTCATCTCGCTTTTATCTACGTCTTGGCTGCTTAAATTTTCTTTTTTATCTTTCATTAAATTTGAAATTTGCTCGCGGCTAAGTGGGCCTTTTAGGTAGCTTAACGCCCAGCGTGTGGAGATGACGTTTAAGCCGTCCTCGTTTATATTTTTGAGTAAGAAATTTCTTTTGGCTAAATTTGATATGAGATTTTCAAGTGAGATTTTATCTAAGCTTGAGCCTGCGATGCCGCTTAGACCGTCGATCACACGTGCTTTATCCTGCGCTGTTTGGAGGCGACCGATGAACCAAGTGCCGATGTTGCTAAGGCCTTTGTAGTCAAGATCGACTGGGTTTTGTGTGCTTAAGACACAGCCAAGACCAAATGCACGGGCCTGTTTTAAGAGCGTGAGCATAGGCGTTTTTGACGGCGGGTTTGCGTTTGGCGGGAAAAAGCCAAAAATTTCATCCATATATAGGATCGCTCTAAGTGAGCTAGTGCCCTCTGTGCTCCGCATCCATGCGATGATCTCGTTTAGTAAAAGAGTGACAAAAAACATCCTCTCAGCGTCATTTAGGTGTGAGATCGTAAAGATATTGCACTTTGCCTTGCCATTTTCGTCAAAAAGCATCTTTGAAATTTCTAGTCTAACGCCCTGCGTCCAGCCCTTAAAGCTTGGGCTTGCGATGAGTGCGTTTATCTTCATGGCAAGCTTTAGGCGCTCACTGCTTGGATAAAATGTCTCCACATCAAAAACGCCTATCTTTTTAAACGGCGGATTTGCTATGAAATTTATGAGCTCTTCGATGGTGACATCTTTTTGCTCTTTAAATTTGGTCTCAAAGATGGTTGAAATGAGAAGCTGTTCTTTTGAGCTCATATCCTCGCAACTCATGCCAATAAGCGAGAGCACCGACGCTGCGAGCGAATTTATATAGTTGCTAAAAATTTCCTCGTCATTGATATTTGGGCAAGCAAAATCGCTAAGTAGCGCCACGCCAAGACCAGATGAGCTTTTTGGTGTGTAGATGTTAAAGCTAGCGCTATCTTTTAAAATTTTTACGCGCTCAAGGTCTTGAAAGCTTGATTCTATGCCGTTTCTCCAAAGTTCAGCTTGAGCTGCGGCAAATTCCTCTACGCTTTGACCTTTATTTGCCGCCTCTGCTTCATCGACGTATGGTAGAAAATCCTCTGGCCTCATCTGTGGAAAGGTGAGGGCTAAATTTGTGATATCGCCCTTTGGATCGATGATGATAGATGGGATGTTGTCTATGCAGGCCTCTTCTAAAAGCGTGATACCAAGGCCTGTTTTGCCGCTACCTGTCATGCCGATAATGGCTGCGTGGGTGGTTAGGTCTTTATTTTTATAAAAAAATGGCTCTTTATCTTTTAGTCCGATGTAAAAAAGTTTTAAGCTCTCTTGTATGGTTTTCACTGGTTGCCTTATTCGTATAAATTTATGCGTGAGCGAAGTTCGTCAAGCGTCTCTTTGACGCGCTTTTGCGTGAAGTCTTTTATCGTTTTATCATCATTAACTAGCTGCATGCAGTATCTGATGTAGCCCTTGTATGCTAGCTCGGTGACTAGTTTTAGCTTTAAAGAGACGTTTTTTACTTCATTTGGTGAGAGTAAGATGTCAAAATTTGCCTCCAACTCTTCGCCGTCTTTGAAATTTGTAGCTTGTGAGCTTAATATACTTATGCCGCCCTCTGAGATGTCGTAAAGGCTACCTTCAAGCTTGCCTTGCTTTCCTTTTAGAGAAATTTTGGTAAAGCGGTTTGGCAAGACACGCTGGAATTTTCTCTTATTTGCATGCATGGTCGCTGTGCGTGAGAAATTTGAAAGAGTGACGCTTTTATCAGCGATATTGTAGTCGATAATGTCGGCGCGAAGTTGCTTTGAGAAGAAGCTATTTGGCAGGATAAAGCCCTTGCCATCTTGCTTCATGGCTAAAATTTGCATCATATCTACGCGAAATACGACACTATCTTCTCTAACCTCTAAAATTTCTGCTTCATATTTTATATTTAGGCCGTCATATAAATTTAAAAACTCAGGGCGGACTTTGGCGTTTTTCATGCGGGTAAATGTATTGATCGGATCTTCGTAGAAAAATGAGCCAGTATCGATCATTTCTTTTACTGTGGTCTCTTGATGATCTTCGGCGTTATATAAAATTTCTTTCAACCTTGAAATGGCATTTACAAAGTAGCCGACAAAGACTGCATCTTTGCAGGCGTGACTAAAATTTAGTGTCAAATTTAATAGCAAGAAATTTACCAGCTCGTCTTTTGCATTTAGTTTTGGTATTAGGCTGTTTAAGTCGTCGCGAATTTGTGTGGCATTTGGCTTTTGGATAAGGAGTGCGTCAAATATATTCTCAAGGCAAATTTTCATCTGCTCGTGTGGCACTACAAGGGTCAGTTGTCTGCAAAATTTGATACCATCATCTATAAATTTAGCTCTTAAACCAAGTATGCAATCTTCGCAATTTTCGACAAGTTCTTGCCTGCCCTTAAACTCCATGGGGTCTCCAAAAAAATGTTATTTATTAAAACGTTGCTATGATATAAAAAGTAATATTAAAAAAGTATTTAAAATCGTTAAAAGAGAGAATTTCTAGGCAAAGCTGCCTAGAAATTTATTGATTATAGTTTGCCTTCGTTGTGTGAAAGGTAGTCAGCAACACCTTCTGTGCTTGGTTTCATGCCAGCGTCACCTTTGTGCCAGCCAGCTGGGCAAACTTCGCCGTGCTCGTTTGTAAATAGCATAGTATCTACCATTCTGATCATCTCGTCGATGTTTCTGCCAAGTGGTAGGTCATTTATAACTGCGTGGCGAACTGTGCCATCTTTGTCAAGTAGGAATGATCCGCGAAGTGCCACACCAGCGTCTTCTAGAAGTACGTCAAAGCCGCGAGCGATTGATTTTGTCATGTCAGCCACGATCGGGAAGCGAACTTTGCCGATACCGCCTTTATTTACTGGAGTCTCTTTCCATGCAAAGTGTGAGAACTGGTTATCGCAAGAAACTGCGATAACTTCGATACCGCGTGACTTGAATTCGTCATATCTTTTATCAAAAGCGATGATCTCGCTTGGGCAAACGAATGTAAAGTCCATTGGGTAGAAGAACACAACTGCGCCCTTTTCGCCGATGTTTTTGTAAAGGTTGAAATCATTTACGATTTGATTGTTTCCTAAGACCGCTGCAGCTGTAAAGTCAGGTGCTTTTTTTGTTACTAACATATTTTCTCCTTAATAATAAATTTTATTGATTGCGAAATTATATCCATAAAAATTTAAATTCAGATTAAATGTATCTGAAAATTTAAATCATTGTAATTTTAATATGCATTTGAAAATGAATGGAAATTTTTAAAAATTTATAGAAGGTATTGTAGAAATTTTATTAAATTTAGAGTTTTTGGTGTAGAAGTGGCTAATTACAGATCGCTAAAATTTTTTCCGCCAAATTTTAGTATCGCCGAACCCCAAGTAAAGCCGCCACCAAATGCGTCAAGAAGCATAACTGAACCATTTTTAATGCGCCCATCTTCGTAAGCATCATTTATCGCCATTGGGATCGAAGCAGAGCTTGTATTGCCGTATTTTGCAACAGTCAAAACGCACTGCTCGTCTGTAAAATTTAGCCTATTTTTTACGGCGTCTATTATCCTGATATTTGCTTGATGAGGTATGAAAAAGTCGATATCTTCGCTTTGCATTTTGTTTGCGTGTAAAATTTCTATCACGCTTTTGCTTAGTGTTTGAACTGCTATCTTAAAGACCTCATTTCCACTCATGTGGATGAAATTTAGTCTATTTTTTAGAACTTCTTCGCTAGCTGGAAATGCACTGCCACATCCTGGAGTTATCAAAAGTTCAGCTTGTCTGCCATCACTTGCAGTGTGAATGTCGATGATCTCGTTTTCTTCGCTAGCACTTATCACTGCTGCTCCTGCTCCGTCACCAAAAAGTATGCAAGTGCTTCTATCTGTGTAATCAACTATCGAGCTTAATTTTTCAGCTCCTATGATCAAGACATTTTTTTTAGCACCACTTATGATAAGAGAATTTGCAAGCTCTAAAAGATAGATAAAACCCGTACAAGCTGCACTTATATCAAAAGCTGTAATGCCAAAATTTAAACCTAAATTTGCAGCTATTTTGCAAGCAGTTGAAGGCATGCAAAGATGATCTGGAGATATCGTAGCGCAAATTACCGCATCGATTTGAGACTTTTCAAGTCCTGAGCGTTTTATGGCTAGCTCGGCAGCTTTTGTTCCAAGATCACTTGTTATCTCGGTTGTTGCGATGTGTCTTTGCTCTATACCAGTTCGCTTCACTATCCACTCATCGCTCGTGTCAACCATTTTTTCAAAATCAAAATTTGTTAAAATTTTTTCTGGGACATATGACGCAATGGAGATCAATGAAGCTTTTGGCATATTTTACCTTGCAAAGTGTGAAAGTTCTTCTTCTATAACTTTATTTATATTTGAATTAGCAAATTTAATTGCTTGAAAGATTGCGTTTTTTATGGCTTTTGAGTTGCTTTTGCCGTGGCTTATGATGACGCAGCCATTTACACCAAGAAGCGGAGCACCGCCGTATTCATCGTAACTGACCTGTTTTTTTAGAGTTTTAAAAACTTTTCTCATAAGCACCGATCCAGCCATAGCAAGTGGTGATTTTTTAACTTGCTTTTTGATGATCTTGCCTATGGCATCAGCGACACCTTCGCTCGTTTTTAACAGGATATTTCCCATAAAACCATCGCAAACCATTACGTCAATGCTACCATCAAAAATTTGATTGCCCTCTGCATTGCCAACGAAGCTATCAAGTCTAGAAACCAGCTTGAAAGCCTCTTTGCTGACCTCGTTGCCTTTGCTTTCTTCTTCGCCGTTTGACAAAAGGCCTACTTTTGGCTCTTCTCTACCTAAAATCTCTTTTGCATAGGCTTCACCCATGATGGCAAACTGAAAAAGATGTTCGCTTCTACAATCAACGTTTGCACCAACATCTAAAACCAAAGTAGCTGTCTCTTTTGAATTAGGCATAAGCGTAGCGATTGCTGGACGAGATACATTTTTTAGCCTGCCAACTCTTAGTGTAGCCAAGCTCATAGTAGCACCGCTGTGACCAGCAGAAACGACAGCATCGACTTCTTTTTCTTTTAAAAGCTCAACAGCTTTGTAGATCGTGCTATCTTTTCTTTTTAGTGCGTCTGTCGCTCCATCAGCCATAGAGATGACTTCGGTAGCTTCTATAAATTCAATGTTTTTTAAATAGTGTTGTGGGATGAGTGGTTTTATGGCATTGCTATCGCCAACTAATACAGCTTTAAATTCTGCCTCTTTCAGTGCTTCGATAACGCCAGATATTATAGGCTCTGCACCAAAATCACCACCCATAGCATCAATAGCAATGCGAATCATATTTTAGTATTCACCTGTTGTTTTGTTTATGCGGTGAGGCATTTTCCAAGAACCATCTTTGTCTTTTACAGGCACTGGAAGTGTAACTTTGTAATGTGTTCTACGTTTTGCTGCACGAGAATGACTCACTCTTCGCTTTGGTACTGCCATTTTACTCTCCTTTATAAATTTTTACATTTTTCACAATAAAAATAATCGCT
>CAUUIN010000058.1:0-11205 GCA_963545295.1 uncultured Campylobacter sp. | reverse complement strand
TCAGTGAAGTCATAACCAACATATAAAATTCCTATAATGTCATTACCATTAATAATAGGCTCATAAATGCTCATATAGTTGTGTCCAAATAGTTTTACAACGCCTACATATCTATCTTTATTCATTATGCTTTTAAAAACTGGACTACTTTTATCTAGTAGAGTGCCGACAGCCTTGCTGCCATCTGGCTGCGTTATAGAAGTAGCTACTCTTAAAAAGCTATCGCCTGATTTGGCAAAAATAGTAGAAACTCCACCTTTTGATGCTCTGCCAAATTTATCGATAATATCGTAGTTGTTGTTTAAAACACCGCCCTGAGAGACTAACTCAAGCGCTTCATAGTTGCCAGTTTTGCTCATTTGATGATCTGTTGAAATTTTACCAGCTATCTCTTTAAAGACACTTAGTAGCGTTTCAGCGTTATTTACATTATCTCTATCAAATAGCTCAACTGTATCCATCGCAAGGGCAACGTTTTGTTTGACAGTTGTTACTACTCCATCCTTGATTTCACGCTCTAAAACATGTGACGTGTAGAAAACAAAGCAAGCCATACAAATGGCAAGAACTAAAGCGATTATCGCTGAGACCTTGACTAAGATGCTACGTAAATTCATCTATATCCTCCTTGGTTTAGATTTTAAGACCTTATTATACATATTTTTTCTCGTAAAACATATAGAATTTTAGGGAAAAATAACGAATTTTAAATTTTTGTTTGCTTTATATTTATAATTATAACTTTTATGAAACTGAAGCAAAAATTTATAAAAAATTGCTATTTAAATTTAGCTTTTTAAGCAAAATTTATAGTTTGCTAAAAGCCATAATTTCCCGCTTTTGCGGGGCTAAATTGTAAAATTGTATGGTTTTATTAATTTGTTGTCTATTTTATTAGATTGGCTTAAGGTTTAAAGTAAAATAATAAAAAAGTGAAATTTGGAGCATTTTGCTCTTGTTTTAGTAAAAAATTTTAAAAACATTAAATAAAAAAATTAATTTCATACCAAGTTGTGACAAAATTTAGGCTCAAAAATCAAAAAATTTCATAGATAAATTTGTAAAATTTTGATGAGAAATTTGGGTGCAGGGTAAATTTATATATTTTTAAATATAATCACGCTCTGGCACGGTAAGCGGTCGCTTTTGCATCTTGCAAAAGAGGAAAGTCCGAGCTGCGATAAGACAAAGTTCCATCTAACGGATGGCTAGGGAAACCTAAGGGATAGTGTAACAGAAAGCAAACTTCCGCTTCGGCGGTAAAGGTGAAACGGCGGAGTAAGAGCCCACCGGCGCGCTTGGTAACTTGCGTGGCCATATAAACCCAACTTGCAGCAAGAAGGGATGGTTTTGGTCTTATATTAAAACCCTTCGCTAGAGCTTGTTTGTAAAAGCAAGAGTAGATAAATGATCGCTCAAGACAGAACTCGGCTTAACGCCGTGCCTTCGCTTAAATTTAGAGTAAATTTAAAAGATTTTCAAGACAAAACCGGCAAATATGCCGTGCCTTGAAAGTTTGAGATTAGATTAATTTTTTACGTATTTTTGAGCTTTTTGTAGTTTTGTAAGCTCGTTTTGGATGTGTGAAGATTTAGTTTTAAAAAGCTCTATCGCACCGCCTATTAGTGCTTGTGCTTCTTGAGCTGAAGCTAAGCTTTTAAACATATCTTCGCTAAATCCTTGTGATAGTGCAGCTAGCTTTCTTGTATCTTCGTTTATTAACGCTAGCTTAAATTCATTGATCCAGCTATTCACCTGATGTTACCTCCCTCCATGCTTCTGATAACTGCTTTACGACATTTGTTACTTCATTTAGCGCGTTAATATCGTTTTGGATATTTGCCATAGCAAGAAGCTGCATCTGTCTTGTATAAAGTCCGCTAAGATAGTGAGCCACGTCACCCTGAGAATAATCAAGTGAGTTTAAAAGCTCGACAAAGATAGCGTTTGCTCTGTTTATATAATAGACCTTTTTCTCTATATCTCCAGCTTCGATCGCTTTTTTGGTACGAAATATAAATTTTAAAATTCCATCATAAAGCATTTCTATTAATTTAGTCGGGGACTCAATGCCCCCGAAACTCGACTGTGCGTATGCACTATATGCACTTTGATTCATTTTTCTCTCTTAGTTCTTATTGTTTAGCTCAGCATCTATCATTGATTTTAGTGTAGCAAACTGATTTTCTAAACTTGCGATGATAGAGTTATACTTGATGAAGCGCTCTTGCATCGTTGTATATTTCTCATCTAAAAGCTTTTGAGTGCTCTCTTTGTTCTTAGTGATAGACTCACTCTCATCTTTTAGCTGATTTTGCATAGTTATCATCGTACCTTCTTTGCCAACAGCACCATCAAGCATCTTAGCTAGCTTTGTAAAAAGACCATCAGTTTTTTTAGTCACTGGATTTACAGTAGCTTCGCTCATACCAAGAGTTGCTAGTGCAGAAGCCTTGCCTTTTACCTCGATATTTTCACCATCGCTTCTTTTTAAGATGATCCTCTTGCCACTTTGATCAAGACTAGCTGTGACACCCTCGATACCAGCGTCGTTGATAGCTTGTTGAAGCTTTAAAGCGTTGTCCTCAGCTGCCCCTCCAGCTGCGGTTGAGAATATAACTGACTTGCCATTTATCGTAAGATCGCCAGCTTGGATATTTAACGCACCTGCGCTAAGGGTTGAGTTACCCATGTAGCTTATAGGCTCAGTCTTGCTTGAACCCATGAAAAATTTCTGAATTTCTTCTGGATCTTTGCTAAGAGCTGCGTTAAATTTATTTAGATCAAGCTGGAGCTGACCATCTTTATCAGGCACTATGCCAAATTTACTTAGCGCTTTGCCTTCGCTATCTTGACCATTTACTAGACGTCCGATGTTTGATCTAAGGCTTGAAATTTCACTTACACCTTGAAAAGTACCAGCGCCTTTTTCTTCGTCATATTTTGTGGCGATCTCAAGGTTCATAGTCATTAGGTTGTAGTCTTTTATAAACTCTTCAACCGCCTTTACGATCTCTTCAGTGTTTTGAGAGACGCTGACATTTGTCTTGCCAGTCTCATTTAGCGTGATATTTACGCCCGGTCTTAGATCATCAAAGCTATTTTTATCTCTTTTGATATTTACGCCATTATATGTAAATTCTGCGTCTTGTGCCTTTAAAATTCTATTTTTCTCCAAATTTGATGTCATCTTTGGCGAACCATCAGGATTTGTTAGCGCATTGCCGTGCTCGTCTGTATCTTGAAACTGCGTATCATCCCAGCCAAGCTTGTCTAAAATGCCAGCAGTGTCGTTTGAAAATTTGATAGTCTGTGTTGCACCTGTGCTGCCTGATTGAAGCATTATTTGATTTGGTTTGTCGCCACCAACATTTAAAATTCTAGCTTGCAATTTACCGCCGCTTACGTCATTTATCTTATCAACGATATCTTGATAAGTTGTCGATCTTGTCACGCCGATAGAGAATTTTTGTCCATCAATCTCAATGTCAAACGAGCCAGTATTTGTTGCACCTACCATGCTTGAAGAATTTTTGAAATTCTTGCTTTGAAATGTATCTTTTTGAGCAAGTTTTTGCACGTCGATGCTAAAGCTTTGCACGCTAACGCCATTTGCTGCAGAAGCTGTGACGCTTTTTCCAGCGTTATTTGTATTTCTTTTTAGATAAAGTGCCTCGCCGCCAAGTGTTTTGCCACTAACATTTACGTTGCTAACAAGAGTTTTTAGCGCCGCAAGGTCCTTTTGCTTAAGCTCATTTTTCTCAAGTCTTGTTGTAAGTGGCTTGATCTGTCCAGCCTCATCAGCCTCTTTTAGTTTCTTGATGAGCTCATCGTTTAGACCGCTATTTTTTGTACCGATGCCTAAATTTGTTACGTTACCTACTGCCATTTTTAACTCTCCTTGTCAAAAAGTATTCCGATACTTTCTTTGAAATACTCGCTGATCTTTATAGCTTCTTTGCTTGGAAGCTGTGTTATCTCTTCGCCTGTTTTGGCGTCTTTTACTTGCACTACCATTAAATTTAACTTCTCGTTGTAAGCAAATCTTACATTAGTATCGAGCTGTTGCATCTGATAGTTTAGCCTATCAGTAACCTCTCTTGTCTTTCTAGCAAGATCCTCGTTGCTAAGTCCGTCTAGCTCGTTAGCGTCCTTTGACTTGCCGTTTTTATCGGCATTTACTTTGACATCAGAGTGCTCGATAGGCCTGCTATCTATCTGACGCTGAGCCGACGTGCTCATATTTGCTTCAAGCGTTTGATTTGCCGCTGCTTTGAAAATTTCCATAGTTTTACTCCTTAAAACTTACGCTAGCTCCTACATCGGTAAAATTTTAAATTCCTTTAGTATTTATATAAATTTTTGATTATTTAGGTTAAAATCGAGCAAAATTTATAGGACGGAATATGAAAATTTCATTTGAATGCGACTGCATTTTGCTGCAAAAGACTTTGCTTCTTTTTTGTGGAAATTTAGCCGCTCATCATAAGGATTGTGATTTTGTAGTAAGTGACCGCGAGATCGTCACAAAAAAACCGCTATTTATAATAGGTAAGAATGCTCACCTTTCTCATCCATTTACAAGAGCAACTCTTCTTGATACGCTTGAGGAGTTTTACTCAGCTACGCAAATTTCAAAGGCAAAAGAGCCAGATCAGATAGTAAATGAAAAGAGTTTGGAGCAAAAAGTATCACTCTTAATTGATAAATTTAAAGCTGATCTGCTTGAAATTTTAAGGGCAAATCAGTGAAGCTCTATACCAAAATTTCAAGTGGTAAATTTAAAGGCAAAAGGCTTGAGCTGCCAAGTCTAAGCACGACAAGAAGCACAAAAAGCATCGTAAAAGAGTCTTTTTTTAATGTCATAAGAGATGAAATTTACTCACTTACATTTATAGAGGGCTTTGGCGGAAGCGGCGTGATGGCAAGCGAGGCCGTTAGCAACGGAGCGCGTGAGGCTATCGCTATCGAAAAAGATAGAGCCGCTTTTAAGATCACACAAAGCAACCTTGCAAGCTTGCAAAGTGCAAATTTAAAAGCGATAAATGGCGATACATTTTTGCTTTTACCTGATCTTGTAAATTCACAAAATGGCAAGGTCTTGCTCTATCTTGATCCGCCATTTGACATCAGGGCTGGTTTTGATGATATCTACGAAAAACTTCTAAATTTGATCTCGCAGCTAAAAAAAGAGAAAATTTATATGATAGTGTTTGAGCACAACAGCGACTTTAAATTTGACGATGAAATTTCTACTTATAAGCTTGTTAAATTTAAAAAATTTGGAGCTACTTCTCTCTCTTATTTTCAGTAAAATTTGGAACATCTTTTGCTTTAAAAACCTAAAATAGCTAAATTTTAGGAAAAAATATGAATAAATTTTTATCTTTTGTAGCAGCTTCAGTGATAGCTACTTCAGCCTTTGCTACGCAGATAAAAGAGCTTGCAAATATCGTTGGCGTGAGGGATAATCAGCTAATAGGCTACGGCCTTGTCGTCGGACTAAACGGCACAGGGGACGGCTCAACGTCAAAATTTACGATCCAGTCACTATCAAACATGCTTCAAGGCGTAAATGTCAAGATAAATCCCGATGATATCAAGTCTAAAAACGCAGCCGCTGTTATGGTGACAGCAAAATTGCCTGCATTTGCTAGGCATGGTGATAAGCTTGACATAGAGATCTCATCTATCGGCGACGCTAAGAGCTTGCAAGGTGGCACGCTTCTTATGACTCCGCTAAAAGGCGTTGATGGCGATATCTACGCCTTAGCTCAAGGGCCTCTAAGTATCGGTGGTAAGAGCGCAGGAAGAAGTGGCGGCAATCACCCAACCGTTGGCACTATCTTAAATGGCGCTCTTGTGGAGCGTGAAGTAACTTATGATATCTACAACCAAGACAGCATAAAACTAAGCCTAAAAGATACAAATTTTAAAACTGCTCTTGATATCCAAAATGCCATAAATGCAAACATCTCAGACGATACCGCAAAGGCGATCGATCCAAGAACGGTTATCATTAAAAAGCCAGATGATGTTAGTATCATCGAGCTTGCAAGCGCTGTGCTTGATCTTGATGTGGAGTATAAGCCAGATGAGAAGATAGTAGTTGATGAGAGAACTGGCACGATAGTTAGTGGCATAAACGCGGTGGTTAGTCCAGTCGTGATAACTCACGGCGCCATAACTATAAAGATAGAGCCAAACAGCTACGAAGAGGCGGCGCAAAATGATGTAAATATAGGTAGCGACACCTCAGTAGCTCCAAGTCAAAATCTACTTAAAATTTCAGGCGAGAAAACAACCGTTGCAAACGTCACAAGAGCGCTAAACAAACTAGGCGCAACACCAAGCGATATCATCTCGATACTTGAAAATTTAAAAAGAGTTGGCGCGATACAAGTCGATCTGGAGATAATATAATGCAAATAGACAACACCCTAGCACTAAATTCATACAATGACATCTCAGCAAACAAGATAAAAAATGCAAATGCCAAACAAGATGCGCTTTTAAAAGAGCAAACTGATGCTTTTGAAGCATTTATGGTAAAAGCTGTTCTTGATATCGCTTTAAAAGAAGACGATAAGAACTCACTCTATCCAAAAGCCGCTGGTAGCGACATTTACAGGTCTATGTATAATGACGCTATGAGCAAAGCTTTGAGTGGAAATTTAGGTTTTTCAGAACTTTTATACGATTTTTTAAAGAGAGACTCTTAAGTAAATTTATATTTTGCCGATGTAGTGATATAAACATTTTATTTTAAGAGGTATGGATATGATAACTCCTTTAAACCAAAGACTAAACTACCAGGCAAATACGCTAAATAAAAATAGCGATGCTAGAGTTGAAAGTGAAAACAAAGAAGTAAAAACAAATGAAAACGCAAGAGTAAAAGAGATAGCTGATGCCATAGCAAATGGCACTTATCAGGTTGATATCTCAAAAACAGCTAAAGCTGTGGCTGATGCGTTGCTCTAAATTTAAAGGAATTTAAATGATAAAGAAGCTTTTGGACGAGGCCATAGGCGAGCTAGACGAGCTTATAAATTTAACGATGCAAGATATCGCCAATATAAAAGAGGCGAAGCACTCAAGCGTTGATGAGAGCGTTAAAAAGAAAAATGCTCTTGTGCGTGCTTTTGAAGATACCAAAAGAGCTTTGGATAAAGAGCTACTAAGGGTTTCAAAAGAGAGTGGCACGACGACACTTGCAAATGTTTTAGATGATGAAGTGAAGTCAAAGCTTGTGCTTATGCGTTCAAAGCTTGAAATTTTGCATAAAGTAAATAAAGAATATGCAAGACACGTCGTTGTTGTTAAGGAGTTCTTTGACTCGCTTAGCAAAAAAGTCTTTGGCACTCAGACTAATGAATACGGTCAAGACGGCAGCGGCGCAGATAATAATTTTTACAAATCAAGGGTTTAACAAATGGCTAATATCTTTATGTCATTAGGCACAGGCGTTTCAGGGCTAAATGCAGCCCAGGTGCAAATAAGCACAACTGGAAATAACATCACAAACGCCGATAGTAACTACTACACAAGGCAGCGTGTAGTCCAGTCAGCATCTCCAGCGATGAACACAGTCTCTGGCGGCGTTGGCACAGGCACACAAGTAGATACCGTGACAAGACTTCACGACGAGTTTGCCTACTCAAGATTAAAATATTCATCATCAAATTTAGAAAATACAGGCTATAAACAAAGAATTTTACAAGAGGCGACAAAATACTTCCCAGATCTAAAAGATAACGGCATGGTAAAAGATATACAGGAGTATTTTGCAGCGTGGAACAACTTCGCTTCAAACCCAGACGAGGGCGCTCAAAAGGTAAATTTGATAAACAAAGCTAGTGTTTTAACAGCTAGCATCAACCGCTCTTCAAAGATGCTTTATGATATGCATACGCAGATAGATGAGACTATAAAGATAAATATAAACGAGATAAACTCACTTGGCAAGCAAATAGCAAATATCAATAAGCAAATTCAAAGAGTCGAGTCAGGCGCAGACGCTGGCATCAAGATCAATGCAAACGACCTTCGCGACAAGCGTGACGAGCTCGAGCTTGCTATGTCAAAGTTGGTAAATACAGCTGTTTATAAAAGCGATCTAAAAAGCGAGTCAAGGATAGATACTGGTATAACTGACCAAGGAAGATACTACAACCTAAATATCGGTGGTGTGAGCATCGTTGATGGCGTAAATTTTCATGAAATTTCTATGAGCTCAACTGAAAGTGGGCAATACACGAAGATTTACTATGAAAGAGAAGATGGCAGACGCATCCCTATGGAGGAGAAGATCACAAATGGCAAGATAGGTGCTGCTCTTGATCTTAGAGGCCGCAACTACGAGCCAGATAATGATAAATTTAGCGATGGTATCATCCAAAAATATATTGACAATCTAAATACATTTTCAAAAACGCTTATAACAAGCACAAACAACGTCTATGCCGAGTCTGCGGTTGAAATTTCAAACTCAGATCCGATAAGCTACCTAGAAAACGACAAGACGCTCATGAACCACGACAACAGCATAAGAAACGGCAGTTTTGAAGCTATAGTTTATGATAACAAAGGCAATGTCGTAGCTAAAAAAACTATCGAGATAAACGGCACTACGACGATGAATGATACAAAATACGGCAACTCTGTTGTGCAGGATTTTAACTCAAATTCAGACGATAACAACGACAACAATATGCTAAATGATGTCGATGACTTTTTTGAAGCGTCATATTTTTATGATAAAAACACGCATCAAGGCACATTTGCGCTCATACCAAAGCAAGCTCAAGGGCTTTATAGCATCTCGATAGTCGATCATGGCACAAATTTCCCAGGCGTTGTTGGTATCAACAGATTTTTCTCTGGCACAAACTCAAATACAATAGGCATCAATCAAAATTTCACCCAAGATCACACAAAACTTCGTGCCTACTCAAAGCCAGTTGTGGGAAACAACGAGGTCGCAAACAAGATGATCCAGCTTCAGTACCAAAAGCAGACATTTTACTCAAGTGGCACTGCGCTTGATAGAGATGAGACGATCGAGGGATATTACCGCTATTTTACGACCGATATGGCGAGCGATACTGAGGCAAACAACACGATCCACGACACAAATACATCTTTGCAAAGGACTGCTGAAGAGGAATTTCAATCAACAAGTGGCGTAGATACCAACGAAGAGCTTACAAATTTGATCCGCTTTCAAGCAAGCTACGGCGCAGCTGCAAAGATCATCACAACCGTTGATCAGATGCTAGACACCCTTCTTTCACTAAAACAATGAGCGAACTAAAGAGCCTTTTAGACTCGCACGTACTTAGCAAAAATACAAACTCGGGGCTATTTGATGCCCCAGACCCACTTCAAGTAGCTACTAAATTTAAAGAGCCAAACATAGCGCTCATTTGCGCACTATTTGCCTATGGCAACGCAAAAATGATAGTGAAATTTCTAAATTCGCTTGATTTTAACCTGCTTGATGAGAGCGAGCAAAATATCAAGAAAAATTTATCAAATTTCAAATACCGCTTTCAAAATGAAAACGACGTAAAAGAAATTTTTATCACGCTTTCACGTCTGAAAAAAGAGGGCGACATAGAGGAAATTTTGCGTCAAGGTCAAGCAAAAAATGGCGAGATGATAGAGGGCATAAATGAGCTTATTAAATTTATTTACGGGCTAAATTCTTACCGCTCAGACGGATATGAGTTTTTCTTTGGCAAGAGCTTTGAAAAAGAGCCTCAAAGCCCGTATAAACGCTACAATATGTATCTTCGCTGGATGGTTCGAGATAGTGACATCGACCTTGGGCTATTTAAAAATTTACCAAAAGATAGGCTTCTCATGCCACTTGACGTGCATACGCATAGGGTTTCACTAAATTTGGGGCTTATAAATAGAAAGAGCTATGATTTTAAAGCGGTTATGGAGCTTACAAAAAAGCTTAGAGAATTTGACGAGCTTGATCCCATCAAATACGACTTTGCACTTTACAGAATAGGGCAGAGCAAAGAGCTAGAAACTATCGTAAAAAATCTTAAAAAATAAAAATTATTGCTAAATTTTTAAATTTAGGATAGACTTTGCATACAATTTTATCCATAAGGAGCTTGTATGAAAAAAATCGTTTTACTAAGTGCAGTTTTAGGCACTTTGCTTTTTGCTCACGAGGGTCATCACTTTGATCCAAAGGCTGGCGAGCATCTAGTTATACCAGTTAATGAGCTAAGCCAAAATGGCGATAAAAACGTTGGCGAAGTAGTAGCTGTTAAGACAAACTACGGCGTTGCGTTTTTTCCAAATTTAAAAGGTCTTCCTGCAGGACTTCATGGCTTTCACGTTCATCAAAATGCTGATTGTGGCGCGACTGAAAAAGGTCTTGGCATGAAAGCAGGCGGTCACTGGGATCCAGCTGAGACAAAAATGCACTCATTTGCATGGGACGATAAGGGTCACAAAGGCGATCTACCAGCGCTTTACGTAGATGCCGAGGGCAATGCAAACTACCCAGTTCTAGCTCCAAAGATAAAAAACCTTGACGAGCTAAAAGGTCACTCACTAATGGTTCACGTTGGTGGCGACAACCACAGCGACCAGCCAAAAGCACTTGGCGGCGGCGGCGCTAGAATGCTTTGCGGCGTTATTAAGTAATTAAACCCTATAAAAAGCCTTTAAATTTAATGTTTAAAGGCTTTTTAAAATTTCGCACTCAAATTTAACCCCCTCCCCATTTCTAAGATGAAATTTCAAAATTTTAAACTACAATCCGCTTTTTAACTTAAATTTACAAAGAGCAAAAATGGAATTTGACCTACTTAGCTACGCCATTTTTTTTGTGGCTGCATTTTTGGGTGGATTTATCGACGCTATCGCAGGAGGCGGCGGACTGATCACCTTGCCCGCCATAATGGCAATGGGCGTGCCACCTCATCTAGCCCTTGGCACAAACAAGCTTCAAGGCGTCTTTGGCAGCTTTACTGCAACGCTAAATTTCACTAAAAAAGGGCTCATTGACTACAAAGAGTGCA
This sequence comes from uncultured Campylobacter sp., assembly GCA_963545295.1. GTDB lineage: Bacteria > Campylobacterota > Campylobacteria > Campylobacterales > Campylobacteraceae > Campylobacter_A. The sequence goes on along the minus strand of CAUUIN010000058.1, from coordinate 154 downwards.
TTATAGGCATCGTTTTTACATTTATTGGAGCTCTCATTGGAGCGACGCTCATCTTGTTTTTAAATGCAAATTTCTTAAAGATCATCATCCCATTTTTGCTAATCGCCATCTTCATCTACACGCTTTTTATGCCAAAAATAGGCGAAAGCGACAG
>CAUUIN010000057.1:0-11253 GCA_963545295.1 uncultured Campylobacter sp. | reverse complement strand
AAGACAGCTGGTCATGTAGAAATAAAAGTACCAGTAGTTGATGGACAAACTTCAACTATAACAGCTAAGATCGTTGATCAAGCAGGTAATGCTAGCAAAGAAGTATCTGGTAGCATAGATGTTGATACTACAGCGTCAGATGCTCCAGTTATTACTCAAGTAACTGATAATCAGTATGGCGGAATCCAAGATGGCAAAAACGTTCTTGGCATCGACAACGGTCTAACAAATGACAGTACACCTACATTTAAAGGTACAGCTGAGCCAAATACAACTATAACTCTAAGAAATGGTAATGATATCGTTGGCAAAAACATTCAAGTTGATGCAAATGGCGATTGGAGCTACACTCCAGCACCATTGGCTGAAGGCGTATATAACGTAACTGCAATTGCAACAGACAAGGCTGGTAATGATAGCAAGCCATCAAATGTAGCGACTATAACAGTTGATCTCCATAGCGAAACACCAGTTATTACTGAGATTGTAGATAATGTGGCTGGTGGTGTAGTAAATGGTGATGTTAAGGGTGGCTTAACAAACGACAACACTCCAACCCTAAAAGGCACAGCTGAGCCATTTGCGACTGTTGAGATTAAGATCGATGGTAGAGGTAGTTACAAATTTGAGAATGGTGAAGTTATCAGCAACTGGACTGCGGTAGCTGATAAAGATGGCAACTGGGAATTTACAACACCTAAACTAAGTGATGGACACCATAACTTTGAAGCACAAGCAACTGATAAAGCAGGAAACAATAGCCAACCTTCTGCTCTAGTAAGCGTAGATGTTGATACTACTGCAGGAGCTCCAAAAGTAAGAATCACAGCTGATGCAGATGATAACAGCATTTTAACAGCCACTGAAGCTTCTGCTTTAACTGATGGCAAACTAAAATGGGTTATTGAGCTACCAAAAGATGCAAAAGAAGGCGATAGAATCGAAGTGTCTAATAGCCATAGAGAGTGGGTAACTGTATTAACCCTAAGTGCTGCTGATGTAGCTAAAGGCGAGGTTGTAAGAGATGATTTCAGCGCGGATCTTGTAAAAGGCAAATCTGGTTTCCAAACTCCATCTTATAGGATAGTAGATCAAGCTGGTAATATCAGTACAGAGAATTCAGACTCAGTTAGATTTGACAAGTCTGCTTATATTGCGCCAGTTATCACTGAAGTATATGATGATGAGAAAGGTTCTACCCTTATTGATCCAGAACATAAAACTATTGGTAACGTTCTTGGCATCGATAATGGTCTAACAAACGATAGTACGCCTACATTTAAAGGTACAGCTGAAGTTGGTACAACTATCACTCTTAAAAATGGTAATGTTGTTATTGGCAAAGATATCCCAGTTAATGCTGATGGTACTTGGGAATTTACTCCAAATACTAAACTAACTGATGGTACATATAATATAGTGGCTATTTCAACAAATACATTTGGCACAGAAAGCACACCTTCAAATATTACAACTGTGACAGTTGATACTGATCCAGGCACTGCACTTATTAAAGAGGTTATTGATGATGCAAAAGGTGGTAGATTTAATCAGAATGTCCTTGGTATAGATGATGGTCTAACAAATGACAACACTCCATTATTAAAAGGTACAGCAGAGCCTGAGTCAATAGTTGAGATAAAGGTTGATGGTAAGATAATTGGTACAGCTACTACAACAACTGACGGTACTTGGAGTTACCAGGTTACAACACCTATTCAAGATGGCGATCGTGTATTATCAGTTCAGTCACATGACAAAGCTGGCAATATCAGTAGTGAAAAAGCAGTATCTATAAAAGTTGATACTGTAACACCTGCACCAACTATAGATAGAATCATCGACAATAAAGAGGGCGGTAAGTATAACGAAGATGTTAAGGGCGGTATAACAAATGATAATAGACCAGTGATTGAGGGTACAGCTGAAGCACATGCAACAGTTGAGCTTTTTGATAATGGTAAATCAATGGGTACAACTAAGGCCGAAGAAGATGGCAAATGGACACTAAGACCAAAAGATCCAATGCCTGATGGCGAACATAAGCTTGTCGCAAAAGCAACTGACTTAGCTGGAAATGAAGGCTGGTCTAATGAGGCATACTCGACAACAGTAGATGCGAGTGCTGGTGATGTTAAGATCACAGCTGTTTGCGATAACGTAGCTGGCTGGAATAATCAAACTGGAAACGTTCTTGGTATAAATGGTGGTCTAACAAATGATAACACACCAACTATCAAAGGCACAGCAAAACCTGGCTCTAAAGTTATAATTTATGACAATGGCACTAAGATCGGTGAAACACCTGCTGATAGTGGAAGTGGTGAATGGAATTATACGCCAGTTCTTACGAAAGATGGTGAACATAAATTTACAGCCATAGCTATAAACCAAAATGGCAAGACAAATCCTAGTAATGAGGCGGTAATCAACCTTGATACAACATTAAGTATAAAATTGACAGAGGTTACTCCAATTGCTGAAGATAGTACTCCTGGTGCTCATATAAGCACTCCAACTTATAGTACAAACACAATTAGTGCCGGTAATCGTATACCAACAACAAATGGTGATGATTATATAAAAGTAAAAGATTGGGTAAGTAATTGCGCTAAGATCAATCTAGGCAATGGCAATGATACTTTGGCAATCGGTGGACTTGTTGAGAATGGTGCGTTTATTAATGCTGGCAGAGGAAATGACAAGATCACTATAGGCAAATACCTAAAAGGATCTCTTGTCGATCTAGGCGAAGGCGGTGCTAATATAGTTAAAACACATCTTGTTGGTGAATCAGATGAGCGCAATGCTAAATTTATCATTAAAGATAAAAATGGCATTCAAATAGGCGAAGGCAAAACCGATGCTGATGGCAAATTTGATATGTTTATCGACAAAGGTGTCAAACCTGGTGAGAAACTAAGTGTAGAGATAAGGGATGCTGCTGGCAATACAGCTACAAACTCTAAGGTCGCTAGCCACATAGAGATAGATGCTGTGCGCCACTATGATAATGAGCTAGATGTAGGTACAAATATAGCTGCTACTACTGTTATAGGTGGAAATGGCAATGACTTGGTAGTTGTTGGCGAAGAAGGCAAACCAGATGGCTATATAACCGCAGGATCTGAGATCAAGCTTGGCGAAGGAGATAATGAGATTAAAGTTATGACAAATATAGATCACTCTAAAATACTAACTGGTAGTGGAGATGACATAGTAACTACTGGATTAAGGGGTGGTGGCGATGGTTATATACTAAACTCTAATGGCGACTTTGCAATAAATCTAGGAGACGGTAATAATAAGCTTACTGTTGGTACAAACATCCAAAATTCTGAGATCAAAACTGGTAATGGCGATGATATAGTCAATGTCGGAGTAAACGATGTTGATGGCTATATAACAAAAGGATCTAAAATAAATCTAGGGGATGGCGACAATAAACTAACTGTTCGTACAAATATTGATAGTTCAAGCGTCGAAACTGGCAGCGGCACTGACACTGTAAAAGTGGGTGGCTATATCCATAACTCTAAAGTTGATTTAGGTGCAGGAGATGATACTTTAATCATTGGCAAAGCAGATCTAAAAAATAGCAAAGTAGATGGTGGAGATGGTTATGATAAGCTAGTGCTAGACAACCCTGACAAGTCTGTAAACCTAAGCAGTATCTCAAAATTTGCTAGCAACTTTGAAGAGCTTGATATATCTGGTGCTAAAAACACTACTCTAAATGTCAATATCAAAGATGTCCTAGAGATGACTGATAGTAAGAATACACTAAAGATCACAGGCGACAAAGGCGATACAGTAGATCTAAAAGGTAATGGATGGCATCAAGGTGCTACTGAGGATGGCTACACAACATATACAAACAGTACCGTAACTATTCAGATCAAAGAAGACGTTCACGTCATCTAATCTAAATATCAAAGGAGAGCTAAGGCTCTCCAACTAAAAAAGGAAATAAAACAAATTCGGATTTCTCAAGCAGGGCAGGCAGGGGGTCTGCCTTGCTTTGAATTTGTTTGCGGTGAAGGGAGTTTGTATGCAAAGTGAAAAGACAAAAATTTTACTCGATGAAGTAAATGAAATAATAGATTTTATATTTAGAACCTGTAACAGAAATGGCGGCACGAAGAAGGCTTTAGAAGATAAAAAGCTAAGTAGAGAAATTTTAAAAGATAAATTTAAATCGATCTTTTTAAAATTTGGCCAGATAGATGAGGCTAGTTTTAAGAGTGCGATCCTCGCAAATGAGGAAGCAAAAGAGCTAAACGAGATAGCAATGGCTCTTGAGATAGACGAAGATGTAAGCTTGCTAGAGCTAGAGCGAGCGATAAATTTTGACCTAACTAGCGTCAAAGAAGAAATTTATAAATTTCAACACAACAACTAATACACTCGGTGTGAGAGGGGGTCTCACACCAAAATTTAATAACTAAACACTTCAGGATCGATAACCATCGCTCTATAAGCGACATCATCTCTTGAAGCAGAATCCACATCCATCTCAAATTTGATCTCATTTGTCTTTGGATCGATCTCAACTAAAACCATTTTGATAGTCTTATCTGGCTTAAGCAAATTTACATTTGAGCTTGAGATAAAGTATGTGTTTTTGTCCTTTTGCCACTCGACATTGCTAGTAACTGCGCTGTAGAAGTCAAACCCACGCTCCTTGCCAAACTGCCAAGTCTGCTCGACTGTGCCCTTTTTCTCATCTATCTTGTACTCAACCGCACGTGAGTATTTATCCTCTTTAAACGCTGGCTGCTCCATGCCTCTGCCATCGCCATTGTCAAAGACGCTTAGGTGTTTTATGCTGCCTTTGTTGTCATATCTTGGCGTTAGCCACGCAGTGTGCTGAGTCCATGACCAGTCAAATTCGCCCTCGCATTTTGAGTTTTCGCATTTTATTTTGTTGCCGTTGCTATCAACTGGCGTTAGCACTTTGGCTTTAAATTCTTCACTCCAGCCTTCTGGACTTGCTAGTATCCATTTTACCTTTTTGTCGCGGCCTATCTTTACGATGCCTTGGTGACGAAGTGAAAGGATAATACTATCATCGCTCTCATCATACGAGATAGAATTTACGTGAGCCCAGTTTCTGCCTGTACCAGTGGAGGTGACATCGCCAAATGGCAAGTCATCACTTATCTTGATCTCTTTTGCGTCCATATCGATATTTAGGCAAACAGCTCTAGCGTCAAGCGCTTTTATCAGGTTGCTGCGGTAGACATTGTTGCCAAAAATTTCATTTAGATCCCACTCTTCGACCACTTTGCCAGTGTTATCGACCTCGATGATGTGATCTCTTATCGTATGAGAAATTCTGCCATCTTTGTGGTGGTAGTTGTATTTGCCGACCCTTAGTAGTGCGTGGTCATCTTTTAGCGGCATAACTTCGTGGCTTAGATCGATGTAGCCCCTTGGAAGTGTGCGGTTGTAAATTTCTTTTCCCATGAGGTCATATCTAAGATATCTTTGCGCCATGCCAAAGCTGATATCGCCATTTTTTAGCTGATGAAAGCCCATCATCATGCCCCCATCCATCACTCTGCGCTCGCTGCGGTCGTAGAATTTCTGATAGTCAAGGTACCATCTGACCTCGCCTTTGGTATCTACTATATAGTTTTCGGTAAAGTCATTCCAACTAGCGGCTCCGCCATTTTTCCAATCAAGTGGTTTATAGACGCTTGTGATCGTGTTATTTATGAGATAGAGCCTATTTTTAAAGGCTGGATCGACCTTTTTGACGCGAGTCTTTTGCATATGCGAGAACCTAAAATCACGGCTATACGTGACGATAGGCTGGGCGTAAATTTTATATGTTTCTACCTTTTTAGCTCCGTTAAATGTGTAGCTAAGCACGACTTCGTTTAGATAGTCAGGGTAAAGTCCCCAAACAGGCACGCCGTCATGTGTGAGCAGGGCATGCTCTGAGACGTTGTAGTCGATATCGATGCCGCCATCTGGCTTGCCTTTTACTTTGACGTGGATATCTTTGATATCTTTGCCAGCCCTATCTATAATCGCAGTTAGTGGCGATACGTCGTAAGGGTTTATAAAGACTGATCCAAGCTCGCCTTGAACCTTCACGTGATGAGCCAGTACTCCAGCCTTTAGTGGCGTGATGCCTACGCTAAGACCACCAACCAAAACAGCCGCAAGGGCAATAGAACCTAAGAAATTCTTGCTCATTTTCGCTCCTTTTGTAGAAATTTAATGATATCTTACTCCACAAAACTAACGCATAAATAACACTTAGATAAAGTATAGCTTAAATGGCAAAATTAAATATGAAATTTTTGTTTAAAGTATATAGAGGGTAAATTTAGGAGCGAAATGCCCCTAAATTTTTAGTTGTTTGCGTCAAATTTCTTAAGAGAAAAGAGAACAAATTTGTAGCTAATAAATAGCGTTACTGGCCAAAGTATTAAAAAAATTCCTGCTTCTAACATCTTTTATCCTTAGTATGCGTGATGATCGTTTTTGATCTCATCTTGCGTGATCTTCTTGCTATCTATCGCTCTCCAGACGATGAAGATATAAGCAAGCACAAAAGGCACTAACAAGCTGACATAGGCCATAACTCCAAGTGTGTAGTGGCTTGAGCTTGCATTTTTGATAGTTAGCGAGCTAGAAAGGTCACTAAATGACGGATAAAATGCAGTGCCATTTAGCCCTGTTATCAAAAATAGCGCAGTCACAGCTAGCGTAACGCCAACGCCATAAGCAAAAATCCCACGAATGCTCTTTGTAAATGCTCCTTGGAAAATTCCAACTAGTACCAAAAGCACACCAACAAGTAGTAGCGCGCCAACGATAGGCATCTGGATCAAATTTATAGCGTATTTGTAAGGCACAAGGCTAACTACGCCGTTTGCGTCGTATGCAAAGCCGTCTTTTGTAAGTATCCAAGCAAGAAAGCCTAGGAAAAATGGCAAGAATAGCACGGTATTAATAAGTAGCTGTTTTCTAGCGTTTTGTATAAATTCGCCATCAGCGATGTTGTTTATAAGGTATAAGCAGCCGCCTATGCGAGATAGGAAAAACATCGCTATGCCAAGCAAGTACAAGTAAGGATTTGCCAACGCTTCAAGGCCGCGAAATGGAGTCTTCCACTCGACAAAGTTGTGCTCATTTAGCACAAAGTCACTGCCGCTAAAAAATGTACTAACCGCCATACCGATCAAAATAACGCCAAGTGAGCCATTTATGAAAAGGAAAATTTCATAAGTTCTAGCACCTAAGAAGTTATTAGGCTTTTTGCGGTACTCGTAGCTTACAGCTTGGATGATAAAGCAAAATAAAATAGCAAGCCAAACCCAGTAAGCACCACCAAAGCTAGTAGCGTAAAATAGCGGGAATGCCGCAAAGCACGCGCCACCAAACATAACAAGCGTCGTAAATGTAAGCTCCCATTTTCTACCGATAGAATTTATGAGCATATCTTTTTTTAGCTCGTCTTTGCCAAGAGTAAAGATGAGCGACTGGCCGCCTTGAACGAACATCATAAAGACCAAAAGTCCGCCAAGAAGGCTAACTATAAACCACCAATAAATTTGTAAATTTTCTAAACCTAAACTATGCATGGTCATTAAATCCTATCTTTATTTGCTTAAGCATGATTTTGATCTCTGCAATTAGCAAAATCGTAAATAAAACAGCAAATAATATAAATGAAATTTTTACGTTTGAGGCTGATAAATTTGTAGCTCCAACGCCAACGGTCATGAGATCTTGTATCGTCCATGGCTGACGACCAACCTCTGCTACTATCCAGCCAGCTTCAGCTGCGATGTAGCCAAGCGGTATCGTAAATACGCAGACCCATAAAAGTGAGCTTATGTTTTCGATTTTGTATTTTTTTGAAATAGTTAGGTATAGCGTAACAACAAAAAGAGCTATAAAGTAAGTGCCAAGTGCGACCATGATGTGGAAGCTATAAAATGTAAGTGCAACTGGTGGCACAGCATCTTTTGCATCTTTAAGATAGCCATATCCTAAGAAATTTAGGTTGCTCTCTAAATTTGAAAGCGAAGTTTTCATTAGGCTCTCGTCATTTGTTTTTTTAGCCTCTTTGTAGTTTTTAAGAGCTTCGATAGCTACTTTGCCTTTTGCCATCTTCTCTTCTACGCTTATTAGATTGTGCTCGCTGTTGCCATAAAGCAAGTCGTTTATACCTGGTGTAAATGAGTCAAGCTCTCTGTTTGCCATGATGCCAAGTGCGTAAGGCACCTTTATCTCAAACAAAAATGGCTCGCTATCATCGCCAAGCTTTTTAGCTGGGTTTAAAATACCAGCAGCAACTAAGCCAGCGTTTTTCTCGCCATTATAAAGTCCCTCCATGGCTGCTAGCTTCATAGGCTGCTTTTGAGCTGCAAGATATGCGCTCTCATCGCCGCTAAGTAGTAAAAATGCTGAAGTGATAAGGCCAAATGCGCTAGCAACGACGATACTTTTTTTAGCTAGCAAGATGTGGCGTTTTTTTATCAAAAACCAAGCAGAAATTCCTATCACAAAAAGAGCTGAGATAGTGTAGCCGCTAGTTACTGTGTGTAAAAATTTAGTGATACCAACTGGATTTAGCGCTACTTCGAAGAAATTTTGCATCTCCATTCTAGCGGTATCTGGGTTAAATTTCATACCGATTGGATACTGCATCCAGCCGTTTGCGATTAAGATCCAAAGTGCGCTTAAATTTGAACCTATCGCAACAAGCCAAGTTGAAAATAGGTGAAATTTCTTACTAACCTTATCCCAGCCAAAAAACATAATGGCAAAAAATGTACTCTCCATGAAAAATGCGAGTAAGCCCTCGATCGCAAGTGGAGCACCGAAGATATCGCCGACAAACCAGCTATAATTCGCCCAGTTTGTACCAAACTCAAATTCCATGATGATGCCAGTAGCTACACCAATAGCGAAATTTATACCAAAGAGCTTTAGCCAAAATTTCGTTATCTCAAGCCAGGCTTTGTCGCCAGTTTTGACATATATCGTCTCCATAATGGCGATGATAAAACTTAGACCCAACGTAAGCGGGACAAACAAAAAGTGGTAAATGGCAGTCAGCGCAAACTGAGCCCTAGACCAATCAACAAAATCCATCTCTGACATTTTATTCCTTTATTAAATTACGAATTACAAATTCGCTTTTTTCTTCCTCGGTTTGAAATTTGGTATTAAGCGTCTCATTAAAGAAAAAGAGCTTTAAAACCCCAAACATAATAATAAGCTTTATCGCTATGAGAAGCCATAGTTTCTTGCCTATTTTCATATTTTTAAAGCCGTCTACATATAATGAGGCGATGTTTTTTAAGCAGTTTTTAATCATAATGTCGAAGTCTATAATAAAAAGACTTAAAGAATAATTTTTAAAATTTGCACGATTAATGCCTTACTAAATATTTAAGGGGTATAATCGGCAGATTAAAAAATAACTAAAGTTAAGGAAATTTGATGGCAAAAGAGACGAAGTATATTTTTATCACAGGTGGCGTTTTAAGCTCACTTGGAAAAGGCATCGCAGCTGCGTCTATCGCGACTTTACTTAAAAATTCTGGCTTAAAGGTGAGCGTTTTAAAGGCTGACCCATATATCAACGTAGATCCAGGCACGATGAGCCCACTAGAACACGGCGAAGTCTTTGTCACAGACGATGGCGCTGAGACAGATCTTGACCTTGGCCATTACGAGAGATTTTTAGATGAGAGCCTAAGTCAGGATAATAACTTCACAACGGGCAGGGTTTATAGCTCAGTTATCGAAAAAGAAAGGCGTGGTGACTATCTTGGAAAGACTATACAAGTGATCCCTCACATCGTTGGCGAGATCGTTGATCGTATCAAAAAAGCAGGCGAGGGCAAAGATGTACTCATCGTTGAGATCGGCGGAACCGTTGGCGACATCGAGGGCTTGCCATTTTTAGAGGCGATAAGAGCCTTAAGAGTAGAGGTTGGCAAAAAAAGAGCGCTAAATATCCACCTAACTCTCGTGCCATTTATCAAAGTGGCTGGCGAGCTAAAGACAAAGCCAACTCAGCATAGCGTAGGCGAGCTAAGACGCATAGGTATAACCCCAGATATCATCATCTGCAGATCTGAAATGCCACTAAACCGCGAGCTAAAAGATAAGATCGCAGCAAGCTGTGGTGTGGAGAAAAACTGTGTCATAGAGAGCTTAGACAGCGCAAGCATCTATCAAATTCCACTTTCATTTTTAAAGCAAGACATCCTAGTGCCAATCGCTGAAAATTTAGGCTTTAATGAGCTAAAACCAGACATGGCAAACTGGGATAGCCTGGTAAAAAGGATCATCGCTCCAACAAATGAAACAACAATTGCTTTTGTAGGCAAATACATCGATCTAAAAGAGAGCTACAAGAGTCTAACTGAGGGTATCATCCATGCTGGAGCAAATTTAGACGCTAGGGTAAATTTACGCTGGATAGATAGCGAAAAGATAGAAGAGAGCAATGTAAATGAGCTTTTAAAAGACGTAGATGGCGTTTTGGTGGCTGGTGGCTTTGGTGAAAGGGGCGTTTTAGGCAAGATGCAAGCCATTAAATTTGCTCGTGAAAACAAGATCCCTTATCTTGGAATTTGCCTTGGTATGCAGCTAGCCCTTATTGAGTTTGCAAGGGATGTTTTGGGCTTAGAAGATGCAAATTCTATGGAGTTTAACAAAGAGTGCAAAAATCCTATCATCTATCTAATAGATAGCTTCATCGACGCTCACGGCAAAAAGCAGATCAGAACGCACACAAGCCCGCTTGGTGGCACTATGAGACTTGGTGCTTACAACTGCGACATCAAGCCAAAGACGCTTTTGGCTGAAATTTATGGCAACGCAAAGAGCGTAAAAGAGCGCCACCGCCACCGCTACGAGGCAAATCCAAAATATAAAGAGGTTTTTGAAAAGGCCGGACTTATAGTAAGTGGCGAAAGCGACGGACTAGTGGAAGCGATCGAGCTAAAAGGTCATCCGTGGTTTGTAGGCGTGCAGTGCCACCCAGAATTTACTAGCCGCCTAACTAGACCAAATCCTGTGATCTTAGGCTTTATAAAAGCAAGCTTGGCTAATCACGTAAAATGATAAATTTGGCAAGTTTTCTGCCAAATTTTTTAAATTTCTCTCAAATTTGTATTAAGAATAAAAGTAAATGTATTATTGATAAATTTTAAATTATTTAAGTATTTTTTAATCTTGCTAAACATACAATGCTTACGCAATCATTTATAA
>CAUUIN010000056.1:0-11339 GCA_963545295.1 uncultured Campylobacter sp. | reverse complement strand
CAGCAAGCAAATTTAACCCAGCAAGCAAATTTAACCCAGCAAGCAAATTTAACCCAGCAAGCAAATTTAAGCCAGAAAGTTTGGATATAAATTTTAGAAAAATTGAAAGAAATTTATGTTGTGATATAAAAATAGCCTTAAACCAAGACTATTTTAAGCGCAAAAAGAGGTCTATTTTAAGCTAAAGAGCGAATTTGAGCTAACAGTTTTTAAATTTAAAAGTAAATTTAACTAAGCTAAAGAGAGCAAATTTAAATTTACAGATGAAATTTAACCCAAACAAAACGCCAAAGGGATTTAAATTTTTGCCTCAGCTCTTATCAAATTTAGCTTTTTAATAGCCTCATCAAAATCATCAGAGCTTACGAAAACATCAATGTTTTCATTTTTCTTATAGACTTTGTCGTAGTATTTTGTGAGTAAAATTTCAGCCACTTTGGCGATGTCGTTTTCGTTAAATTTAGCCACTGCCTCATCTCTGGCCTCTTTGTCGATAAAGGGCGAAATTTTCTTTATACACTCATCAAAAAAGGTTTTATCCACACTCTTATAATCGCTTGTGATGCAAGAAATTCTATTCTCCAAACTTGCACTAACCTCGACGCAAACGCCACTTCGCATCGCTTCATAAAGGCTTTTTGGAAGTGTTAGCGAGCCGATCCTTCTGCTCTCGCCCTCGATAAAGCAAATTTGATCTTTTAGTTTGATAAGCTTCTCAAATAGCGCATCTTCAAAGCTTTTTTGGCTTGGTTGCACACCATTTATCGCACCAAAAACAGATCCCAAGTGATTTGCCATCGCTTCAAGGTCAATTGAAGGCGAGAGTGCCCTTATCAGCTTGCTTTTATAGCAGCCAGTGTTGCCAAAAAGGGTTATAAATTTCGTGCTTAAAGGGCGCTCTAGAAATTCTAAAACGTGATTTCTATATGCTTTGTAGCCGCCATTTAGCCTATAAATTCTATATCCTATCATGCTTAGCACATAGCCCACAGAGCTTGATCTAAGCCCACCCTTTGCGCAGTAGATGCCAACTGCTGAGCCAATCTTAGCCCTTTTATAGACCTCGTCAATGATATTTTGTAAATTTTTGCAGATATATTTTGCGCCAAGGCTCTTGGCTAGGGCTCTGTCGTTTTTGTAGATCGTGCCTACCTCTTTGTGCTCATCGTCATCAAGCGCATATAAATTTAGAGCATCTTTTATGTGCGAGTAGGCATATTCGTGCGGCGATCTAACGTCTATTAAGAGCTCAAACTCGCCTCTTTTTTCAAGCCACTGCTCAATTTCTAGCTCAAATAACGCCACTAAAAGCCTTTTTTAGCTTCTCAAAAAGCGGATGAAATGGCGTGCCATTTACCCTGACATCAGCGATCGTTGTGATAAAATTTGTATCTCCGCTCCACCTTGGCACAAGGTGATAGTGCACGTGCTCAGCTATGCCAGCGCCTGCTGCCTTGCCTAAATTCATACCGATATTTACGCCCTGAGCGTGAAGCTCCCTTTTTAAAATTTCAACCCCAAGCCTTACAAATTTACTCATCTCAAACCAAGTCTGCTCATCAAGCTCCTCGATCTTGTCGGTGTGGTGGTTTGGTATGATCATAAAGTGACCTGGCGAATACGGATATAAATTCATGATCCCAAAGCAGTGCTTAGCGCGAAAAAGCACGCCATTTTTCTCGTCGTCTTCTTTTGAGTTTATGATCTCGCAAAAGACGCAACTATCTTTTTTTGCGCTGAAATACTCGCTTCTCCAAGGGGCACAAAGGTGCTGCATCACTCGCCCTCCTTTATTTTTTTAACGGCATTTTTTATATCATCTTGCCTCATAAAATGCTCTCCGATCAAGAAGGCATCAACTCCGATCTTATTTAGCTCGCGAAGCTGCTCATGCTCGTAAAGACCGCTTTCGGCGACTATTATCTTGCCATTTGGCAAAAGCGGCACGAGCTTCTCACAAAGGCTCATATCCATCGTAAAATCATCTAAATTTCTGTGATTTATCCCTATTATGTTTGCTCCTGCAAAGACTGCCTTTTTCACATCGCTTGCGTCATGGGTCTCTACTAAGACCTCAAGCCCCAAGTGGTGTGCGTACTCAAGTAGCTCTTTTAGCTCACCTTGCGTTAGCGCCTTGGCGATGAGCAATATAAAGTCAGCCCCATAAACAAGTGCTTCTAAAATTTGATATTTATCAACGATAAAGTCTTTTCGCAGGATCGGCCTTGAAGCGTAGCGGCGAACTTGCGTGATGTACTGGGTATCGCCCTTAAACCAGTGAGGCTCAGTTAGGATACTAAAAGCGTTTGCGTACTGCTCGTACTCCTGAGCGATCTTTATAGGCTCAAACTCCTCTCTTATCACGCCTTTGCTTGGGCTTGCTTTTTTTATCTCGGCTATGATCTTTATAGGCTCATCTTTGCTTGATCTAAGTGCGCCTAAAACGTCTCTTGGCACGTATGGGTTGTATGCGAGCGAGCGACCTAGCCACTCCTCAGGATAGTCAGCTTTTCGCTTTTTTAGATCCTCTTTTGTCTTTTTTATGATCTCATCAAGTATCATTTTTTAAGCCTTTTGTTTAAATTTATTATGCAGCGCTCGATTAGATGTAAGTGCTCTTTTGCCTCTTTTGAAGTCCTAAAATCAACATCTTTCATCGCATGCATCATTATGCCCTTTGCCTTTTTGCACTCTCCAAGCTTAAAATATCCCCAAGCTAGCGAGTCCTCGTAGTAAGGCGAGTCAGGCGAGATCTCAAGAGCCTTTTGCACCATCTCTATGCCCTTTCTAGGATCTATCTCATGATCGATTAGCAAGTAACCGTAGTAGTTAAAAAACATATCATTATTAAGCTTTGGCACGCTAGCTTCAAATTTATCCAAAATGTCAGCGATCTTCTTTTCATCTAGGCTATCTTTATTCATCTCATACTCGTAGATGGCGGCCTTTGCTAAGAAATTTAGATCTCTGCTATCGTTATAAATTTTAACCGCAAGCACATACGCATCGCCAAAATTTCCAGTCGCAGCGTAAAGGTCCATAAGCGTGGCGTCGTTGTAGCCATATTTTTTCAAAATTTCAATAGCTGCCTTGTAGTTTTTAGCATAGACAAAATACTGCACGATCTTGTCAAGATAAGAGGTGTCGTGCGTGATGTCGTAGATCTCTTCAAAAAGCTCGATCACCTTTGGGAAATTTCTTTGCTGAGAGTAAATTTCAGCCAAAAGCTCACATGTCTTTTGAGTGCAGCCTTGCTCTTCGCGGAATTTCTCGAGGTATTTTGTCGCATCATTTACATTATCCATGCGGTTTAAAAGGATATCAACTATGCGAAGTAAATTCTCCTCTTCAGGCTTTAGCGAGTACGCCTCTTCAAAGTATTTTAGCGCCGTTACCGTGTCATTTTGCATCATGCAAATGGTGCCAAGCATGAGCAAATTTTGAGCGTTTGGCTCTTTTGTGGCAAGCTCTTGCATTAGCTCTTTTGCCTCGTTTAGCTTAGAGAGATTGACTAAATTTGCAACCTTGATCCTGATAAAATCGCTATCATCTTTTAAGCTCTTCTCGCCCTCAGCCATAAGGCTATCTAAATTTTCATTTTTTGTAGCAAAGGCGAGCTTTATCGCCTCTTTTAGATAGGTCTTTTGATTTGTCTCTTTAAAAAGCCCCAGATAGGTCTGGATACTGGCATTTACATCGCCATTATCTTGCGAGATGAGAGCTTGCATTAGGCGTAAATTTACACTTTTGTTATCATCCGCAAGCAGATGAGTGGTAAAAAATACGCTTATAAAAATTATTAAAATTTTACGCCAATGCATTCTGCTCTTAGCTCCTTTAAGTTTTTTTTAAAATAATCCCAAAATGGGAAGGTTCTGCACTGCTTAGGTCTTAGCTCATAAACCGAGCAGTTTTTATTACTTTCATCAAAAAATATGCAAGCAAAACCATCATCATAAGGCTTTTCTTTGATGCTTCGCCTAAGCCCAACACGTATTAAAAATTTGCTCTCAAACTCATCTTTTGGCATATCAAAAGCGGCGCAAAATTTTAAAATTTCACCCTCATCTATCCAGATGTAGCCACTCTCGCCAGTGCAGCATTTGCCTCCGCAACTTTCACAAAAGCTAGGATCAAATTCATAGCTAAAACCCTGAGCTCTCACGCTATCTCCTCGTAAGAGACGCTGTTTGTATCAGCTTTTTTAAAGATATCACTAACCTCTTTTGTATGTGAGCCATTTTCGCTCATCACAAGAGGTGGTAGGACTTTTAGCTTTGAGTTTGAGTTATTTCGCACTTCAAGTAAAGCCAAATTTGCTGGCTTATCCTTTTTGGTATGGACAAATTTTAAGCTCACCAAATTTAGCTTATGCTCTTTCAAGCAAGCCACTATCTCACTAAGATCATCTGGTGCATAGCAAAAAAACGCCCTTTTGTGTGGCTTTAAATTTACGCTTATGCCTCTTATAAAATCCTTTAAATTTAGCGAGCTTGCATATCTGCTAACTTTTATGTGCTCATTTTGACTTTTTGTAACACCGTCATGGTAAAAGGGCGGATTTGAGATGATTAGATCAAATTTCTCGCTATCTTTAAAATTTGCAAAATCAGCCGTTACAGCTTTAGCCTCTAGGCAGTTGTTCTTTGCATTAAAGCTTGAAATTTCGCTATTTAGCTCTAAAATATCAAGCATGCTTAGATCTATCTTTTTAAAATCACGCTTAAGCAAAAGCCCAAGTATCCCACACCCTGCTCCAACATCCAAAACTCTGCCAGAAATTTCGCCAAAGCTCGCGCAAATAAAATCATAAAGAACGAGCGTATCGCTGTTGTAGCGATAGCCATTTTCAAGCTGAGCTAGGATCATCTATAAACCTTGATGATAAAGCCGCGCGTCACATCTTTTACGATCACTTCAGAGCTAAAGCTGATCCTTGCAAAGTCGCCAAATTCCTCTTTTATAAGCTCAGCTGCTGCCTTTGCTCGCTCTTTACCAACGCCGTAATTTACGTAGTTGTTTAGCTTACCAAGGTCATCTTTTTTAATATTTTGAGCGACATTTGATGGGATGACAAAATTTTTCTTATCCACGATCGGGATGATCTCATACATGTAGTTTGAGTTAAACCTCTGCAAAAACTCACTCACTCTGTTTTTGCACATTATGCTTACCTTGTCCTTTGCGTCCATATCGTCGCACTCGATGCTAGAGATTAGGACAAGCTTTGTTGGAGTCTCTGGCTTTGTCGTAGCTTGTAAGATATTTTTTAAATTTACATTTTCATTTTCAAGCTCATCTTGTCTGTTTAAATTTTGCTCGATATCTTTTTGAAGCTCGATGATCTGGGCATTTACGCTGCCGCCACTTTTGTGAGTGGTTGAGCTTAGCTCATTTATCTTTGAATTTAGCCTCTCTATCGTCTTGTTACTCTCGTTTAGCTTTTGCTTCGCATTTTCTAGTTCATTTTGCAAGCTTAGTAAATTTTTGCCACCACTTTTGTTGTTGTCGGTTAAAAAGGTTGAGGTATCAACTATCTTTTTTTGTAGCATATTTATCTGCTGGCGCAAAATTTCATAGTTTTGCATGTCGATCTTTAGCGTTCTTTTTTGAGTTTCTAGCTCGTTTTGCTTGGCTATTAGCAGCTGGCTTGTCTTTGTGACATTTTCTTCAAGCTCTTTTATCTTTGTATCTTTTAGATCAAGCTTTGAGCTTAAATTCTTTAGCTCACTCTCGTTTGAGCCTAGCTTTTGAGTTTGCAAAGAGATGGTTTGGTTTTGATCAAATAGTGTTTTTAGAAATTTAGTTGTCTTTACATCAAGCGCTTTTAGCTCTTCCCCACTCTTTTTAAGGCTCTCTTCGCTCAAACTTAGCTTTTTGTTTAGCTCGATTAGAGTTGAGTTTGCGTCTAAATTTTGCTTTTCAAGCTTTTTATTTAGAGCATTTGCCCTCTCAAGCTCTTTTTTAAGTGAGCTTATATTTTCATTTGCAAGTTTGTTCTCTTGCTCGCTTTTTAGGTTTTTTTGTTTTAGATCGTCAAAACTCTTATGAAGTGCCGCAAGCGAGGCATTTAGCTCTAAATTTTTGCCATTATAACTTTGTGCCATTAGATCTTTTGAGTTTAAATTTTTCTTGATCTCTTCAAGCTCGTAAATTCTATCTTTTAGTGCAGTCTTGTTTGACTCAAGAGCATCTTGCAGGTCGATTATCTTATTTGCCTTTTTAGAAAGCTCATCCTCCATAACGCTTTTTTGCGTCTCAAAACCGTCAGTTAGCGCATTTATCTCTTTTTCGTAGCTAAATTTTTGAGTGTTGGCGTCGTTTTTAACTCGCTCGATCTCCTCTTTTAAAAGCAAAATTTCTTTTTTATCGCCTCTATCTTTTTCACTTTGAGCTTTTTCATACTCTTTTATAAGAGCTTCTTTTTGCGCAAGTGTCGCATTTAGCTCGGCATTTTGCTCTTTTAAAGCGGTGTAGTTTGCCTCAAAACTCTCTTTAAATTTATTAAAGTTAGCCTCGGACTCTTTTAGCTTGCTCTCATCACCATTTCTAGCGTCATTTATCGCATTTTCAAGGTCTATTATCTTTTTTTCATAAGCCTTTGAGCTCTCTATCATATCAGCTTGCGCTTCATTTAGACGTTTTGTTAAAGCTTGGATATTTTCAAAGTGTTGCGCCTCAAGCTCGCCAAGAGCCTTTTGATTTTTTTCTACTATCTCGTTTTTTTCATTTTCGATATTTCTTTTCATCTCTGAAATTTTGCTTATGAAGTCTAAATTTTTCTCGCTCATATCGACATTATCAGCTGCTAAAATTTCATTTTTCTTGCTTAGCTCGCGCACTTGCTCTTGAAGCTCATTTACATTGTTTGATAAATTTAGATCCTTATCATCAACAAAATTTTGCATGTAGCTCTTTGGTGTGATGTAGCCGCCATACTCGTAAAGATCGTCTTTGCTTACATATCTTTGTTTCTCTTCTTCAGGGAGATCATCAAAATTTATAGAATAAATCGTTTGATTAATATCTTTTGGCGCCTCATCCTCTTTTTGAAATTTCAAAAACGAGAGAGAAAAGCCAGCTATCAGACAAACAATAGCTAGTACTATTTTATTTATCAAGCTTGTGCCTTGCCTTTTAATATGTCTTTAATGACGCTATGAGCGTGATTTAGTGCGACCACGATCGAGCCGCCATTTTTTAAAACGATATCGCCTCCTACGTAAAGTCCTGGCACACTACTTTGGTAACTGCTATCAACTATCGGAGTGCCTTTTTCGTCGGTTTTTATCTGACATTTTTGTAAAAAATCAACCGGACTTGAGCCACCGATCGCATAAACAACCCTGTCATAGACGCGGATCTTGCCATTTTCATAATGCACTCTTACCTTGCCTGATTCATTATCGATCTCGGTTATATCGTGATTTAGCCTTACTTTTATCTTATTGTGCTTTTCTAGCTCCCAAAGAGCGCTTAAATTTGTCTCATTTACACGGCTAAATTTATCTTTTCTGTAAGCGATCGTTGTTTTGTTATACTGACAAAGCTCGATAGCGTACTCAACTGCAGAGTTGCCACCGCCCACAACTAGCACTTTTTCGCCGTTTGTGCAGTTATCAAGGTTAAAATTTACAACTGAATTTAGTGATGGCGGGATCTTATAGTCAGGTTTGTTTGGTCGTCCCATTTTGCCGATCGATACCATCACGTTTTTAGCTTCATAGACAGCTTTTGAGGTAGTTACTTTAAAAATTTCGCCCTCTTTTTTCACGCTTTCGACCTCAGAGTTAAAAAACGCCTCGATCTTTTCAGAGTCAAGCAGCTTGTCAAAATAATCAAGCGTGCTCTCTTTTGTGCCATCTTCAAACGAAACTAGCCCATGGATCGTGCTATCTTGCCCTTTATACTCTTTATCTACGCGTTTATTATCTTTATAAAATTTTCTTATAGTTTGGCTGTGGTTGTCGCCTTTTTCAAGGAGCAAAACATTACTTAAGCCATTTCTTTTAGCCTCTACTACGCTAGCTATGCCACAAGGTCCGCCGCCAACTACTATTAGATCATAAATATTTGCCATATTTTTCTCCAAATTTTATAAATTTCAAGCTTTTTTAACTAGATCAGCCATCAAAAATGCAAGCTCTAAAGCCTGATCAGCATTTAGTCTTGGATCGCACTGCGTCTCATATCTCTCTTTTAGCGAACTTTCAGTGATGTTTAGCGCGCCACCAGTGCACTCTGTCACATCTTTACCAGTCATCTCAAGATGCACGCCACCTGCCCTTGTGCCCTCAGCTTTATGAATTTCAAAAAAGCTTCTAACCTCGCTTAAAATTTTACTAAATTCACGAGTTTTGTAGTTGTTTGAGGCTTTAACGGTATTGCCGTGCATTGGGTCGATGCTATAAACGATATTTAACCCTTCACGTTTTAGCTCTCTTAAAATTTTAGGTAAATTTTCGCCGATCTTATCAGCGCCCATTCTGATTATCACATTTAGCCTGCCAGCTTCATTTTCTGGATTTAGCTTATTTGCAAGTGCTATGACTTCTTCTGCTTTTGCACTTGGTCCGATCTTTACGCCGATAGGATTTTTCACACCACTTAAAAAATGCACGTGAGCGTCGTTTATACCACGCGTTCTCTCACCTATCCAAAGCATGTGAGCCGAGCAGTCATACCACTCGCCACTAAGGCTATCAACCCTAGTTAGCGCCTCTTCGTAAGGCAAAAGTAGCGCTTCGTGAGATGTATAGACTGCGGTTTGATTTATCGCTGGGGTGTTTGCCGAAGTGATGCCACAAGCTGCCATGAAAGATAGAGTTTTTGTTAGATCATCGGCTAGCTTTGCGTATTTCTCACCGATCTCTGGCTTTTTAACAAAGCCCAAATTCCACTTATGCACCTGATGAAGATCAGCCAAACCTCCTCTTGAAAAGGCTCTTAAGAGGTTCATCGTAGAAGCACTTTGATAGTAAGCTTCGATCATGCGTTTTGGATCAGGAACTCTTGCTTTTTCGTCAAATTCAAAGCCATTTATGATGTCGCCTCTATAGCTTGGCAGCTTAACACCATTTACCTCTTCATAATCGCTACTTCTAGGCTTTGCAAACTGCCCTGCCACGCGGCCTACTTTGACCACTGGGCAGCCACCGCCAAAGGTTAAAACTATCGCCATTTGAAGCAAGACTTTAAACATATCCCTGATATTGTTTGCGCTAAAATTTGCAAAACTCTCAGCGCAGTCACCACCTTGAAGCAAAAAGGCCTCACCATTACAAACTTTTGCAAGCTCATTTTTAAGACTTCTAGCCTCACCGGCAAATACCAAAGGCGGAAGTGCTTTTAGTTTTTCTTCAGCCTCTTTTAGCTCTTTTAAATTTGGATAAGTTGGTTGTTGTAAGATGTTAAATTCTCTCCAGCTATCTCTGTTCCAAGTCATATATTTTCCTATCTTTTACCTTAATTTAGCGCTGATTATATCACGCCAAACTTAAAAAATAAAAGCTATTAATGGGCTATTAAAGATATTTTGCCTACAATCGCTACTTTAAATTTACCCAAAAAAGAGCATAAATTTTTCATGATAAAAGGCATATTTTATTCGCTTTTAGCATCGGTTTTATTTAACTGCATCTACTACATGTCAGTGCTCATGAACCCCATCAGCACGCAAGCTCTTTTTGGATACCGCATGATATTTACGCTTCCTATCGTCTTTGCGGCCATTTTTTTACTAAAACAGCAAAGAAATTTCAAATTTATGCTCTTAAAGATAAGAGTTAAGCCAAAAATTTTATTCATCTTATTTGTCACTTCGCTTTTAAGCTCATTTCAGATGTGGCTCTATCTTTGGGCACCAAGCAACGGCTCAGCGCTAAAAGTCTCTATCGGCTACCTCATCATGCCAATAGTCATGGCTCTTTTTGGACGGATATTTTTTAAAGAGCACCTCTCAAAAACAAAGCTAGCATCTATATTTTTTGCAGCCCTTGGCGTCTTTAGTACAGCGGTCATAAGCGGTGGCATCTCGTGGGAGAGCGCTGGAGTTTTTTGCCTTTATCCAGTCTATTTTGTTATTAGAAAGCATTACAACCTTGCAAATTTCTCAAGCTTTGTTATCGAGATAATTTTTATGTTTTTATTCTCATTTTATTTTGCGCTCACAGCCGATATGAACTACGTAATGAGCCAAAATCCAATCATCTACTATCTGCTCATCTTACTTGGCACTATAAGCGGCACAGCCCTCATCTCGCAGATCCTCTCAAGCACACTAGTGCCGATAAATGTCCTTGGTCTGCTTACATATTTTGAGCCCATAATGATGCTCTTTGTCTCATTTGCTATCGGCGAGAGACTGGAGAAAAGCTCGTACTTTTTGATGCTCTGCCTAGCCATCTCCGTCACGCTTTTGATGATAGATAGTATAAATTCTATAAAAAGTAGTAAAAATGCCAAGACTAAATGAGAGCCAAAAAGGCGTTGTTTTCGCGCTTAGTGCGTTTTTTATGTGGGGATTTTTGGCAGTTTATTTTAACCTATTTAGTAAAGATGTCGATGCTTATGAAATTTTAGCCCACAGGATCATCTGGTCATTTTTCTTGATGGCAGCAGTGCTTTGCATTAGCGGCAAAATGGGCGAAATTTTTGCGCTTCTTAAGGATATCCGCTCGCTAAAAGCTCTATTTTTAAGCGGCATTTTTATCACCATAAACTGGGGCGTTTATGTCTATGCGGTGGGTAGTGGCAAAATTTTAGACACAAGTCTAGGATATTTTATAAATCCCTTAATAAGCATGCTCCTTGGTGTCATCATCTTTAAAGAGCATCTTAGCAAAGCTGGCGCCATAGCCGTTTGCATCGTCATCGCAGCCGTCTGCGTACAAATTTATGCCAAAGGCGGTCTGCCACTTGTCTCCATCATCTTGCCACTTTCATTTGGATTTTACGCGATGGTTAGAAAGATGGCAAAGATCAGCGCATTTAATGGGCTTTTTATCGAAACATTTTTTATGTTTCCATTTGCGCTTGGCTACGTTTTTTACATAGCATTTTTAGGCAAAAGCCACTTTGGACTAAACGAAGACTCGCTACTGATGATCGCTTCAAGTGTCGTTACCATCGTGCCACTTGTCGCTTTTAACGCAGCTGCTACAAGGATAAATTTAACGACGATTGGCTACTTACAATACATCTCGCCAACCATCGCGATCCTTTGTGCAGTCTTCATTTACGGCGAAATTTTAGACGGCTACAAGGTCATCTCATTTTGTATGATCTGGCTGGCACTTGCGATAATTAGCGTGGATAAATTTAGAAAAAGGAGTAAAAAT
>CAUUIN010000055.1:0-11596 GCA_963545295.1 uncultured Campylobacter sp. | reverse complement strand
GAGCGGCATTTTGCCTTTGATGAGATAGGTGGTATTAAATTTAAAAAAATATCAAGCAAGAAATATTTGAGCTGTTAATACTTTGTAGAAAATAAAAATTTTAGGTGCAAAAGCACCTAAAATTTAATTAATCTCGTCGCTAAAGTCAGCTAGACTTAGACGTTTTAGCTGGCGGTAGCGTCTTTGTGCGTCGGCCTTGTTTTTAGCTAGCAGCTCGTCTGCGTGCTCAGGGTTGGTTTTCTTAAGCGAGTTGTAGCGAACTTCGTTTAGTAAAAACTCTTCGTAAAGCGACCAGTCTGGCTCTTTTGAGGTGATTTTAAGCGGATTTTGTCCCTCTTTTAAAAGGCGTGGGTCATATAGATATGTCGGCCAGTATCCGCATTTTGTAGCTAGCTCGCCTTGGCCGCCTGATTGTGACAAGCCGCCTTTGATGCCGTGAGCGATGCACGGAGAGTAGGCGATGATGAGGCTTGGGCCGTCATACGCTTCAGCCGCTGCGATCGCTTTTATCACGTTTGCTTGGCTTGCGTTTGAGTTGATCTGCGCGACAAAAATGTTGCCATAAGTCATCGCGATATAGCCAAGGTCTTTCTTTTGAACCGGTTTGCCGCTAGCCGTAAACTGCGCTATTGAGCCTGCGCGGCTTGATTTTGAGCTTTGACCGCCAGTGTTTGAGTAAACTTCGGTGTCAAGCACTAGCACGTTTACGTTTTCGCCGCTTGCTAGCACGTGGTCAAGTCCGCCAAAGCCGATATCATACGCCCAGCCGTCGCCGCCGATGATCCATTGCGACTTTTTGACGAGAAATTTCTTAAGCTCTAAAATTTCTTTAACGCCTGGCGCGCTTAAATTTTGCTCTAAAATAGGCAATAAATTTTTCGTGATCTCTTGCGTTTTAACGCCATCATTTTTGAAATTTATCCAGTCGTTGTAAAGCGCTGAAAGTGCGTTTGGCACGCTATCTATGTTGTTTCTCATTATATCTTCGATGCGGTGGCGCATGGTCTCCATTGCTACGTTCATACCCATGCCAAACTCGGCGTTATCTTCAAATAGCGAATTTGCCCACGCAACGCCCTTGCCTTCGTCATTTGTGGTGTATGGGGTAGATGGAGCAGAGCCGCCATATATCGAGCTACAACCAGTCGCGTTTGCCACGATCATACGCTCGCCAAAGAGCCTTGTAATGAGCGTAATATACGGAGTTTCGCCACATCCTGGGCAAGCGCCGTGAAATTCAAATAGCGGCTTAGCAAAGCCAATGCCTTTGACGCTCTCTTTGTTCATGAGATCGTCTTTGTAAGCGACCTTTTTAAATAGATAATCGGCATTTTCTTGTTCGTTTTTGCCTAGTTCTTCTTCAAGCGGCACCATGACGAGCGATTTTTCCTTGCTTGGGCAGTTTTGAGCGCACAGCTCGCAGCCGGTGCAGTCTAGCGGGCTTACTTGGATTTTGTATTTTAGCCCTTTAACCTCTTTGCCTTTTGCCTCTAGGTTGTGCTCTTTGACGCCCTGTGGTGCTGCGCTAAGCTCGTTTTCGTCTATCAAAAATGGCCTAATTACAGCGTGTGGGCAGACAAATGCGCACTGGTTGCACTGGATGCAGTTTTGCTCGATCCATTTTGGTACCATGACACCAACGCCGCGCTTCTCGTAAGCCGTCGTGCCAGCTTCAAAGTGGCCGTCCTCGTATCCTATGAAGGCTGAGACTGGCAGGCTGTCGCCTCTGGCTGCATTTATCGGTTTTACAACGTTTTCGATGAAGCTGTTGCCGATATATTTCTCATCTTTTTGCTCATCATCTGCTAAATTTGCCCACTCAGGACCAACCGGCACTTTTATGAGCCCATTTGCGCCGACGTCGATAGCGTTGTAGTTCATCTGCACGATCGCTTCGCCTTTTTTAGCGTAGGCTTTGTGTGCGTACTCTTTCATGTATTTTTGCGCATCTTCAAATGGTATGATGTCAGCAAGCTTAAAAAATGCCGACTGCATAATTGTATTTGTGCGGTTTTTAAGGCCGATGTCGTGTGCTAGTTTGGTTGCGTTTATGATGTAGAAATTTATATTTTTGCTAGCCAAAATTTTCTTAACTTTATTTGGCAGCTTCGCTATAGTCTGCTCGGCGTCCCAGATAGAATTTAGCAAAAACGTGCCGTTTTCTCTGATGCCATCAATCACGTCATAAATTTCGAGATATGCTGCGACTGAGCAGGCTACAAAGTGCGGGTTTGAGACGAGATAGGTCGAGCGGATCGGCTTTTTGCCAAAGCGAAGGTGTGAGCGAGTGTAACCGCCTGATTTTTTACTATCGTAGGCAAAATATGCCTGTGCGTAAAGGTCGGTTTTGTCGCCGATGATCTTTATTGAGTTTTTGTTTGCGCCCACGGTGCCATCAGCGCCAAGGCCGTAAAATAAACACTCTTTAACGCTCTCATCGCTTAGTGAAATTTTCTCTCCAGTTGGCAGCGAAGTAAATGTCACGTCATCGACGATACCCACCGTAAAGCCATCTTTTGGCTCGCTTTGGTTTAAATTTTCAAATACAGCTAGCATTTGCGCAGGATCGACGTCCTTTGAGCTTAGGCCGTATCTGCCGCCAACGATAACTGGAGCGTCCTTTTGGCCGTAAAACGCAGCTTTTATATCAAGATATAGCGGCTCGCCAAGGCTGCCTGGCTCTTTTGTGCGGTCAAGGACGGCTATTTTTTTCACGCTCTTTGGCATCACGTCAAAGAGGTATTTTGTGCTAAATGGGCGGTATAAATGCACCTTGATAATGCCCACTTTTTCGCCTTTTGCGTTTAGATAGTCCACGACCTCTTCAAGAGTTTGCGTCACTGAGCCCATAGCTACGATGACGCGCGTAGCCTCAGGATCGCCGTAGTAGTTAAACGGCTTGTAATCGCGGCCAGTGATCTTTGAAATTTCAGCTAGGTAGTTTGCGACGATATCTGGCACCGCGTCATAAAAGCGGTTGCTTAGCTCTCTTGTTTGAAAATAGATATCGTCATTTTGCGCTGTGCCTCTTGTTTTTGGGCTCTCTGGGCTTAGCGCTTCGTCTCTAAATTTTTGCAGAGCTTCGCGGTCAAGAAGTCTATCAAAGTGTGCGTAGTCCATCACTTCTACTTTTTGAATTTCATGGCTTGTTCTAAAGCCATCAAAGAAGTGTAAAAATGGCACTCTGCCCTTTATCGCCGCCAAGTGCGCAACTCCTGCGATATCCATCACCTCTTGCACTGAGCCACTTGCTAGCATAGCAAAGCCAGTTTGGCGACAGGCATAGATGTCTTGGTGGTCGCCAAATATTGAAAGAGCCTGCGCTGCTAGTGAGCGAGCTGAGACGTGGATGACGCCAGGGAGAAGCTGGCCTGCGATCTTATACATATTTGGAATTTTTAAAAGTAGGCCTTGAGAAGCTGTGTAGGTCGTAGTTAGTGCGCCAACTTGTAGCGAGCCATGCACCGTGCCAGCTGCGCCGCCCTCGCTTTGCATTTCGACTACTTTTACTGGCATACCAAATAAATTTTTCTTGCCCTGCGCTGCCCAAAGGTCAGTGTAGTCAGCCATAGGCGAGCTAGGAGTGATAGGGTAAATTCCAGCTACTTCGGTAAATGCGTACGATGCGTAAGCTGCGGCCTCGTTTCCATCCATAGTTTTCATTATTTTTGACATATTTCCGCCTTAAAATTATCTTAAAAATGGCTTTATTATAAAAGAAAAATCCAAAATTTGTCATTAATCTCTATCATTAAAAAATTAAAATTTATAAATAACTAAGATGTAAGTCAAATTTTAATATTGTAGAGGCAAAGAAAAAAGGATGAAATTTTGATAAATGTTCATAAAATAGCCTATTTGCGGGTTATCGCGCTAACTTTTGGAGCTTTTATATTTAATACAACTGAGTTCGTGCCGGTACCTCTTTTAAGCGACATAGCAAAGGATTTTAAGATGAGCACGGCTGATACTGGGCTTATCATCACGATATATGCGTGGAGTGTGACGATACTCTCGCTACCCTTTATGTTACTAACCGCAAATTTAGAGCGAAGGTCGCTGCTTTTAAAGGTTTTTATCATTTTTGTAGCCTCTCATGCACTTTGTGCGGTCGCTTGGAATTTTAAGGTTTTAGTCGTTGGCCGTCTTATGGTCGCTATCTCGCACGCCATATTTTGGTCGATCACCGCCTCGCTTGCTGTTAGAGTTGCGCCTATCAATAAAAGCTCGCAAGCCCTTGGACTGTTAGCTCTTGGCACATCTATGGCGATGATACTTGGCTTGCCACTTGGCAGGATTTTAGGAGATAGCTTGGGCTGGCGTGTCACATTTGGGCTGATTGGGGTCTTTGCTGTGGGCGTTGGCGCTTGGTTATATAAAATTTTACCACTTTTGCCTAGTAAAAACTCAGGCTCGCTAAAAAGCCTACCTGCTCTTGCAAGAAATGGCTTTTTGATGGTGATATTTTTGCTAACTGCTATCGTTATCAGCGCGCATTTTAGCACCTATAGCTACATCGAGCCGTTTGCTAAAGATATTAGTGGCTTTGATGGTAAATTTATCACTATATTTTTGCTTTTGTTTGGCGTCGCAGGTATCGTAGCAAGCGTGCTTTTCTCTAAATTTTATAAGCTCATACCAACTGCATTTACAGCTATCTCAATAGCGATCATTTTAGCCTGCTTGCTGACGTTAAATTTGATCGCCACAAATGAGACTTTAATGCTTGTGCTTGCCTTTATCTGGGGGCTTGGCATAGCTGGGATAAATATGAGCTTTCAGATAAAGGTGCTAAATTTAGCTTCAAATGCCACGGACGCTGCTATGGCGATATACTCAGCCATTTATAACATCGGCATAGGAGCTGGCGCGCTAATAGGACATCAAACGATAGTTCATCTTGGCGAGCAAAATATCGGCAATGTTGGTAGCGTTTTTGCGGTGATTGGACTTGTCATCTTTCTCGTTGCGGCGGTTAAATTTAAATCGGATAAGTAAATTTAGCCTTTTTAAAACAACCAAAAACGTTACAAATTTCTACAAATAAGTGATAATAAATATCATAACTAAGAATAATTTTAGCTAAGCTTTTTTATAATCGTTATCAGAAAACGAATAAATTTTTAGGAGCTTGTTATGTCAGTTTTAGTTATCGGAGCAGATGAGATCACGCCTATTAAGGCGGTTTTACATGATTTGGGAGCCGAAAAGATAGAGCACTGGGACGCTAGAAACGAAAACCGCGTAAATCGTAAGCCGATCCCACAAGATACCGAGTGCGTGGTGATGCTCACTAGCTTTTTAAACCACAACACGATGAAGACTATTAAAACTCAAGCAAAAAAGAGAAATATCCCTATCGTTTGTGCAAAAAGAAGCGTTAGTTGCGTATTTTGCGAGTATTGTAAGGTCTTTGGCCTAGATAAGGAATTTGGATGCAAAGAATAATCGATGAAGTTCGGGTTTTTATCAGATATTGGCGAAATAACTCCAAGTATTTTTGCAAAGCTTGACAAGCTTTCACGTGCGAAAATTTTCATCGCACTTTATAATGTTGGCGTTGAGAGCGAGCTAAAGATCCCGCTTTCTTACGCTAAATTTCTAAATTTCAAAGATATTTTTGAGGCTAGGATAAATTTCTTACTGCGCGAGAAATTTTTAAATTTCAAACCAGTTGAAAGCTTTTGCATACCTTCAAACATCATCATAAGTGCTTATTTAAAAAGTGATTTTAAAGGGTTAAGATTTGTAGCAAAAGAGCCAAAAATGGCGGCTGCAAAGATGATAAAGATGCTTTATAGAAGCGGAGAATTTGAGTTTTTCATTGATGCAGCGCAGATGTTTTGCCAGTTTGTTTATGATAAAATACGCCTCCGCCATCAGGACAAAGAGGTCGTGCTAAATGGCGGCGTCATTTCGGTCAAAAAAGATGGCAAAAATTTGCTAAACGTCATGCCAAGCTTTAAAAAAGTGAGCTTTGATGATATGAGAAATTTAAACGACGACATCGACGCAGCCGTTTGTGCCTTGCAAAGAGAGTGCGAGATGGTTTATATCGTCTGCCCTAGAAATGAGGAATTTAGGCGGCACGTTGAGGTTAGGCACTGCTTTGCAAGAGGGTGCATAAAGCTCGTGCCTTATACGATTATTAGTAAAATTTTTTAAAAAGGATAAAAATGATAGGTATAGTTTTTGGAAGCAGCATGGGAAATACCGAAGATGCAGCAAAACTTATAAGCGATGGTCTAGGCCTTGAAAACGAGCTTTTAAACGTTTCTGACGTGGATGCGGAAAAGCTAAATGGCTTTGATAAGCTCATCCTTGGTACATCGACCTGGGGCAGCGGCGATCTTCAAGATGACTGGGACGCATTTGACTTTAAAGCGTTAAATTTAAACGGCAAAACGGTCGCTGTTTTTGGTATGGGCGATAGTCAGAGCTACTCTGATGAGTACTGTAACGGCATGGCAAAGCTTTACGATGAGGTAGTAAAAGCTGGCGCAAAAGTAGTGGGCGAGGTTAGCACTGATGGATATACATTTGATGGCTCTGATGCTGTGAAAAATGGTAAATTTGTAGGCTTAGCGCTTGACGCTGATAACGAGAGCGACAAGACTGAGGGTAGAATTTCAGCTTGGATAGAGCAGATAAAACCATACTTTGCATAGTTAAATTTAGCTAGAGTTTCTAGCTAAATTTATATATCCATAGCCGAGATGAAGCTTTTTATCCTCTCATTTTGGCTGTTAAAAAACTCATCTACCAAGCCATCAAAGGCGATCGCACCTTTATCTAAAAACAAAATTCTATCAGCTATCTTTCTAGCAAAATTCATATTATGAGTGACGATGATCATAGACTTTTTCTCTTTCGCAAGAGATAAGATGACCTTTAAAACTTCAGCCTCAAGCTCTGGATCAAGCGCACTTGTAGGCTCGTCAAGCAGTAAAAAGTATGGATTTACAGCGAGAGCTCTTGCTATTGCTACACGCTGCGCTTGACCGCCTGAGAGCCTGTTTGGATAGGTATCTTCTTTGTGGCTAAGCCCTACTTTAGCTAAAAGCTCTTTTGCCTCTTTTATCGCTTCGTTTTTGTCTTTTTTTTGAACGTAGATCGGAGCTTCAGTGACATTTTGAAGTGCTGTTAGGTGCGGGAAGAGGTTGAAGCTTTGAAAGACCATACCTGTTTTTTTGCGAATTTCTAAAAGCTCTTTTGAGCTAAGTTTCTCTTTAAAATTTACGCTCCTATCATCTACCTCTAAAGTGCCACTTTGTGGGATCTCAAGTAAATTTATGCATCTAAGAAGTGTTGATTTGCCACAACCAGATGAGCCAACTATCACAGTTGTTTGCCCCTCTTTAAAGCTTGTGTTTATGTTATCTAGTACTAAATGATCGCCGTAAGATTTGCTTATATTTTTAAAATTTATAGCCATTAGACATACCTTGATACGGCTTTTTCAAGCCTTGATTGAAGATAGGTTAAGAGTGTGCAAACCACTAGATAGATGAGCGCTGCTAGGATGTAGAGGATGAGTGGCTCAAAGGTCCTTGCTGCGATCCTTTGAGCGACCATAAACATATCCACCATCGTAATAGATGCTGCTAACGAAGTGTCTTTAACAAGGCCTATAAATGTGTTTGAAAGCGGCGGCAACGAGATCCTTACTGCTTGAGGCGCGATGATACGCTTTAAAATTTGATAGTGCGTCATACCAAGTGATGTGGCAGCCTCCCACTGGCCTTTTGGCACAGAAAGTATGGCAGCCCTTACAGACTCAGATGCATAAGCACCTACGTTTAGACTAAAAGCGATAGTCGCCGCACTCCAAGTATCAAGCGTGACGCCGATGCTAGGAAGCCCGTAAAATACGATAAAAAGCTGCACAAGGAGTGGTGTGCCGCGAAATATCCAAACGTAGGTAGCAAATATAAATTTTAAAATTTTTATATTTGAAAGCCTCGCTACTGCTGTGATAATGGCGATGATAAGCCCTAGTGAAAACGAGAGCAAAGTAAGCGGGATCGTCACTTTTAAAAGTGCGATGATCATCGGTAGCGTCGAGCTTGAAACAAGCTCGATCACTCTATCTAAATTTTCCATTTTTGCCTTAACTATTCCTTATTTTTGAAGATATAAAAAAACATACATAAAATTATTATGAAAAATATAATTGGTAAATATATATTGAAAGCTTCTAGGTTGCTCTCTGAACCAAATAATGGCAATATGCCTTTTGCTTTTTGTAAGAACTCAACACTTAATAAATTTAGATAATCATTCCAAACACTTAGAAGCGCAATGAATTGAAATAAAGTTATAAATAGGAGTATTTTATTTTGCCTTTGCTCCATTTTGGAGCTTTTCTTGGTATAAATTCTTGCTAAATAATCTTTAAAATAGACAACATATTCGTTTGAAGTTTTGATCATATTTTCTATATTCCATTTTTCTTCTATTGCGTGGTAAATTTTACTATCAGCTTCAATAGAAAGCTTAAATTTTTGATTAAAAATATTTAGATTTTCTATTTTATTTATTATCGCATCGATTTTATCGCTGTATTCTGATATTTTTGATATAGAGTTATCTTTTAAAATATTATCATTGTAAAACTCGAGTATTAAATTTATCTGTTTAGATAAATAAAACCAGAGATATTGCATTTGAAATTGTATTGGTATGTATCTGTATTTATCTTTTTGATTTTGTAATATTATCGTATGAAATCGGCCATTGAAAAAGTATAGATTATCGTGTTTTGAGTTTGCTGATTTTATTTTTATAGGAGAATTATAGTTTTGATTCCTTTCAGCTAACGAATTTAAATTTATTAAATAATTTGAGTATTTTTCAAACTCTTTATCATTTAAGTTTTCTAAGATAGCTACATTTGTTATATTTCCGCTATTATTTAGTATTTTAAGGCTATCCGCACTATCTTTTAGATTAAAATTTGCATCTATAAATTTTTTTGCCTCTTTGATCAAGTTGTTTTGCAAATTTAAAATAATAGACGGCAGATATGAGCTACCTGTTTCTTTAACGAAGATATTGCGAATACAATTATAAAAATCTAATTTGTCTTGTTCATGTCTTGTAATATTTTCTATATTGTTTAGTGGTAAAACAAAACCTAACTCATACACTATACAAAATTGAAATAGCCTGTAGTCAAACATTAAGTATATTTTTAAATCGTTGCTATCTATAAAATTAGATATATTAAATTTATCATTGATATTGAAATGACCATTTTTTAGTTCTTCTTGTAAAGCTTCGGATTTTATAAGTTGGTTATCTAAGATTATAAATGAACTATATAGATTAAAAAGCTCATCCATAGTTTGTTTCCAACAAGGTGCTTTAATGCTTTCGTATTTTTTAAAATTTTCAATATTTATTTTTGTGTCAAAAAGCTTTATTAGAGTTTGTATATCGGTTTCTATTGGTTGAATAATTGTGGTTTTAATATGTATCACAAAAACCCTTTTTCTTTATCATCGAGGTATTCTTTTTTTAATGGTTCTTTGTTGTAGTCTATAACTATTTCATCATTTTTATTTATTTGTTTTATTATTTCTATGCGAATTGGATTGTATTTTATCTCTACATTTGGCTCACTTGAGTGATTTATATAGCTGTATTTTGTCCTAAATGCTCGCACAAGTAATGTTTTATCGCTAAGTGCGTTCCACTCCATAAAAATATAGTTTTGGTATTTCCCCAAATTTATACTCTTTGCTATTTCATCATAGTGATCCCAATTCATTACTTGTCCATCTAAAAAGCAAAGTATTGTGCCACTATCTAAATTTTTATTAGCAAAAAGTCCAAATCCATGAATTTTACTTTCAGCAATATATGTAAAATTTATATTATCTATTACGGTTTCATTTATAAAGTCTATGTCTTTTGTTACATCTGTATCTTTTTCGCTCAAAATTTCTCCTAGTTTTCAAAAAAATAAAGCCAATAAAAATATTGGCTTTAAAATTATTTTGAAATATCTTTTCCAAAATACTTCATCGAAATTTCGCTTATCTTGCCCTCTGCTTTTAGCTCATCAAGCGCTTTGTTTATAGCTTCTAGTAGCTCGGTGTTGCCTTTTTTAAGAAGTGCGGCTGTTGGCATCGGCTCGTTACTGGTGTATGCGATCTTTAGCGGTGCATTTGGGCGTTGTTTGATGTAGTCAAAAAATGTGACGTTGTCATTTATCGTATCATCAGCCCTTTTTGAGATGATAAGCTCCACACCTTTGCTAAAGCCATCAGCCACGACCACTGTTGCGCCATTTTTCTCGGCTATCGCTGCCCAGTTGCTAGTTGCAGAGTGCACGCTTTTCTTGCCCTTTAGATCAGCAAAACTTTTGATGTCGTTATTGTCTTTATGCACGACTATTACAGGATATGGCATGGTGTAAGGCACGCTCATATCATACTTTTTCTTTCTATCTTCGTTTATGCTAACTTGGTTAAACACCACGTCTGCTTTACCAGCGTCAAATGCCGCAAGCATCGCATCCCAAGGGGCTGTTAGAAAGTCGATCTTTAAATTTAGCTTCTTTGCCACAGCTCTTGCGATATCTACGTCATAACCTACTAGCTCGCCCTTTTCGTCATAAAATGAGTAAGGTGAGTAAGTGCCTTCAGTTGCAACTATAAGCTCGCCTTTTTTGATAGTTGAAGCATTTAAATTTAAAGCTAAAAAAGCACCTGCGATAAAGCCAAAAATGGGCTTAAAATTCATTGATTCTCCTTATTTAGAAATGTCTTTGCCGAAGTATTTAAGCGAAATTTCGCTTAAAACTCCTTCTTTGCTAAGCTCATTTAGGGCAAAATTTATCTCATTTAGAAGTTTGGTGTTACCTTTTTTAACAATCGCAGCCGTATACATCGGCTCATCGCCAGCTTCGATTATCTTTATAGGGGCGTTTGGATGTTGTTTGATATAGTCATAAAACATCACCGCATCATCTATCGTATCATCAGCTCTTTTTGTGATGATCAAATTTATCTGATCGCTCAAGCTATCAGCCACAACTAGCTTGGCGCCATACTTTTCAACGGTTGGTATCCACATGCTATTTACTGAATGCACGCTTCTTTTGCCTTTTAGATCAGCAAAACTTTTGATGTCGTTATTGTCTTTATGCACAACGATGGCTGAGTAAGAGACCATATATGGCACGCTGTAGTCATACTTTTTCTTTCTCTCATCGGTTATACTAACTTGGTTAAACACCACGTCAGCCTTGCCAGCGTCAAATGCCGCAAGCATTGCATCCCATGAAGCTTCGATAAATTGTGGCTTTACGCCTAGTTTTTTAGCCACAGCTCTTGCTATCTCCACGTCATAGCCCATTAGCTCATCTTTTTCATTGTGAAACGAAAATGGCGAATAAACACCCTCGGTCGCTATCCTTATGACTCCATCTTTTTTGATCTGCTCGTAAGAATTTGCTAAAGCAGAATTTAAAGAGAGTAAGCAGGCAACTACGCAGAGCGCACCAAATTTAAAAGCACTAGAAAATTTCATATGAAACTCCTTATAGAAAAATAAAATCAATAATGGAATTTGCAAAAAGATAAAATTT
>CAUUIN010000054.1:0-12261 GCA_963545295.1 uncultured Campylobacter sp. | reverse complement strand
GAGCCACTTATCACGCACTATCAAGCTGAAGCGATGCTTGAAGCTGGAATTTAAACACCCTAACTTCTATCATTTCTAAAACCAAATTTATAAATTTCTCTTGTTTAAATTTAAAATTTAGAGTCAAATTTTATAAAAATAAGGCAAAGGTAATATTTTGTAATATATATTTGAAAAAATTATCTAAATTGTTTTTGTAAATTTGGTCTTATAAATAGCGTTATTTTGGCGTTTGTGAAGTTTTAAATTTTAATTTTTGATATTATAAAATTTCATATAACAATTTTAACTTTACATTAAAAGTATTACTTTACAATGTCAAAACAATTTAAATCATAAAAAGGAAAAAACATGTGCATAAGTGCTAGAAATCAATTAAATGTTGAAATTTCAGAAGTAAGAACAGGTGCGGTAAATTCGCTAATCGCTGGTAAAATCGCAGGCGGTGAGGTGCTAAAAGCAACTGTAACAGTTGATAGCGAGAAGAGCCTTGATCTTAAAGTTGGCAAGCAAGCTATATTTTTATTCAAAGCTTCAAGCGTTATCGTTTCAAAAAATAACCACATCAAACTAAGCGCTACAAACCAAATCAAAGGCGTTGTAAGTGAGATAAAAGACGGCGCTGTAAATGCTGAGGTTATCATCGACGCAAACGGCAGCAAAATTTCAGCTGTTATCACAAAAGAGTCAGTAAATGGCATGGATCTAAAAGTTGGCGACGACGTAACTGCGATCATTAAAGCAACTCAAATCATAGTTGGTGTTAAATAATTTCTCGGAGCAAATTTGCTCCGATTTTCTCTTTTAAACTAATTTTCATATTTAAGCTAAAATCTAAAAATTCAAAATCAATCTCTCTTGAAATTTAACCAAACAAAAATTTGATAATTTTTCTTTTCTCAACGAAATTTGATAGATAAATTTTTAAAATTTAATCCAAAATTTAATTTATCCGCTATTTATCGTAAATTTAAAGTCATATTTAAATAAAAATTGTGTCAATAAATGTTACAAAAGTGCGATGTAGTCGAAAAAGCTTTAAAAAAATTTAATTATAAAAATTAATTTGCTTATTTTAATGAAATGTCGTATAATGCTAGTAGCAATTATCTTATTTCAAAGGAGATGGCATGAAAAATTCAAGTTTATCTAGAAGAGATTTTGTCAAATTTAGCGCAATTGGAGCTACGGCATTAGGCTTGGGTGCAACAAATTTAATGGCTAAACCAATGAACGATAAAGATGTAAAATGGGACGAAGAATTTGACGTAGTCATCATCGGCTCAGGCTTTGCAGCTCTTGCAGCTGGCGTTACATCAGCCAAAAAAGGCAACAAAGTCGTCTTGATCGAAAAAATGGGCCGCACAGGCGGCAACTCTGTCATCAACGGTGGAATTTTTGCTGTTCCAAATAGCGACATGCAAAAGAAAGCTGGCATCAAAGATAGCACCGAGCTATTTATCAAAGACTGCTTGAAAGCAGGACGCGGCATAAACCACACTGACCTTTTGGCAAAGATCGGCGAGAGAGCACAAGATGCCTACAAACTTACACTTGATTGCGGCGCAAAATACATCGATCAAATCACTCATGCAGGTGGTCACTCAGTGCCAAGAAGCCTTCAAACAGAGGTCGGCAGTGGTGCTGGCATCGTGCTTCCTATGACTGCGACATTTGAAAAAATGGATGGCGCAGTGATCAAAAAAAGAACAAAATTTGATGATTTTGTCTTTGACGATAATGGTGCAGTTGTCGGTGTCATCGTCAGAGAAAACTACAAATTTGATGGCAACTTGATGAGCGACGACGTTGAAAACAAAGGCGGCGACGTAAAATACATCAAAGCTAAAAAAGGCGTCGTGCTAGCATCTGGCGGCTTTTGTAGAGATAAAATTTACAGACGACTTCAAGATCCAAGGATCACTCCAGAAACAGACTCAACCAACCAACCAGGCTCAACAGCTGGCGCGCTTTTAGCAGCATTTAGAGCAGGCGCATACCCAGTTCATCCAAGCTGGATCCAATACGGCCCTTGGGGATGTGCTGATGAGACAGGCTTTGGCGTTGGATCTATGTTTAACGTAAACGGCGCTTTCCCATTTGGAATTTCTGTAAATCCAAGAACTGGCAAACGCTATATGAACGAGCTTGCAGACCGCAGGACAAGAACAGAAGCGATGTTTAAAGTCATCCACGAAAAAGGCGATGATGATAAAAACTTCCCTATCAACTTCTGCGACTCAAGGGCGCTTCCTCACATGCTTCCAGCTCACTATGAAAAGGCGATTGCCGCTGGAATTTGCAAGAAATTTGACACACTTGATGCCTTGGCAGCTGAGTATAAGATCCCAGTTGATGAGCTCAAGAAAACAGTCGCAAGATACAATGAATTTGTTAAAAAAGGCGTTGATGAGGACTTTGGTAAGCCAGTCGTTGCAACAACAACAAAAGGCATCGACATCTCAGTTCCACCATTTTACGCAGAGCGTGGTACTCCAAAAGTTCACCACACAATGGGTGGCTTAAATATCAACACAAAAGCCCAAGTCATGAACTCTCAAACAGCTATGCCTATACCAAATTTATATGCAGCTGGTGAGGTCACAGGTGGCGTTCACGGAGCCAGCCGTCTAGGATCAGTGGCTATAACTGATTGCTTGACATTTGGTATGATCGCTGCTGAGACTATCGGCTAAAACAAGTAGTGGCAGGCATTTGCTTGCCACTATAAATTTTTAAATCTATAAACCCCGTTTTTTACTCGCTCAAAAATTTTCTTCTCTTCAAGCAGTTTAAATGTGCTTATAACGGTTGGTTTGCTCACATTTAGCTTTTCACAAATTTCTGAAATTTTAAGCACTATAAAGCCATTTTCGTCGCTTAGCTCGCAAAGTAAATTTATGATCTCTACCTTTTTCTCGCCAAGAAGCGCCTTGTAAATTTGCTCTTTCACGCTAGCTCCAAATTTTATAAGCAACCGCCACGCACCAAAGCACACCGCATAAGAAATTTGCAATCATCACGGCCGCACTTCCCGCGTCCTTTGCCGCTTTTGCTAGGGCGTGATAGTCTGGGCTTGCAAGGTCTGTTATGCGCTCTAGACCTGAGTTTAGGCACTCACAAACTAGCACAAATGCCATGCTAAAGATCAAAAATAGGTTAAAAATAAGCTCAAATTTCCAAAAAAATAGCGAGATCGCAGCTGCCAAAAATATGCAAATTTCTAGGCGAAAGCTCTTTTCGTTTTTAAAAATTTCTGCTAAACCCTCTCTTGCATAGCCAAAATTTTTAAAAAATTTATACTCTGGCTGGTTTCTCATAACCTTCCTTTTTGCGATTTTTGGCATAATTATAATTAAAAAAAGGATGAAATTTGAAACTTATTAGCTGGAACGTAAATGGGCTGCGTGCGGTCGTGGCAAAAGATGGCTTTGTTTGGCTTGATGAGATAAAGCCTGATTTTCTAGGGCTTCAAGAGATCAAGGTCAAAGAGGACGACGTCCCAAAGGAAATTTACAACCTTGGCTTTAAAGATATCAGTGTAAATTCAGGCGCAAGAGCAGGATATTCTGGTGTGATGAGCCTAGCTAAATTTGACGTGCAAACGCAAAAGGCGGCCTTTTTTGACGACACGGAGGGGCGAGTTTTGGAGCATAGATTTGATGATATCGTGCTTTTTAATATCTACTTTCCAAACGGCCAAAAGGACGAGGAGAGGCTAGCTTACAAGATGGACTTTTACGAGAAATTTCTAGCTTACTGCAATGAGCTAGTAAAGAGCGGCAAAGAGGTGATATTTTGCGGAGACGTAAATACCGCTCACCGCGAGATCGACCTGAAAAATCCAAAGGCTAATGCCAAGACTTCGGGCTTTTTGCCTATCGAGCGAGCGTGGATCGATGAGGTGCTAAAAAGTGGCTTTATAGACACCTTTAGGGCCGTAAATGGCGACGTTGCGGACGCTTACTCGTGGTGGAGCTACCGCTTTAACGCAAGGGCGAAAAATGTAGGCTGGAGGATTGATTATTTCTTTATCTCACAGGGGCTAAAAAGCAGGCTAAAAGATGCCTTTATCTTGCCAAATATCACAGGTAGCGATCACTGCCCAGTTGGCATAGAGATAGAAATTTAGAGCACTCCCTCTTCTAACAGGTGGGTGATGAGGATTTTAAAGCCCAAAAATATAAGTATCGCTCCGCCTAAAAAGAGCGCCTTTTTCTCTAAAATTTCACCCATAAATTTACCGATGTAAAAGGCGGCTAGGCTTAGCACAAAGCAGACCACGCCGATGATGAGCGCACTCTCAAAGATACTGACTGCCTCAAAGCTAAGCGTGACGCCAACAGCAAGTGCGTCAATGCTCGTGGCAAATGCGCCTATAAAAATGGTCTTAATATTCATACTTAATGACTCACCAGCTTCGCTACTACAGGCCTCTTTTAGCATTTTAAAGCCAAGAAAGCAGAGTATAAAAAAAGCGATGAAGTGATCGATAGAGCTTATAAATTTAGCAAAGCTAATGCCTAGAAAATAGCCAAGAAGTGGCATGAGAAACTGAAAAAAGCCAAGCATAAAAGCGGTAAATAAAATTTTGCTAAAAGCTAGGCTCTTGTACCTTGCGCCGTTTGCCATATTTAGTGCTGCGCTATCCATGCTAAGAGCGAAGCTAAGAAGTAAAAGTTGCATAAATTCCTCTCAAAAAGGGTGAATTTTAGTGCAAAAAGATTAAATTTATTTTAAGTGTTTAGATATTTTTTGTATGATTTTGCTTTAAATTTAAAAAAGGAGAGAAGATGAAAAGATCTCTTGTTATTCTTTGTGGTGCGCTTGCTTTAAATTTACAAGCCGCAAGCATGGATGATATGATAAGTAAAGGCGTCAAAATCGCCACTCACGCAACAAGTGGCGACTATAAAAGCTTGGTTAGCGAGGCGCTAAATGCAGCTGTTAGCGAGCTTTCAAAAGAGGGCTTTATAAACAACGCCACAGCTAAAATCCCACTGCCAAAAAGCCTTGAGATGGCGTCAAATTTAGCCAAAAAAGTGGGCGGCGAGAAGTGGGCGCAAGATCTTAGCAAGTCGATAAATAACGCTGCGACCACGGCTGTGCCAAAGGCTGCTGAAATTTTTAGCGAGAGCATAAAAAATATGAGCGAGGCCGA
Source organism: uncultured Campylobacter sp. (assembly GCA_963545295.1). GTDB lineage: Bacteria > Campylobacterota > Campylobacteria > Campylobacterales > Campylobacteraceae > Campylobacter_A. The sequence continues at coordinate 7,100 of CAUUIN010000054.1, read as the reverse complement.
TGTCAAAAAGCTCTTTAATGGCGGTAGCGACAGCGTTACGAAGTATTTGCAGCAAAGCTCTAGCCAAAAGCTAAAGGCAGCATTTACGCCGATAATTGAGAAAATGATGAGCGATAATAGCTTTGCAACTGCGTATAATGGGCTAAATTCTTTCATCGGCGGCTCAGTAAAAAACAACGAAACGATAAAATCAGTAAAGAACCTAGCTAAAAATTTAGGCGCAAGCGAGTATGTGCCAGATGAAGGCGAGGATCTAAACGCCTACATCACGAGAAAGACGCTAGATGGGCTATTTAACGTGATGAGCGAGAAGGAAAAGGGGCTAAGAAGCGGCTTTAGCCTAGATAGCGGTAAAAAGGTGCTAGACTCGATCTTTAAATGAGAAATTTGACCGCTCAAAACAAAGCCGACATCGCTCTTATCGTAGTTGCTGTCGTTTGGGGCGCTACGTTTTTACCCATGGCAAACGCGCTAAAGACAAATGGCGTCTTTGTCATGCTCTTTTGCAGGTTTTTTCTCTCGGCTATATTCATGGGCTTTGTCGCGCTTAAATTTGCTAATAAATTTGACAAAAAGAGCGTCATATATGGCGTTATCCTTGGCGCGGTGCTGTTTTTGTCATTTGCCATGCAAACTTACGCCCTAAAGCTTACTTTTAGCTCAAGCGTCGCCTTTATCACGGGGCTTGAGTGCGTGATAGTGCCATTTATGACGGCTATCTTTTTTAAAAATAAGATAAGCATTTTTGCAATTTTAGGCGCACTCATCGCTATTTTTGGACTTTGGCTCTTAAGTGGCGCCACGCTCGCACTTAGCTCTGGAGAGGCACTAGCGCTTGTTTGCGCCATTTTTTATGCGCTTTATACGACGCTAAATGGCCACTTTGTAAGAAAGAGCGAGCTTTATTTGCTTGTCTTCGTGGTCTTTCTCACAAATGCCCTGCTATCGCTTGCTTTTGCGCTTTTTCAGGGCAGTATCGTGCCAAATTTCGATAGAGAATTTTTCATAGCGATATTTATCACGACGGTGATTGGCACCATTTTTTGCTACTTTGTCCAAACGATCGCCCAAAGATATACAACCGCTAGCAAGGCGGCCTTGTTTTTCTGCCTAGAGCCAGTCTCTGCTGGGCTCATTGGCTACTTTTTTGCTGGTGAGATACTTAGCGGCACTCAAATTTTGGGAGCCATGCTCATCATCTTTGGCGTCATTTTTAGCGAATTTGGCAAGCAAATTTGCTCTAAATTTTAAAAGACAAAAAGCTTCATTTGAGAGTCGATTTTCTCGTCTATAAACTCGCCGTCAAATCTCTCTTTTAACATCGCTAAAACCGCCTTTTCATCGTAGTTTTTAGCTCCGTTTATCTCAAGGTGCCAGCAGATATTTTCAGCAGCTTCTTGCAAGCTTCGTCTAGCGATCCTAGTTTCGTTTAAAATTTCGCTTTTGTAAGCGATACCTTGCTCGTTTAGCCACGCTTCAAGCCTATCTACTACGTTTTTTTGTGAGAGTGTGCGGCCAAATTTTTCAAAAAATGGCTCAAGTAGATCGGAGCTTCTAGGCTTGTCCCAGCCAAGATAGAGCTTTTGTTTGGCGCAGTTTTGAAATTTCACGAAGTCCTCATCGCTTGCAATGGCTGGGCTCATCGTGCAAATGGCGATATCAAAGTGCTTTGCAGGCTTAAATTCTCTCCACGAACAAACCTCGCTACTTAAATTTGTCACGCCAAATCTCTTTGCGTCCTCATTTAAAATTTCTATCATCTTTTGTGAGCTATCGATACCCGTTATATGTTTAGCCGTTTTTGATAAAAATATGCTCCATACTCCTGTGCCACAGCCTATATCAAGGATATCTTTGCCACTAAAATTAACTCCCCAAATCAAGGCTTTGGCAAAAATTTGCTGCTGGATAGCATTGATCTTGCCGTCAAATCTTTGGTAGTTTGACGCCTTTTTATCCCATAAATTTTGCATTTTAGCTCCTTATTTTTGGTTATAATTTTAGCAAAAAAGGTCAAAAATGAGAGATTTTATATATCATGTCACCATCCCGCCACAAGCCATCGACATGCACGGACATATGAATAATGTCTATTATTTCACGCTTATGCAAGAGACCGCATTTGCCCACTCTGCCGCTGTTGGCGACACGGTTGAAGCGCAGTATAAAAGGGGTGAAATTTGGCTCATCAGAAAAAATGAAGCAAAATATATAAAAAGCGCAAAACTGATGGATAAGATAGAAATTCACACCTACACGCAGACTGAAGGTAAGGCGACATCTTGCAGATATTTTGAGTTTAAAAAGGATGGCGAGCTAATAGCAACTGGCAAGACGGAGTTTGTTTATATCGATCTAAAGACAAACCGCCCAAAAGCGATCCCAGCTGAGATCATCGCGCTTTACTCGTGATCACACTCGTCACAAACGCCCTTTATCACGGCGCTTTTTATATTTTTAGCGACGCTTAGGTGTGGCATATCGATGTTTGTCACCTTGTGACAGACGTCGCAGATGAAGTAGGCTTTGGCCTCGTTTGCCAGCTCGTAGTAGCTCTTGTGGTTGTTTTCGGTTTTGATGACAAGGCTCTCTTTTTCAAAAATTTCCATACTTCTATAAAAGGTCGTCTTGTTTGCGTCAAGAATTTGCAAAATTTCATCATAGCTTAGCGGTGCCTTGGCGTTTTGTAAAATTTCAACAAGCTTTATGCGAAGCGTCGTAGCCTTAATGTTGTGCTCTTCTAGGAAATTTCTCGCGTTCATCTTTGCCCTTTTTATTTTTCGTATATTAACGCTAAAAGATTTAAACTATATTTAAAAGAAAAGGCTAAATTTAGGCTTTTGCTTTTTAAGTTGCAACCAAGTTGCATTTTGCTAAACTTCGCAATTATTTTTAAAGGAGAGATAATGAGAAAAATTATCGTTTTTTTAGCTGTTTGTGCTTTGTCTCTTTTTGCAAAGCCGGTTGTGACTACTAGCATACTGCCAACGAAATTTTTCGTCGAGCAGATCGCTGGAGATACGCTAGATGTAAATGCGATGGTTGGCAAAGGTGCTGATCCGCACACTTATGAGCCAAAGCCAAAGCAGATGAAGGAGCTTGAAAAGAGCGAGCTTTACTTTGCTATTGGCATAGAGTTTGAGGACACGTGGCTAGATCGCTTCTCAAAGACATTTAAAAATTTACGCATCGTAAAGACGCAAGAAGGCATCGAAAAGATCGCTATGAGCGATGAGCATGAACATGAACACCACGAGCACAAGCACGAGCACCACGACCATGGCGATCACAAGCACCATGATCACGATGGCGAGCATCATCATCACCATGACGGCCTTGATCCGCACATCTGGCTTGATCCTATCCTAGTAAAAACTCAAGCTGATAATATAGCAAAGGCGCTAATCGAGAAATTCCCGCAAAATGCAAAACTTTATGAGGAGAATTTGGCTAAATTTAAAGCTAGCCTTGATGAGCTTGACGCCTTTATCAAAAATGCTCTAAAAGATGTCAAAACTCGCGAATTTATCGTATATCACCCATCTTGGGGCTACTTTGCAAAACGCTATAATTTGGAGCAAATCGCTATCGAGATAGAGGGCAAAGAGCCAAAGCCAGCTGAGCTAAAAGAGCTCATCGAAGAGGCTAAAGAGCACGGCGTGAAGGTTATTTTTGTCGCTCCACAGTTTCCAACAAAGGCTGCAAATTTGATCGCAAAAGAGACTGGCTCAAAGGTCGTCACGATAGATCAACTACCTGAAAACTGGCTAGCCGAGATGAAAAAAACGGCTGAAATTTTCGCTAAAAGCCTATAAAAATGTTAGCACGCCTGATCGTCATTTGCCTACTAGCGATAAATGCCTTCGGGTGTGCTCTATGCTCACTTTATAGCCCAACAGCTCACGTGGACGTGAAATTTGTCGCACACGAAAACAACATCACGCAGATAGCTTTTACTTGGACCTTCTCGCAAAATTTCTCAGAGCTTATGAAGCAAAATTTTGATCTCAATCAAGATGAAAAGATAGATGACAAAGAGCTTAGAAAGATCCGCTTAAATTTACTAGACTACCTCGTGCCAAGGCACTATCTAACGGAGATCGAGTACTATTACAAAGACGAAAACGCCACTAAAATAGAGCCAAATTTAAATAATTACAAGCTCTATTTTGACGAGGGCAGGCTTAAATTTGACGTGAGTTTTAAGACAAATTTGGCAGTAGCTGACGGACTTGTCGTGTCCGTTGATATGGAGGATAAAGAGGGTTATTTTAACTTCAAATTCACGCAAAATAACGCATTTTTGGTTGGTGAGCGCTTCTGGGCGATACCAAATTCAAACTCAAATTTGATATTTTTTACATTTTCAAGCAAAGAAGCAGCCAAAGCTCACAACGAAAAGCCAGCCCTTAAAGAGCTGCTAAAAGAGCCAGTAGCTGGCGTGAGTGGTGAGAATTTAAGCCAGATAGACAAGATCGATGAGGCTAAATTTGACATCGTCTCAAAAACTAGCCTAAGCTTGCTTGATAGACTAAAGCAAATTTTAAGAAGCGTGGATTACAAAAGCCCGCTAGCACTGCTATTTTTGGCGTTTATCTCATTTGGCTATGGCTTTTTGCACGCTGCTGGAGCTGGCCATGGCAAGGTGCTAACAAGCTCATATTTTGCCGCGACTGGTGGCAGCTATAAAAGGGCGTTTTTATTTGCGCTAAAGATCGGCTTTTTGCACGTTGTGGGCGCATTTGTCTTTGTCTTTGCTAGCTTTTTACTGCTTCGTGAAGTAAGCAGCGACCTTACAAAGGACACGGCTAGCATAACGACTGCGTTTTCAGGGGTTGTGATCTTTTTTGTGGCCATTTTTATGCTCGTTAAAAAGATCAAATTTTATCTCTCAAGCAAAAATGAGACTAAATTTTATATTTTTAACTCAAATTTGAGCCAAAATCTCAATAAAAATACAAAATTTAAAAGTGAGTGTGGCTGTCAAATTTGCTCATCTAAAAAGCCAAAGAGCAAAGAGGAGTGGCTAGTGGCGGCCGCTGCAGCTCTTGTGCCATGTCCTGGTACGATACTAGTCTTTGTGCTGGCAAATGAGATAGGCAGCTACTTTGCAGGCGTGATAAGTGGCGTATTTATGGCGCTTGGCATGAGTGTGGTGATATTTGTAGCGGCAGTTTTTGGCTCAAAGATCAGCACGAACATTAAGCTAAAAAAGTTTAAAATCTACGCAGAATTTGCAGCCCTTGGCATCATGCTTTGGCTTGGACTTTTCATTTTTGTCACGACATTTACGCAAAAGAGTCTGTTTTGAAAGATATTATAAAAATTAGAAATTTAAGCTTTAGCTACGATAAACAAGTCGTTTTAGAAGATATTAACTTAGACTATAGTAGCGACGAGTTTTTAGCGATAATTGGCCCAAATGGTGGGGGCAAAAGCACGCTTTTAAAGCTCATTTTGGGTCTGCTTAAGCCTCAAAGTGGCGAGATCAAGCTCTTTGGTAAAGAGCCAAGCGAGGTTAGTAAATTTATAGGCTATGTGCCGCAAAATTTCTTATCAAATCAAAGCTTTCCGATGATGGTTTTAGAAGTCGTTTTGATGGGGCTAATCGATAAAAAAATCTTTGGTTTTTACTCAAAAGATGAAAAAGCTCTAGCACTAAGTGCTCTTGAAAAGGTCGGTATGAGGGAGTTTGCAAATGCTAGGATCGGCGAGCTAAGCGGCGGTCAAAGGCAGCGTGTCTATATCGCTAGGGCGCTTTGTGCAAACGCGAAAGTGCTAGTCCTAGACGAGCCAACGGCAAGCATCGACACAAAAGGGCAGGCTGAAATTTATGAAATTTTAAAGGGCATAAATGCAAATGGCGTGGGCGTGGTTTTGGTGAGCCATGACCTAAATATCGTGCTAAATTACGCTACAAAGATCGCTTACGTGAGTAAGAATTTACACATTCATAAAACGCATGAAAATCTTGCAAAGAGGGAATTTATCGAGCATTTGGCAAGAACACATAGTCATTTTTGTGATGTCGAGATCGCACTTGGCGAGTGTGGCTGCGAAAAAACAAAGAGCAATGTTTTTAAATTTTAAAGAGAGAAAATGAGTGAAATTTTAGAGTTAAATTTTATGCAAAATGCCTTTATTGCTGGCATTTTAGTAAGCATAATATGCGGCATGATAGGCTCGCTTGTGGTGATAAACAAGATGACCTTCATCGCTGGAGGCATCGCACACGGCGCGTATGGCGGCATAGGGCTTGCATTTTTCTTCTCGCTTGAGCCACTTTTTGGTGCGAGTATATTTTCACTATTTTTAGCGCTCATCATCGCCACGATCACGCTAAAAGACAAGACAAACATAGACTCTGTAATAGGCGCTATTTGGGCGATTGGCATGGCTATTGGCATTATTTTCATAGACCTAACGCCTGGCTATAACGCTGATCTTATGAGCTATCTTTTTGGCTCGATCCTTGCAGTTAGCGGCACAGATATTATCTTTATGAGCGTTTTAGACCTCTTGTTTTTAGCACTCATCGCACTTTTTTACCGCCAGTTTGTGGCGATCAGTTTTGATGCGGAGTTTGCAAAACTTCGCGGGGTAAATACGACATTTTTTCACTATCTGCTAGTTTGCATGATGGCGCTTTGCGTGGTGGCTACGATACGCGTCGTGGGGCTAATACTTGTCATCGCACTACTTACCATACCGCCTTATATAGCGCAAATTTTTGCCAAAAGACTAGGGCTAATGATGCTAATCTCAACTATTTTTTCTATCATTTTTTGCTTTAGCGGCCTTGTGATCAGCTTTTACTTTAACCTCACAGGCGGAGCTAGTATCATCTTAGTCGCCTCGCTTTGCTTTTTTGCATTTAGCTTTAAATTTAAAAGCCTAAGAGCCTAAATTTAGCTTTTTGGCTTTTCTTATATTTAGAAGTAGGATTATTAGTTCGTCGTCTTTTAGCGAGCAGATAAAGCGTTACTGCGCCAAGATATGTAGCTAAAATTTACTAGCCCTTTTTAGCTGCCTAAAGGTCCAAGCTAAAAAGCAAATCGCCGTAAAATAGACGCTAAAAAAGAGCGCTAGCCACATAAATT
>CAUUIN010000053.1:0-12524 GCA_963545295.1 uncultured Campylobacter sp. | reverse complement strand
TTTGTTTAAAAAAGAGTTGAGATTATACAAAAAACATTATTATATGTCAAGAAAAAATTAAATTTTAAATCAAATTAAAGCTATTTTGTCTGCTATTTCTAAGCAAAAAATATAAAATTTTATTTTTAAATCTTATAAATTTAAAGCCAAAATTTCTTATAAATTTAAACCATTTTTACTCTGTAGACCAACAAATAAAGCACCTTTGAGTATCTAATCAACGCTTAAGTGCAAATTTAATTCTTGCCTAAAAACCTTACTACCATTTTTCTAGCTTTTTCTATCTTTTCAGCGTCTTGGTTTTGGACTGCGCTAGAAGATATCCACTTTTTATCAAACAAATTTTGGGCTGCCTCTATCATAACTGCACAGGCGTATGGCTCTTTTTCGCTAGAAATGCCTTGAAGAAAGGTAGCTTTTATTTTGGTGCGCAAGATTGTTTGAGCGACCCTGTGAAAGGACATCTGCATAAGGCTAGCTGCCGCCCATGCTCTGCAAAGGCTGTCCTTGCTACCCAACATCTCATTTATCAAAATATCTATTTGCTCTAACTCGCCAACCCAGCCAAGCGCTATTATAAGCTTGCGGCGGAGTGCATCAGTAGTTCCCAAAAAAGAGGCGATTTGAGGGATAAGACGGTCGCAAAATGCAGTATAAAAATCTCTATGCTTAGACTTAGAGAGAATTTGCGCTATTAGATAGATAGTCTCAACTTTTTGTTTTTGATCATCCTCTTTGTCTAAACGCTCAAACAAAAACTCTAGCCCAGCACCTCCGTGCCTATCAAAGCTGCTTTCAAAATTTAGCTGCCTCCCCTCTTGCCACTGCTTGCAAATAAGCTCGTAATGATATGCTATCTCATCGCTTGCGCCTAAATTTGCTTAAATTTGATCCTTTTGCCGTCTGGAAAATTCTCTTTTTCTAGCTCGAAATACTCTTTTTTAAGGTCATTTAAATTTGGCACTAATTTTACTTTATCATCTCAAGTTTGGCTTTGCAGGCGTCTTTGTACGGGCTAACAAAATTTGAACCGACGCACTCGTCAAGATATGGTTTAGCCTGCTTGTACTGCTTTTGTCTGATGTAAATTTCACTTGCCAAATTTAGAGCATGCAAGCGCTCCTCTGGCTCAAGTTTCATATTTAGTATAAATTTCACCTCATCAAGCGCCTCGTCTAGGTTATCAGTCTTTAGCGAGGCCTCAGCAAAGTCAAAATTTAGCCTTGGTGAAAATGTATTTATCTTGGCTCTAGTTTGTAGCTCAAGTGCCTTTTTAGCGTAGGTTGCAGCGATAGCGTAGTCGTTGCTCTTCATCGCGTAATCGCTAATAGCCGCGTATGCCTCGATGATCTTAAAGTCCTGCCCCCTTAGCTGTTCGATCGCGCTGATCGTAGAGACCGCCTCAGTAAAGCGCTTTAGCGCAAGTAGCGAGTAAAATCTATCAAAAAGCGATGGCGTCGGGTCTGAGTACTCGACCGCTGAGCCAAGCGAGAGAGCGTCATTTGCCGCAGTGATCGCATGCTCGTAGTCTTTATTTTTATATAAAATTTTGCTCAAATTTACCAGCCACTCGACTCTATCTTCTAAATTTTCATCCTTTACGTGCGCCTTTGCAAGCTCTAGCGCCTCGTTGTAGCGAGCCGTTCTAAAGTAGCAGTTAAATAGCTTAAACTGCGGCAAAGAGACCTTGCTCACATCATAGTTTTCAAGCAAATTTACAACCGCTGTGCAGTCATCTTTAATGAAAAACTCTTTTGTTAGCTCAAGTGCAGCCTCATTTACTAGCTCCATTGCCTTGCTTAAATTTTCATCTTTTGCGAGGTTGTTATAAGCTAGCGCATCGGCAAATTTACGCTCTTTTAGATCAAGCTCAAGCTCGCTAATTAGCGCCTTTTGGCTGATATTTGTGCCAGCGTATTTTTCGATGAGCTCTTTATATCTTGCGTGAAGCGCGGTGGCATTTTTGTCCTCCTCTTCAAAAAATAGCCCATCCTTTGCCTTAGCGACCTCATCGATATAATCGCCATATTTAAACTCTTTTTCATATCTGTTTAGATACTCATACGCCCTTTTTTCATCTTTGGTTCTAGCTAAATTTAGCGCTAAATTTTTTAATGCTGCTTCGTAAAATTCCTTTGTCCTGTCGCTATTATTTACCAAAATTTCATAAATTTTAGCAGCTACATCTGGCATATCTTTGCTGGCAAATGTATAGGCTAAATTCATCGATTTTGTCGGATCGTTCATGAAAAATTTCTCATTTGCATTTGCGATCTTTAGTACAAATTTCTTCGCCTCGTCAAATTTCTCTTTGTCGATGTTTGCGTCTGCTAGGCTTAGCGCAGCCCTACTTGCAAGGTCGATGTCATTTGTTGAGTAAAGCACCTTTTCATAGTCACTAAGTGCTTCTTTTTGTCTGCCTATTTTATATAGGTAGTCAGCATAATCAAGCGTGGCAAGTTTTGTAAATTTTGACTCAGCGTGCTCCTCGCTTAGTATATCAAGCATATATTTTGCATCACTTGCGATGCTATCTTTTAAATAGGCTCTGGCGATGAGATATAGCACCTCTGGATAGTTCTCATCAGATGGAAATTTTCTTATCCAAGCTCTGCCCTCGCTTACGATGTCTTTTGGCTCAAGTCCCTCAAACTCGCTCTTTGTTTCAAAAATTTTATCAAGCGCTCTTAGCCTAAAGAGTAAAAACTCACTTGAGAAAAGACTAGATGGGTGCCTTTTCATCGCTGTTTGTGTATCTTTTACCACGCTTTCATAAGCGCCCTTTTCGTAAGCTCTTTTTATATTTATGTAGATATCTATGTCATTGCTATCAAGCCCAGTTATAGGCGCTTTGTTAAGATCGAGCGCTCCGATGCTTGGACTTAGCATATCACTAAAATCAGGCGAAAAATTTAGCCCAGATACTCTTTTGTTGTTTTCACTTAATGAAGTGTCGATGATGATACTAAAGTGCTTTGAGATGGTCGTCTTTGGCGTATCTTGCACGCTTGGACTACTGTAAAGCTCGGTCTGAATGTTTAGAAGTTTTGAAGGTGCTTTTGGCATGATGACGATAAAGAGCTTGCCATCTTGCTTTTTATATTTTATGTCCATTAAAGGCAGCGTCGTATCTTCGATCTTTGGCAAGATCCCATCATCGAGCATACAAACGTAGCGCTTTGTATCATAGGCTAAAATTTGCTCCACGCATTCAAATTCTTTCTCGTCGCTTAACTGAAGGACGCTATAAGGCTTATTTGCGTTTGCGCCGCTGTTTAGGCTAAGGCTAAAGGCGGATAGATAAAGCGGTAAAAATAAGATGGTTAAGAGCTTTTTCATGCCGCCATTATAGTTAAATTTTCTAAAATCCTGAAGCAAAGACAAAATGCTCGATAAATTCCAAAATCGCCCCAGAAAACAAAAAGGCAAAGACCGTGCCAGCAACGGCAACTCCAACGATCACCTTTAGCGCCATCGAGACGTTTGAGATGTAGATATTTTTATCTTTTACGATAGGCTCTTTTAAAAACATAAAGACGATGAGCCTTAGATAGTAATAAATCGCAATGGCAGAGTTTATCATAATGATAAGGCTAAGCACGACATAATCAGACTTTATAAGCGATGAGATAAGCACCATCTTACCCCAAAATACGCTAAAAGGCGGTATGCCAGCAAGGGCGATCATGAAAATTCCCATTATCACAGCGTAGCTTGGCAAAATTTTAATAAGCCCTGAAAATTTCTCATACGGATGCTTGAAACGCTTGTCCCAGCAGACGACATCGTCGCACCTTGCCACCCAGAGCATAGAAAATGCGCCCAAATTTGCAAACAAAAACATGATCCAGTAGAAAAACAAGGCGACATTTGCCTCGTGAGAGTTTGCCACGAGCGCGCAAAGCACGACACCAGCGTGAGCTATCGAGCTAAAGGCTAGCATCCTTTTTACGTCCTTTTGCACTAGCGCCATGATATTTGCAAGGCTCATCGTAAGCACGGCGATGATGTAGAGCATATCTTTTATCCATGAAATTCCAGAGCTCTCAAGCATCGCAAAGATCCTTAATGCGACGATAAAGCCTGCAACCTTTGGAACGATAGACATATAGCCTGCTAACGGGGCATTTGAGCCCTCATAAACGTCTGGTATCCATGTGTGAAATGGTATGAGTGAGAGCTTAAAGCCAATGGCTGAAGCTATGAAAACGCAGCCAAGAAGGATGATTAAATTTTGATTTAGGCTAAGATCTTTTATAATGGCACCAATGTGCGTGATGTCGATAGAATTTGTTGCCAGATAAAACATCGCTATCGCCATCGCAAAAAAACCAGCCGAGAGCGAGCCCATCGCGAAGTATTTTATAGCAGCCTCGACACTTTTTGCCTTGTTGTGAAGGGCGATTAGGGTGTAGAGACAAAGCGAGCTGATCTCAAGGCCTAAAAAGATGATTAGTAGGTTGTTTGAGCTCACCATAAACAAAAATCCAGCGATCATAAACAAAAATAGCGCGTAGTACTCGTAAATTTTATACTCAAAATACTCTTTTGTGCTAAGTGCAAGAGGGATGAAAAGGGCTGAGGCGATTAGGATAATGATCTGCGAGATGATAGAAATTCCATCGACTAAGAGCATATCCCAAAAGCTTAGGCTAAGTCCGTTAAAATCAAGCGTAATGCCTAAATTTACAAATATAGCGATGATGCAAAATACGCAGTAGAAATTCCTCGAAAGGTCCTTTTTTATCGCGCCAACTATGAGGATAAAAAGCGCAAAAACCATCATGCTTAGCATCGGCGAGAGCGATTGCAGAGAGATCTCGTTTAGGTCTAAAAAGGCTATTTCGTTCATAGTTTGCTCCCGCCATTTAAAGATGAAATTTTATCTTTTGTGTCGCTATTTACAGCTCTAGTTTGCATTTTGCTTATGATATTTTGCACGCTTGGCTCAAGTGGCTTTAGTATCAAATTTGGTGCGATACCAAGAATGATTATGAGCAAGCAAAGTGGCACAAGAGCGGCTAGCTCTTTAAAATTTAGATCTTTTAGGCTTAAATTTTTCTCCTTGCACTCGCCAAAAAATACCCTTTTATAAAGCACTAGCATATAAACAGCGCCCACGATGATACTAAAGCCACCAAGTAGCGCAAAGAGCTTGTTTAGCTTAAAGACGCCAAGTAGGCTCAAAAACTCGCCCACAAAGCCAATGGTTAGCGGCAGGCCGATACTTGCAAGCGTTGCTATAAAAAATATGAGTGCATACTTTGGCATGACCTTAGCAAGTCCGCCAAATTCGCAAATTTCTTTGGTGTGAGCCCTCTCGTAGATGACGCCAACTAGCAAAAACAAAGCGCCACTTACGATACCGTGGCTTATCATCAAAAATATCGAGCCACCAAGACCTATCAAATTTAATGAAAAAATACCAAGCATGATGACACCCATGTGTGAGATCGAACTATAAGCGATCACTTGCTTCATATCGCTTTGCGCGTAGGCAACAAGGGCTGCGTAGATGATCATAACGATGGCTATGGCGCAGACAAAGCCGCTTAAAAGCAGGCTCGCATCTGGAAAAAGTGGAAGTGAAAATCTCACAAAGCCGTAAGTGCCCATCTTTAAAAGCACGCTAGCAAGCAGCACCGAGCCGATCGTAGGAGCTTGTCCGTGTGCGTAAGGAAGCCACGTGTGAAATGGAAATAGCGGAGTTTTCACGCCAAAAGCAAAGAAAAAGGCTAAAAATAGCCAAATCTGAGCGCTCTGTCCGATACCAAGCTTATACCAATCAAGCAGGTTAAAGCTAAAGACGCCACTTTTTTGATAGCACAAATAGCCGATAAAGATGATCGCTACTAGCATAAAGACAGAGCCTAAAAATGTGTAGATGAAAAATTTGATCGCAGCGTAAATTCTATTTTTACTGCCAAATGCGCCGATGATGTAAAGTAGCGGTATGAGGCTAAGCTCCCAAAAGCTGTAAAACAAGATCATATCAAGCGCACTAAAGACGCCCATCATAGTGCTTTCTAAAAATAGCACGCTAATAATTAGGTGCTTTAAATTTCCATCATCGCTAAGTGCGGCGATAGAGATAAAGCTCATAAACGCGCTAAGGACTATAAGAGCTAGCGAAATGGTGTCGATGCCAACAAAATAGCTGATATTTAGGCTTGGTATGAGCGAGACTTGATGCGTTAAAACAAAGTCATAACCCTGAAAATCGACATTTACGCAGATAAAAATAGCTAGTAAAAGCTCGATCAGCGCGATGCTTGCTCCATAAAATTTAATACTTTTATTTTCTATCAAAAAGCCAAGTATAGCGCTTATTGCTGGGAAAAATATGATGACACTTAGCATTATTTGGCTCCGTTTAATAAAAATATAAAGCTTAAAAGCAAGGCAAATCCTGCAACCATAAACCTAAGCATGACGCTTAGATCGCCACTTTGCATTTTGTTTGCAAGATATGCAAATTTAGTAACCAAAAGTGCGACGAGATCGACGCTTCTATCGACTATCATCTCATCAAATTTCTTACAAATTTCAGAGATTAAAGAGTAGCCATTTATGAAAAATTTCTCATAAAATTTTGGGATAAAGTAGGCATTTTGCAAAATTTTGTAAATTTTACTTTCGCAAATGCTCTCTTTAAAAATTTCTTTTTTATAAGCAAACACAGCAAAGCCAGCACTTGCAAGCACTAAGCCAAGCGTTAAAACGAGTAAGAAAATTTCACTGCTGTGAGATAAATTTAGCTTAAAATCCCCAAGGCTGTTACTTAAAAACTCGCTAAAGCTACTCCAAAAAAAGCCGCTAGTAACTGAGAGAACGCCAAGCACGCTCATGCCAACAAGCATGTAGTTTTTAGCCTCATGTGCGTGCTCCTCGCTCTTTGGTCTAGCAAAAAAGACAAGCATAACTAGCCTAAAGCTATAAAATGCCGTAAACACCGCACCGACAAGCAAGACAAGCCATAAAATTTGATTTTCACTAAAGGCAACCTCTAAAATTTTATCTTTTGAAAAAAAGCCAGCAAATGGATAAAATCCAGCCAGCGCACAACTTGCGATGATAGAAAGAAGTGCCGTTGGCTTCATAAATTTATAAAGTCCGCCCATTTTTTTGATATTTAGCTCATCATTCATCGCGTGCATGACATTACCAGCGCACAAAAAGAGCAGTGACTTGAAAAATGCGTGCGTAACAAGGTGAAAAAGTGCGATCTTATACGCCCCAAGACCAGCGGCTACAAACATATATCCAAGCTGCGAAAGCGTCGAGTAGGCGACTATCTTTTTAAGGTCATTATGCACTAGCGCGATGCTTGCTGCAAATATCGCTACAAATGCGCCAAGGCAGGCTATAAAGTGCGAGACTTCAGGCACGTTTGCAAAGATAAAATTTGCGCGTATGACTAGATAGACGCCAGCTGTTACCATGGTCGCAGCGTGGATGAGCGCTGAGACTGGAGTTGGTCCCTCCATGGCGTTTGCAAGCCAAGTGTGAAATGGAAACTGCGCGCTTTTGCCCATGGCGCCGATAAAAAGTAGCGTGGCAATGATGCCTAAATTTAGCCCAGAAAGGTCGCTTTTAGCGGCAAAAACCTCGCTAAATTTAAGTGAGCCAAAGCTATAAAATATATAAAAAATGCCAACAAGCATAGCTAGATCGGCCACTCTATTCATCACAAAGGCTTCGTTTGCAGCGACGTTTGCACTTGGCCTTTTATACCAAAAGCCAATGAGCAGCCACGAGCAAAGCCCAACGCCCTCCCAGCCGATAAAGAGCCCTATAAAGTTATCGCTTGATACAAGGACATTCATACAAAAGACAAAGAGCCCAAGGTAGCTAAAAAAGCGGTTAAAACTCGCATCATCTCTCATATAGCCAATGGAGTAGATATGCACAACACTTGCGACCACGCCCACGGTGCTAAGCATCACAAGGCTGATGGCGTCAAGATAGAAGCTAAAGCTAAGATCAAGCGAGCCTAAATTTATAAACTCTTTTAGAGTTAAATTTAGTGGCTCATCCACGCTAAGACTAGCCGTTAGCATAAGCGAAGCTGTGGCGCTTGCGATCATGAGAAGCGAGCAAAAAAGACCGATAAATAAATTCTTACTGCTATGCGAAAAGATGCCAGCTATGATGAAGCTAAGAAGCGGGAAAAATAGCGAAATACAAAATAAAATCATCTCTTAGCCTTTCATATTTGTCATCGAATCTAAACTGATGCTACCAGTCTTTTTATACCAAAGCACGAGCAGGCCAAGCCCCACAGCGACCTCGCTAGCAGCGATGGCTACTATAAAAAATGCGATGATCTGCCCAGTTAGGTCAAAGTAGTATTTTGAGATGGCTGCAAGCGCGATATTTGCTGAGTTTAGTAAAATTTCGCTTGAGAAAAATAGCATTATCAAATTTCTTCTTCTCATTATGCCAACAAGCCCTATAACAAAGACTAGGCTTGCTAGGATGAGGTAGTGAGTAAGTCCTATCATAGCATCTCCTCAAATTTACTTTGTGCATCTAGGTCTTTGTGTATCAAGATGATGCCAGCTACCATCGCGACAAGTAGCATGATAGCGCACATCTCAAAGGCAAGCAGATACTTGCTAAAGAGCAAAATTCCAACCGCTTCGATGTTGCCAAGGTTGCTGAGGGTAGAATTTACCACCTCTTGCTTTGCACTATAGATCGGCGCTAAAAAGATAAATATCAAAAGAAGCGCTATGAAGCTGCTTAGAAAGAAGATGATGATCTTTGCTTTTTTGCCACTTTTTGGCTCGCACTCCTTGCTAGTGTCAAAAAACATCATCGCAAATGCGTATAAAACGACCACCGCACCTGTATAGACGATGATTTGCACTACGCCTAAAAACTCAGCCCCAAGCAAGAAAAATATAGCCGAGATAAAAATCATGCCAGCAGCTAGTGCAGAGACTGCATTTAGGGCATTTTTACAAAGCACGCTAAAAGAAAAACTAACTAATATAAGGGCGCTAAAAAGATAAAATGCAAAGCTCTCATACATCGCTTGACCCTTTTAAATTTATATCCATCGTTTCTGCCTTCTCTTCATTTGTAAGCGCATTTGGCGTCTTTTTCACTAGGCTATCAGCATTTTTAGGTAGCGAGCCATAGCCCTCAAACTCAGTTTGATCTTTTAAAAATTTATCATCCGTCAAAAACTCATCTTTTGTGCCAAAGAGAATTTTATTTTCACTTGCGACCTCATACTCTTGCCCGCAAACTATGGCAAGCTCAGGGCAGACATCAGCGCAAAATCCGCAATAAACACATCTGCTTAAATTTATCGTATAGCTTACGACCTTTTTACGGCCATCTTCGCCAAGAGAAGTTTTCATCGAGATGCAGTTGCTAACGCAAATTTTCTCGCATAGCCCACAGCCTATGCAGCGCTCATTTTCGCTTTCAACAAATTTTAAAAGCCTGTGAATTCCCCTATATCTAGCGTTTAGCTGCATCTTTTGCATAGGGTATTTTAGGGTGTGCGACTTGCTAAAGAGCATCTGCTTTAGCGTGATCTTTAGCCCCACTAAAAGATCAAGCTTAAAAGTAGCGGCGATGAAGTGCTTAAATTTATCAAATGCCCCTTTTGGCTCTATCTTTTCGTCTATCAAAATATATCTTTTATCGCTCATTTTACGCCTTAGATAAGTAGTGCAAAGCCGGTGATTACGACATTTAAAATGCCAAGCGGAAGTAAAATTTTCCAACAAAGCATGCTAAGCTGATCGACCCTTAGATGCGGCCACGACGCCCTCGTCCAAAGAAAAAAGAAAAAGACTAAGCTTGATTTTAAAAGTATCATCAGCCCGCCTGGGATAAATAAAAACTCGTTAAAACCACCCAAAAACAGAAGTGTGATGATGATGCTTGCTGCGATCATATTTGTGTATTCGCCGATAAAAAACATCGCCCATCTCATACCGCTATACTCGGTGCCATAACCTGCTACGATCTCGGTCTCGTTTTCTGTTAAACAAAATGGCGTTCTGTTGCACTCCACAAAGCTTGCCATCACGAAAAGCACGAAAGCAATGGGCTGCTTGAAGATGAGCCAGTTAAAGATGCCTTTTTGGTAGTTGTTTATATCAACTAACGAGAGCGAGCTAGTCACCATGACAACGCTTAAAAGCGCCATGCCAGCGACCACTTCGAAGCTAAGAAGCGATACGACTGCACGAGCGGCGCTGATTAGTGCAAATTTATTGTAGCTTGCAAGGCCTGCTGCAAGTGGCGAAAATACGCAAACTGAGGCCACACCAGCGATATACAAAACGCCCACATTTATATCTGCAAGTATCGGTCTAATCGTATGCCCAAAAATTTCAAACTCAGGCAAAAATGGCACTGGCGCAAGCGCTGCAAATGCCGCTATAGCCGAGATAATAGGCGCTATTAGAAAGATAAATTTATTTGCATTTGCTGGGACGATGTCCTCTTTTGTAAAGAGTTTTATCATATCAGCCACGATCTGAAGCACGCCAGCAGGTCCTACCATATCAGGTCCCACACGGCGCTGCATGTAGGCTAGCACCTTTCTTTCAGCGTAGGTCGCAAGCCCAGCAAGACTTGCCATGACGGCTAAGATGACGACTGCTTTAACAATAGTTGTTATCACGAAAAATAGCATATCACTCATTCTCTGCCTTTATTATTTTTACGTTAGCGTAGCACTTGCCTTCAAAAATGGCGCTTACATCAAGCTTATCATCGTAGTCGCCAAGATAGGCCGCCACGCCTCCTAGCTCGCTATCAAGCTCCACGCAAATGGCAAGTCTGCACCCATTTTTTTCTAAAATGACCGCTTCATTTTGTGAGATTTCAAATTTAGCCATAAACTCGTTACTTGCATAAAGCCTTGCAGCTTTTGCGGTCCCACTAGCATAGTTTGCAAAAAATGATGGCAGATTTATAGGATTTGCAAGGCTTATAAGCACTTCGCCTTCATTTAAATTTAGCTCATTTTTCTCTTTAAAAAGTGGCTCTATGTCGTCTTTTGGCGTGAAATTTGAAATTTCAAGCTTGTAGCCTCTATGGCTTGTGCCGTCGTTTGCATAAAAATTTTCTAAATCATCAAATTTAACGCCCCTATAGCCTTTTTCTTTTGGCAGCTCTGCTGTGTAGTCGATCGTATTTTTAGCCTCTAACCCAAGCGCGTTTGCGATGTCATTTAAGAAGTAGCCTTCGTGAGCGAGCGCCGCATTTGTCGGCACTACTTCGTTATTTATACTTGTAAATGTGCCCTCTTGCTGATTTAGCGCGCCAGCGTCAAGATCGCCCTCAAAAATGCTAAATTTAAAATCGCCCATTTCATTGTATCCTAGCGTTTTGCCAGGCTTTTTCTCGCTTGAGAGCGTGCAAATTTTAGCCACGCCAAGTGAGTTTGTGCGTGGCGGTATGAGCATCACAGCAAACGGCGTAGCTCTTGCGATCACTCCAGCAAGGGCAGCTAGTAAATTTGCATTTTCATGAGCGTAAAAATCGCTACCTAAAATGAGTGTAAATTTAGCCTTGCCCTGGCTCAAAGCGGCTACTTCTAAGCCAAAGTTTTCATCAAATTTTTCAAGCCTTGCTTCAAGCGCGCTAGGTAAATTTTGCCCCCAGTTTTTAAGCACAAAGAGTAAAATTTGCTCTAGCTCCCATGCGCTATGCGTCACGCAGGCAAAATTCTTTGAAAATTTCTTCACCACCTCATCAGCGATGTGATGAAAGTAAATTCCAGCAGCTTTATTCATCTTAAGGGCGTTATTTAGCTTATAGCTGGTCACTGGGCTCTCATGCCTTAAAAAGCAGCCAGCAGTGATGATAAAGTCGCTATTTTTAATGCTCTCGTAATCTGCATTATATGAGCTAAGACCGCTAAATTCGCTAAAAACTTTTAAGAAATTTTGAAATTTAAAAGCCTCATCGTTTAGTAAATTTAGATCAAATTTCTCTCTCAAACGCTCCAAGATAAGCGCCTCTTCGTTTGTTATGAAGCTATTAAATTTGATATTTTTTATGTTGCCATTTTTGAAGTTTGAGATGAGCTCATTAAATTTCATCTCATTTTTACAGGCATTTTCGTTGTGAAAGTCGTAGCCAAACCTTGCTGCACCGCTTATCTCGCCAAAGTGAAAGTCGTTGCTGACCCTATAAATTTGCGCTCTTCTATCGCTAGTGCTTTTTGCTTTTACGTCGTAATATATGAGCTCGCAGTCGCTTTGATGCGGGTTTGCCGCTGGCACACGGCTTAGCTCCCAGACGTTTGAGCTATACTGAAAATTTGAGCTAACAAGCGCTCCAACAGGGCAGACGCTGATACATTCACCACAAAACGAGCACTCCAAATTTTCACCCACACTTGGGCCAATTAAGCTCTTTTGCATCTTGCTAAAGACGGCGTAGGCATCTTTTGGCATGCTATCTTTTAGCTCTTTTGGCACCTCTACGCCCCTTGGCACCGTCTTTAAGGCGCTCTCGCCGATCTTATCTTTACAAACCGTCACGCA
>CAUUIN010000052.1:0-12888 GCA_963545295.1 uncultured Campylobacter sp. | reverse complement strand
ATTCGTATATACTATGTCTTTTTTTCTTTGTGTGGTCATGTTTTGCCAAGTTTGCCCTACGCCTAGCCCTTTATTTGCCTCTATTGCATCACTCACTGCTTTTTCAGTGAGTGCTACGTCCTCTTGCTTGGCAGTTATGGCGTTTTTGAGTTTTGTGGTACCTGCCTTTGTTTCGGTGGCAAGTGTTGGCAATTCGGTTTTTAGAGCGAATTTATCGTCGCTTTCTTGCTTGGTGTATGCGTCTATCTTGTCGGTTTTTTTTAAAAACCTATTATCACTCTCGGTTTTTGCGTAGGCATCTACTTGATTGCTTGGTATTTTCCCTGCACCATTTAGCGTTGCTATACCATTGTTAGCTCCCATTAGATTTGAGTTTATCTTGGTAGTCTCTAACGTGGTTACTTTTTGGTTTAGCTGTCCTATATTTTGCGTTAGCGTGCTTATTTTGGTTGCGTTCTCACTCTTTAGCTCAAACTCACTAGCTGTTTTACCACTTAGCGTGTCTGCATTGATTTTAGGTAGCAACTCAGTTTTAATCTTGCCACCAGAAAACATTGCTTCTTTTTCGCTTATATCAAGCTTTGTGGATAGTGAAACCGCTATTTTCTTACTAGAATAGGTCGTTGTTTCGCCTATGCTACTATCGTTTATTAGCCCAGTTACACTTATGCTTTCGAGTGATTTTTTTAGCTCTAGCAGTGTTGCTTTTAGGACATCTAGTTCGGTAAATTTAGCTTGTGAGTTTGCTATTACTTCAAGCGCCGCTTGCGTTCTTTGCTCTATTGGTTTTATCTCAGCTAGTGTGGCTTTTGCTTCTGTTAAAAGTGAGCTTGTGCTATTTATCTTTTCGACATTGCTTGAAATAAAGGCAAAATTGCTTAATGCTTGCGTATTTTTTGCATCAAAATCGGCTTTTTTATCGTCAAAGTCGGCTTTATCTAGCCTAAAAGCACTCATATTACTATCAAAATTTTGCTTCTTATCGTCAAAGTCGGCTTTCTTTGCCAAAAGCTCACTATTTATTCTCTCTACTGCTTCTTTTACATTTGCAAGTGTCGTTATTTGCTCTTTCGTAAGCTCGTTTGTGCTTTTTAGCTCGCTCATATCTATTTGATTTACCGCCGCTTCTAGCTCGGTTATTTGCTCTAGTAAAAATTTTAATGCTTCTAGCGTTCTGTTGCCTAGCTTCAACTCTTCTATTGTTACCATTTTTTAGCCTTTAATGTCTCTTTTGCTTTTTTTAGTTTTTTGCCATTTGTGTAAAAAAAACGCAAAAGGTCTATCTTGCTTAAATCTCTTGCGTTTTTTAAAACTTGAAATAAATCATATTCGGTCATAGTCACTCATTTCATTTGCGTTGTAGTCAGCTATCGTTTCAAGTGCTAGTGTGCGGTAATAAGTATCTTTATTTATTAAAAAGGCTACGTAGTTAATCACTGCATAACTCAAAGGCTCATCTATTTGTAGGTGCTCTTTTGGATCACTAAAATTTGGTATATCTGGCACACAAATAAAAGTATCTTCTTTTAAATTTCTATATGGTGTCTCTTCGCTACCCACTCGCCTAATAAGGACGTTAGGCACGCACTTATCGCAGCAAAAAAGTATAGCTTCTAAAAATAGTGAGCCAAGCATATCATCAGCAGGGAGCTTAACCCCTGCTGTCGTTTTAAAGCTCAAATGTTTTTTGGCTTCAGTGCAAAGCATTGTTATGCCTTTAAGCCAACGCCTATTGCAAATGCGTCCGCATTTCTTACCTCGATGCAACTCTCGGTGTAATACCGCTTCTGGATAGCTGTTTTTGAAGTTGTGACGTCTTTTAGTTCGGTTGGCACTAATAGACCATTTTTCATATAGTCAAAATCGCCAGCGATAATACAATCGCCTAAACCGTATTTAGGGCTTAAGAAGCGGTGAAGTCTAAAATTTACCCTACCAAAGTCAGTATCTAAACTAACAACGCTTGAATTAATATTCTTCTCGTTTCCAAATTGACGAGTAGCTATTTTATTAATAGCTGGTTTCAGATCAGCGCCGATGAATACATCTTTTGGAGTTGTGCCTGCATCCCAAATGTTTTGAAGTAGTTGTGATAGCACAGTTTCAGTTAGCGCTGCAGGTGTGCCTTTCCAGTCGCCTGAGCTATCAAATGCCACAACGTTACCACGCTTACCACTTGCAAACGCAGCTGAGCCTTTAGCCAAGAAATAAAATAGTCCTGCCATTTCGCCAGCTGTTGCGTCAGTTCTAACACTTGGTGCTTTAAAGACGCTCTTTTTAACATCAGCGTCACGACCAAGACCAAAGATAGCGTACTCCATATCTAGCTTATGCTCTTTTGCTCTTTTAGCTGTCTCTCTTTCTAGCTCTTTGCCACCATAAGTTGCTACTGCTTGCATACTTCTTGAAACGCTAACGTTTGAAGTGAAAATTTGCACTGCGTTTGAAGTCTTTTGCACGCTTGATTTGATCTGATCGTCAAAGTCAGATATTTCAAGCTGTGCGTTTTTCTTTGGCGCAGCCAAGCTGTCAGTTAGCCAAGAGTGCTCTATACCTTTAACACTTGAAGTGCCAATAAGTTTTAGTATAGGCGTCTCATCAGCACCTATTAGGATTATGTTGTCATATACCGAAGGTTTTAATCCCTCTCTTTTTGTAGCTGGGGCTTGAAACCCAGTTGTTGTTATTGCCATTTTTGCTCCTTTTATGCAATTTAATGGCAATTTATCATTTATAACTGTGCCAAATCTACCCAATTTTGGCACAAATGAGATTTTTATGAAAAAATATTAAAAAAAGAGTAAGCCCTAAAAGATAGGGCTTTTAGTTATTATTTTAGTTTTTAGTAGAAAGGTATGTATCTTTAGAAGTCTCGGCAAATTTATTTCTAGTTAGCCTATTTACTGCCTTAGCTTTTACGCCGTCGCTTATATGTTTATTAGCTAGCACTTTCTTTACTACACCGACCTTGTCGTTACTATTGTCTATTGCATCAAGTAGTTTTAGCTTTGGGTTTTCAAACTTCATAGGCTCTTTTAAGTTTCTATCAGAATAAAAGGTTATAATAGTATCAGAGCTGTAAAGGCTGCTATTTGGGCTTTGTCCCTTTTTGGTGGCTTCATCGGTAGACTTTAAGGTTGAAGTAATTGAGCGGTCGTCGCTCTCCCTTTTTGCCTGACCGATGACGGCTCTAAATTTTACTCCGTCTTTATCTTCCCACTCATAAATATGTCCTCCCTTTTTATCTATAAAAGGCTCTTTATACTCTTTGATATATGCCCTTATATTATCGCCTAATTTTAAAAGCTCTTGTTTTGTTACATATCCCTCTTTTGTGTCATCATTTAAATGCCTTATCTCGATATGCTTAGCTCCTTTACTTTTATCGCCTTTTGCATATTTAATAGCATTATCTATTGTGGTTAAATCCTTATAGACTGGAGTTGAGAATTTGCCATTATAAGTCACATTATAAATGCCTCTTTTCTCTTTTATCTCAGGTAGCTTTTGACTAAAATTTACTCCATCTTCTCTACTTACAAATGTTTCGTTTGGATTTACGTCAAAAGTCTCATGCGGATAAACTCTATCTTTCTTATTTAAGTCGAGCCTATTTTGCACGTTTCTTGCTTCAGCTTCACCATGATATAGAGCATATTTTTTATCATTTGTATTGCTCCCTTTTGCAAAGCCTTCAATATCTTGTATGGCGTGTTGGATTTCGTGCATTAAGGTTGATTTATCCGCTATTTCTCTAAGCCCAATTTCTTTTTTAGCTGGATCATAATAGCCTTTATCCCCTAATGAATAAATGTCATTTTCTTTATTAAAATTTCCATTGTTTTTTACATGTTTTATTTGGTTTGGATTAAATGCAACTATTACGTTATCGTCTAATATGATGCTATCATATCCTGCCTTTTGCAATTTATCTTTAAATGCTCTTGCCTTTGTGTCATATTGTTTTAGGTTGGTATTTTTTATATATTCATAAAGATTTTTCCCAACACCATTTTTTACGTCGTCTTTTTTTACTAAATTTCCAAGCAATGCTTGATATTTTTTGGCAGTATCATTTGTAATCTCTTCTCTTAAATCAAAAGGCTTTTTGGCATTTATATATACCTCCATAATTCCGCTATTTGGTTCTTTTAGCCCATATCGCCCTTTTGAATATTCCTCGCTTATCCCTTTATCAGTTGCGAAGAAGAAACCCCACTTACTTTTATCAAACTTTGGGTCAAACTCACTTATATTTGATTTTTTAGTGCCATGATAAAAGATTTTTGGTGTTCCATCTGTGTTTTTAGTTAGTAAAGAGCTCTCTTTATGCCAATCCTTTAAGTTTTTATTGTAAAGTTCATCTTTTATTTTTACTACATTTATATCTTTTAACTCAGGGTATGCCTTAAATAGCTCTTTATGCTCTAACAAGTCGCCTAATTTATCTGCGTTTTGATTTTTGATTTTAGCTGGGCTGTCGTCTATTTCAAACTTCCACGCTCCGTCCTTGTCTTTATACCACCCAGTGCTTTGCCAAATCTTAACTTCGCTTTCGCCTTTTTCTAACATAGCTTTGGCTTTTGAGAGTTTATTAGCACTAGCATTAAGTGCTTTTTCCCCTGCAAAAGAATTTATACTATTGCTCTTTGCAGCCCCATAAATTTTTGTTAGTAGCTTTGGGTTATCATTTGCCATTTGTGGCATCTTTTTGCCAAGCCCAAGAATAGAGTTATAAAGCTCAGGGCTTACTCTTTTTACGCCTTCGGCTGTTATTTTTGATCCAAATAGTGCATAGATAAAGCCTTTTGCAAACTCATCAGGGCTTACATTGCCGTTTTCATCAGTGCCATTTACTGTGCCGCCTATTATTCCACTTGCGATGTGTGGGCTTGCATTGATAGTTTTAGTGTTTTTGTCTTTTTGTGGTATAATACTTTCATCAGCTGACGAACGTGCATTTGCACCAGTCGCCCCTGCTGGCTTAGTATCAGTGTGTAAGGGGATGTGGGCGTCCTTACCGTCAGCCTTTAATTCATCCGCGCTCATCCTGCGCCTATTTGCGTGAATTATTTTATTTTCACTTTTATTTACCACAATATCTTTTATCTTTGTGCCATCTTTTTTACCAAGATAAACACTATTTTCGCTTTTCCCTGCTTTTATAGTGCTTGGTTCGTTAATAACATAATCTATCAGCTCTTTAACCGCTCTTTTATTCTCAAACATTTCAGGGTGTTTTGAGTGAAGCCACGCTAAAGAAGTTGATATTTTTTCACCTAGATCACTCTTTCCTTGAAGCTCTTTACTTAGCTCAAATTTAGCCTCATCCATAAAAGTAAGCTTGCCACCATTTTTTATTACAAAGCCATCGCCTTTTATCTCGCCGTTTTGCACTTCATCTCTTAACGCTTTTACCTCGTTTTTAAAGGCTTCAAGTAGCTTTTGTGAGTTTTGCGGCACATCTTTTATCTCTACTTTTTCAAGGTTATTGATCACGCTTTTTAGATCACCTGCGTTATTTATTGCATTTCTTATATGGTTTTTTAAAGCTGCATCATTTCCAAGTACTGGCATTAGCGATTTTAACCTTTCAACGGCTAAATTTCTTTTCATAGTCATAAGCGCACCAGTTACTGAATGTCCTATGCCTTGTTGTAGCTCTTTAGCTTTTGGATTTATGGCTATTAGTTTTTCAAGCAAAGCTGAAGTATTGTTTAATATAGGGGCTTTTTTATTTAGCTCGTCCATTATCTCAATAGCCCTTTTACTCTCAAAAGGTGCATTTTTTAAAGCACTGCTCACTTTAGAAAAATCAGTTATGCCATCTTTGCTAAATTTCTCTATAACACCACGTATTAAGTTAGTTTCTAGGGCTTCCTGCTCGCTACTGCTTAGCCTAGATGTAAGTGCTTTAAAATCAAGTCCGTTTTCAGCATTAAGTGCCTTTAAAAGAGAGTTTGTTATATCGCCACTACTCTTTAGCTCGCCCATTACATCATTGTAAATTTTAGAGTTTTGAAGCTCTTTAAATAGTGCATATTCACTTCTTGCTTGCTTTAGCACATCTTTTGCCTTTTGGCTAATAGCTTTATCGTTAAAGGTCTGCTCTGCTACATTATCTATTGCATTATCTACTGCTTCTATCATTTTACTAAGCGTCTTTTTAGTCCCTGCAGTAATCGCATCAGGAGCAGTTAGTCTTGCCATATCAGCGCTTAAGATATTTCTTACTTCGTTAAGCCCTTTAAAACCTTTGGTGTTCCCTAATAGCTCTAAAGTGCTATCTCTGTACCCTGCTGGCAGTCTTAGCGCCTGAGTGCCAAGCTCTTTTTTCGCACTAAGTAAATTTGCACTTGCCTCTTTGCCTTTAAATGCATCATCAAGAGCGTTTATAACCTCGCCAAAGTTATCTTTTGTGCGTTTTTCGTATCCACTTAAAATGTCAGCTGCCTTTTTCTTGTCTATCATATTAAGAAAAGCATTTTTCGCGTCTTCATTTAAGTCGCTTGACATTTTATAAATTTTTGAAAAGCTCTTTGGGTCTCTCGCAACTGCATCAGCAATTATGTCTGCCCCTTTAGCATCATTGCCAAGAGCAGTTAAAAGCAAATCCATTTCTCGTTCTCTTGTTCCCTCGCCCTTTATCATATCTCTTGTCACTTTTTGGGCTGGAGCGAGAATTTTTTCATTTACGTAGTTGATACCTTTTTGCAGTTTCTCGTTGCTAACGTTTGGCAAAGTATAAGTTTGATTGTCGTTTAGTAAAGTCTTGTAAAGGTCATCGCCAAGCGCATTTTTAGATAAATTTTGTGCTGCCACGACATTTGCTTCGCCACCTAATTTATCCATTATTGCTTTTTGCGCTCCACCGATATTATCATTTATCACGTATCTTGCGACTGGTTTTACAACTGATAAATCAGACGCTACTTTTGCTCCTTTCTTAAGTGTTTCTTTTACTGCTGGCGATGCCATTGCTGCGAGCGGACCTGAGATCAAAGCGTCATCGCTTGCCCCACGTAAGGCGTGGTTTAAATAATCATCGCCGTTTATCGTTTCATCGCCAAGTATTTTTTTATCAGCCATTAGATCCATTGCCGCTCCAGCTCCACTTGCTCCTGCTGTTGCTAGTGCTGTGCTTATGGCTTTTTGTGCTGTGCTTAGTTTTTTGGTTGGCAAAAGAGCAGAAGCTACACTTATCGCCCCCATAGGCACACCCATTTCATTTAGATATGTTGAAAAGCTGTCACCTATGCCTGGCTCATCTATTGGGATAAATTTATCTCCTTTTTGAAGATAATATTTGCCGTTTGCCTCTCTTACATCATCATAGTTATTTTTTGTAGCCCAGTTATAAAGTAGCTCTTCAGTTCGCCCCTTTACCGCCTTTTCTTTGTCGCTGTCGCCTGATATTTGAGAGATGATATTTCTATCATCGCCTGCGTGTTTTGCTCTTGCTAGTGCTTCAGTAGCCTTTTTCTTTTCTAGTGCTTCGCCACTTGCTCCGTCGTAGTGATAATAATCAAGCATTCCTCCAAGCTCTTTGCCAACGCCTTTTATGACATTTATTGGAGAGATATTATCCGCAAATTCGCCAACTTTTTCATACCACGTCTTTTCTTTTGGTGTAGCATCTACTGCCTTACTCATATCAGGAGCAGGTGGAGTATAAGTAGCTACATCGTTTTTTGGTTGAGAAGTTAATAAATTATCAGGTATCTCAACCTCTTTTGCTCCATTTGGTATTTTTATCCAGTTACCACCTATTTGCATTTCACTTTTATTTTCAGGTATTTTTATCCAAGCCATTTTATTTTCCTATCTAAAATTTATGCCAAGTGCGTTAGCATCTACATAGTTTTTTTGCGTATTGTTTCTCTCACTCTTTAAACTTCGCGCCTCTTGTGGCGTTTGTGGCTCTTGTGCGGTTCTTGGCACAAAGTAAAGCTCATTTATGCTTTTTTCAATAGTAGGGAGCATATTTTGAAACTCTCTCATATCTACGCCGCCATTTTTCATCTGTTCTATTGTGTTCTTATAGTATGAGCTTAAGGCGTCAAGCGTAGCATCATAATTTGAGATAAATTTATCATCGCTTGTTTCATTGCCAGTTGGAAAGCTATTAACAAGCTGTTGATATTGCAAGTTTGACATTTTGCCGTCACCAAATGTGCCCTTTGCAAAGAGCAAGGCGTTATTTAACGCTGACTGAAAATCGTTCATCCCTTTGCTATCTAAAGCTATGTATTTTGCTCCATTATGCAAAGCAGTATCTAGCCAGCCAGTGCTTGTAGAGTTATACTTCTCTTTTGCTCTTTTTAGACTATCAATCAGTGTTTGCATATCACTTAGATTTTGCACTGATTTTTGAGCTAGTTGTTTTCTATCAACTAACGAGCCATTAACTCCCCCACTTAGAGCTTTATTTGTTTCTACGTTTATTACTGCTCTTTTATACGCTTGTATCTGCTCAGGAGAGGCATCTTTTAGCTCAGCAGGGAGGGACGCCCCTAGTTTTTCAAAAGCTAAATTTGTTTCAAGAGCCTTGCTGTCAAGGTCGTTTTGCCCTCGTCGCATATCATAATCAAGCCTAGTTGCATTTATGTTTGAGTTTTGCCTTGCAGTGTTTGCATTTTGTAAAGCGATATTTGCCATCATATTATTATATGCGGCATCATTTTGGTATTTGCTTGCTTTTAGCCCCAACTCTTGCCCTTTTAGCCCTAATTCATCTCGTCTAAAGCCTTGCAAAATATTATTATTATTCGCTACTTCTTGCTCTGTTGTCATATTGTGGCGGATGTTTTCATTTAGCCTATCAATGTTGTTTTGTTCGCTTGCTAAATTTGATCTATTTTCCTCTGCTAGTTTTTGCTTGGTAAAGCTATTTCTTACGCTATCTTGATAAATATCCCATAAAGCTCTACCAGTAGCACCTACTGCGTCTATTGTGTTCGTGTTGTAGTTGAAATCTACCTTGTTAGGGTTAAAATATGGCATTTTTGCTCCTTTTTGTGAGGCTTAGATTAGTAAGCCTCATCCTCTTGTTGTTTATGAAAATTTGATGCATTCCAAGCATTCACTAAATTTTGATTTGCTTGATTTTCTCTTTGTATTTGCCTTTGTGAAAGCATCTTGTTAAAATCGTAAGCATCTTTATTTAGCTTAAAAGCCTGCTTTGCCATTTTGCTTTGGTTATAAGCGCTCCATAACGCACCACCAGTTCCTAAAGCTGTTAGCCAATTTGGCGTGCCACCTGCGTCACCACCACCAAGCCAACTTAAAAAGCCACCGCCATTTTTGCCAAGCCCTTGTGCTATATTACTTCCGCCCCAATCCCAGCTCATTTTGTCCTCCTTATAATCCTGCTAGTTTCAAAAGTTCTGCACCATATTCTACGTCGCTCACGTTCTCGCCTTTTTTGGCTCTATCAAACGCCGATAGCTCACTACTTGCATTTGAGCCACTTAGTATCTCATCAGGCTTCTCTTTACTTTTTGCCACATTGATCATTCCCATTGCGACTGCTTTCCACCCCACATAGTTTTCACCGAGCAGATCACTCATGCCGTGAGCTTTTGCAAACTCTGCTAGATCATCAGGGCGTATTGTTGGGTAGTCTTTTTTAAACTCTGCTAGGTTTTTATCAAAAACTGCTTGCCTCCTAGCTTCCTCCGCTTGTGCTGCCTGCGCCTTTGAGATTTGATCCATTTGTGCTTTTAGTGCGTCAAGATTTCCAAGACCTAAGCTATCAAGCAAAGCTTGTTTTTCAGGGTCAAGCTGTGGATGTGCTGGCTCTTGTGGCTGTTCTTTTGCAGCCAAAGCTTCAGCCATTGCTTGTTTGATAGCTTCAATGTTAAGCTCCTCTTTCTTTGGCTCTTGCGTTGCCACTTGCTCCGCTACTTGTTCTTTTGGTTGCTCTTGTGTTTCTTGTGCCGCCTCGTTTGTTTCAGGCTCTACTTGCTCATCACCATTTACAATGCCTACTAATTCGTTTAGTGCTTCTTGCTCTGTCATTTATTACTCCTCTTTGTAATTTTCAAAAAAACTCAAAAGGCTTTCGAGTGTTTTAATGTTCTCGATCGCCCTTAACCTCATTTCATCGCTGTTCTTATCGTTTTGGCTAGCACTTACGTTTGTCGCATAAAGCCCCAAAAGATATTCAAAAAACGACCTAAACGCTTGGCATTGTGTCAGCTGGTAAAGCTCCTGCTTCTGCGATAGGTTCTGCCACGCTTGGCAAAATAGCCTGTGGCTTAAGTTGTTTAGCAAGCTCGCTCTCCTTTCCGATAAAATTCTCTGGGTCTTTTATGCCATATAGTGGCAATAGCTCTAATAGGATTTTCTCGTTTGCTTCTTTCATCCTATTTGCACCATCCGCATCTTGAAGTTGTAAGCACATGCCAAATTGAGCTGATATTATTCCGCTAGCATCCATTAGGCTTTTCTTTTGCACCTCCTTATTTAGTGCGCCTATGCCAGTGTTTAGGTTTATATTAAAACTCGGCACTTCGCCACGGCTAAACCCTGCAAAAAATAGCGGATCTCCATACTTCCAAACTAAAAATGCAAGGCGTTCAAATATTGGCTCAAAAAATGTTTCATTGTAGGTTCTTATGTAGCCTTGAAGCCTTACGCTACCTTCATTTGCCATAATTGACGCCATTGTTGCAGTCTCTTGCCTAGTTGTTGGCGCTCCGTTTTGTTGTGGGCTTACTCCGCTTACCTCACTCATCTCTTGCTCTATTACTTGAAGCGTAGCCATTGAAGCGTTTATGTCGCCAGGCGGCACTATTTTGATGTCGGCTGGGCTATCAGTGAAGATTGCACCGCTTGGGCGCTCTAAATCAGCTCTTGATATGCTCGCACTGCGGTTGAAAACGATCTTTGGCGTTGCTTGATTTCTTGTTACGTCAGTGATTGAGTTTCTTATCGCATTTAGCTCATCTTGTAGTGGCAAAAGCGAAGCAAGAGCTGGCTCGCCATAGGCACAAACAAAAGTTTGATCGATATTGCGTTTTGTTTGTGGCAACATATAGCCAAAAACAAATGGCTGCCCGTCTTTTAGCTCCACACGATCTCGTAAAAGCTCACTATTGTAAAGCGTGCTAACGCTCCATTTCTCATCGTTTAGCTCATAGATTTCATTTAGGCAAATTCTCTCATAAGGTCTATTTTCGCTTAAATCAATTTGCTTAAACGTCTTATTTTTGATTAGCTTTTTTATGTCGTTTGTGGTCAGATAAATCCTATGCACGATATAACGAATGTCGTCTGTATTTTTTGCGTCAGGATCAAAGTAGATGTCATTTATATCCACTTCCTCTATCTTTGCTTCATCTTTCGCCCAAAACACTTTTACTACCGAGCTAGGGCTAAAAGCTGCTTTTAAAAAGATAGGAGCAAAAACTTTGTATAAATTTATCTTGTCACAGTAAAAATTTAGTGCCTCTTGCCACTTATCGATCACGTCATGAGTTGAGTTTATATAAGGCTCTAGCTTTGCGAAGGTATCATTATTGAAATATGTTTCGGTTAAGCCGTCATATATCCTTTTAGCTTTCGAGTTTAGCTTTGGTATGTAGTTTTTGCTTTTATTTCTCTCTTTTAGGCTGTTATATTGCTCTGCTTCAAGCACAAGCAAATACGCATCATTTAGCTTGTCAAAAAACGGCTTATACTCTGCATAGCCATTATAAGCTATTTGCACCAACTCCTCAAGATAACTTACTCTTTCATCGTTTGTCATTTTCGTGTCCTAGTCTATAAATTGTCCTTGTGCTGATATTAGTTAGCTCGCTCACTCTTTTTTTGCTTACCCCTTTTTCTCTAAGAGCTTTAGCAAGGCGGACTTTTGCTTGTTTTGTAGGGATAAATTTTGCTCCCTTCAACCACTCACATATCATCACGCAAAAACATAGTCGCAAAGCCTCGTCATCGAGTGTCGCCACTTTTCTAATTAGCTCTACGTCGATATTTTCAGAAATATACTCGATTTGTTGTGCCAAATCTACCCAATTTTGGCACTCTTTCACCAAATGCCTCCATCATCGTAGTTAATTTGATTGATCTTTGCTGGTAGTGGATCAAAAAACGTCAAAGCCAAAGCGTCTGCCAAGTCAGGGCTAAAACCAAACTCTTTTTTTATGTTTTCTTTTGGCAACAATAAATAACGCTCTTTCTTGTCATAGTAAAAGCTAATTGTGCTAAGCTGTTTTTTTAGTTTGTCATTTGGCACGATGCTAAGCAATTTAAATTTCTCTTTGAGTGTAAAGTAAGCCTCCGCCCTTTTGTTTGCGTAAAGCTTTTCATTTGTTGCCTTGTATGAAAATTTTGCCTCCCTCACTATCCCACGCAAGCCAAAATCTACTAGCGTGTCAAACACACCAGCCCCAACGCCCACACTATCAATAAAAATGGCGTCTGGCTTATTCTCGCTTCTCTCATATATGCCAAAAATCTCCCTTGCTAGTGCCGTAACACTATCAAGCCTAAAAGTATAAAAGTTCGTAACTCCATATCCTTGCCTTATACAAAGCACACTTTCATCATCGCCCTCACGTGCCACATCTAGCCCCCAAACAATACTAGCTTTTTCGTTTGGCATCTGCGTGTCAAAGGCACTTTCTATCAAAGCAAGGTTAAACAACACATTTGAGGTAGTGTCTAAAAACTCGCCGTATATCTCTTGGCGCACTACGTCGCTATCTATACCGCCAAGCTCAGCTACCATTTCGTCTATTTGTTCTTTTTTCAGCAATGGATTATTAAAGCTTGATATTTGAAAATTTACCCACTCTTTTTCACCGCTCATTCCACGTTTTGCAAGGTCATAAAAGCGGTTTTTGCCTTTTGGCACGCCCCCTATAAACGCTCTTGATTTTG
>CAUUIN010000051.1:0-13004 GCA_963545295.1 uncultured Campylobacter sp. | reverse complement strand
TAATGCTTTTACAATACGCAAACCCCCAGCCCCAAAGCTAGTCTTTGGGGTTTTAGATATTTTTCCATATTAAGTTAAATTGTAAAAATAGAAAAATTATAGATAGCAAGCTCTTGCTTGGTGAAATTTTGTATGAAAAAAGAGTGCGTATTAAAAGCGATATATAAATTTATCTAGCTTAGACTAGATAAATTTATACTATTTTATTTGTATTTTTATAGGCTAAAGCCATCATCAACTACGATATTTTGTCCATTTACATATTTTGAAGAATCACTTAGCAGATACACTAAAGCTCCACAAATATCATTTGCATCGAGCATGCCTTTTACGCCACACCTTTTTTTGTACTGGCTTAAAAACGGCTCGGGCTGTCCATCTAAAATCCCTCCAGGACTTATGGCATTCACGCGGATATTATCTTTTTTAAACATCTTTGCCATATATTTTGTCATACCAAGAAGCCCATGTTTTACGACTGTGTATTCAACCGGAGAGTGCATATTTGTTCCTTCATAAGTCTCAAAAGCAGGCGCTCCTATACCTTGAATGGATGAGATGTTTATGATATTGCCATGACCTTGCTCCAAGAAGTACTTGATGAAATTTTGTGAGATATTAAAGTATCCGCCAAGATGTAAATTTAAAAAGGCATTAAAATCATCCTTGTTGATCTCAAAAAATTTCTTACCGTAATTTTTACTTTTTGGATAGGCATTATTTACTAATGCGTCTATATGTCCATACTTTGAGTGCAAGAAATTTATAGCCTCATTGATAGAATTTGCGTCGCTGATATCAATTTGCAAAACCTCGATCCTCACATCTTTTTGCAAGCTTGCAATCTCATCTTTTAATAAATTTGCCCTTTTTATATCAACCTCTGCTATCACGCCAACTCCGTTTTGGCTTGTAATAGCTCTTATAAAAGCACTTCCTATCCTGCCAGCCCCTCCGGTAACTACTACGACCTTATCTGTTAGCATTTTTTTCCTTCATTATAAATTCTACAAATTTAAAATCAAGCTCACAATCTATATCGATAGATCTATCTTCATCCATCACATAAAGTCCAGTTTTTGGTAAAAATAAAGTGTCATTATTTAGCAAAACTTCGCGCTTCCAAATATAAATAGAAGCATTCATATCATAAGTCTTTGGAGCATCTTGGCGGCACAAAATGGCATTTGTCAAAGTTTTTGCTAACGCCACATGCCCATCTGGATAAATTTCAACTAGGTTAAAATATGGACTTCTTCTGCTTGGCATAGCGGTTATTAGGTTGTCATTATCATCACGTAAAAACTGCTCAAAAGAATTTGTTATGTCACTTACGTCACGAAGTGGAGATGTGGCGTCAAGGTCGATCTCATAGTCAAATTTACGTCCGTAATGTTCCTCGCTTTTTAAAAAAGCATCTTTTATGACATCAAGTTTTCCTGCCGTATCGCTAGCCATAGCAGCATCTCTTTTAAAAAAGACCTCTGCACCGTACTTTACAGCTGCTTCCGCTATTAGGTCGCTATCTGTGCTAATAACAATATGCTCGAATAAATTTGATGCTATTGCCTGCTCTATGGTATGAGCTATAAGTGGCTTGCCACAAAGCTCGCGCACATTTTTACCTTTTACTCCCTTACTACCGCCTCTTGCGCATATCGTACATAAAACATTACTCATTGTTTTGCCCTTGAATTTGATCTATCGCGTCCATCACATCTAGCCCCTCATCAAAGCTACAAATATATCTTTGCTCTCCCAAAACATCTTTATGCATGGCTAAAAACATCTCATTTCTTGCCAAATTTGGCATGTTAAAAATTTGCTTACTACTATCTTGCTTAGTAAGTGTACCTGCTATAAAGTCAAGCTCATAAGTTGATCCCTCGCACTCCACTCGCAAGCTTCTATGCGTGATATGGCTTAGATAGTCAATGCTTACATTTACTATGGCATCCATTTTAGTCCTACCAAAAACCATACATAGATCATCGCTTATTATCTCTAAATTTGAAATTTTACCTTGAAAGCTTTTTAGGCTTTCAAATTTGCCACATAACCACATGGTATAGTCTAGCTCATGACTAAGATCTAGCAAGACTCCACCACCTTTTTCTTTGCTAGCACTATAGCACTTCCTATAGTCGCCACTTCGCCAGCTTGGTAGATACTGACCACAATTAGCATTCAGATATAAAATTTTCTCGTTTTTTAAAAACTCTTTTAGCTTTTGTAAAAGCGGATGAAATCTCAGCACATAGCCTACAAAAATTTTATTATTTTTAGGCGTGAAATTATATTTTTTTTCAAATAATGGCTTTTCGCAAAGTATGATCTTATTGCTTACTCTTTCATCTATAAATTTCAAATTTTTTAGATGTAAAAATGTGGGAGTTGCTATAACAAAATAGTCAAACTTATCTAAATTCGAGATCTCCTCTAAGCTTTTGTAGCAAATTTTATCAGCCACCTCTTGGCTAGTAACTAGGCAAATTTCATCTATCTGCGCTAAAGTCTCTAAGACCTCGCAGTGTCTTTTGCCGATCGAACCGTAGCCTACAACAAGAGCTTTCATCTAAAATATCTTTGCGTATTCTTCATTTGCCTTGTGATACTCTTCAAGACGCCCTATGTCTATCCAGTACTCATGTATCGGAAAGGAGATTACATTTTTGTCTTGAACTATCGCCTTTTCAAAGAGTGTAGGCATATCATAAAACTCATCTTGCGGGATCAGATCTAAAATTTCAGGTGAGAGCATATATATCCCAGCACTTACAAAAAATTTCTGCACTGGCTTCTCTGCGATCTCTATTATTTTATTATCATTCATCTTTACCACGCCGTAAGGAACCTCGTAGTCATACTCTCTGACGCACATTGTGGCTGTGGCTTTATTTAGCATGTGGTAGTTAAAAATATGCTCAAAATTTACATTTGTAAGAAGATCACCGTTCATTACAAAAAATGGCTCACTCGGGCGCTCTTTTAGTAAGCTTAACGCCCCTGCTGTACCCATCCTTTTTTGCTCTAAAACATAGTCGATATGTACGCCAAATTCTTTTCCGTCGCCAAAATAGTCTCTAATAATACTTGCATTAAAATTTACGCACATCGTGATATTTACAAAGCCATACTCTGCAAATTTCTCGACTATCGTTTGAAGGATTGGCTTGTTTCCAACCTTTAGCATCGGCTTTGGCATATCTTGCGTGAGTGGTCTAAGTCTAGTGCCAAGACCTCCTACCATTAGGATTACTCTATTTGTCTTGCTAACTGGCTTAATAATATCTTCGATATCTTCTATGCCCACAAGCTTGCCAAGCTCGTCAACCAATGGAATTTTATGAAGTTTTTTAGCAAGTGCTATCTTTAAAATAGACTCTTTAGTATCACCGACACTTGCTATACTTGGGCTCTTGTGTACCACTAGACTGACGCTACTATTTAGATCAAGGCCGTTTAGCAAACCGCGTCTGATGTCACCGTCTGTTACTGTTCCTACTAGAGCGTCGTTTTCATCAACGACGATGGCGATTTGAAGCCCTCCGTTATTGATAGTCTGTAAGGCATCTTTAATGGTTGAATTTATACTAAGTTTTATATCGTTTACTATTCTCATTTTATACCTATATCATAAAATTTCTTTTTCAAAATACCTTCAAGCTTGGTCTCTTTTAAAATTTTAACCATCTTCTTGCTTGGATATCCACCATCATAAGGATTGATCGTATCTTTTAAAGTTTGCTCAAATTCTTTTGAATACACTCTTTTGATAGCAGATAAAATTTCTTCTTTAACAGGCCTAACGTCCATCACACTGCTAGCTCTAGCACGTCCTTTTTGGCGGTCGCCTATATTTATGGTAGCCTTTTTAAAGCTTGGTGCTTCCGTTAAGCCACTTGAACTGTTTCCTAAAACAATATCAACAAATTTAATAGCACTTAGGTATCTTAGCTGTCCAAGTGAGGCAAAAGCCACGGCTTTTTGTGAGTTTTGATTCACATACTCATCTATCATTTTATTTATCACATCACCATCTGTATCGCTATTTGCCTTTGTGAAGATAAAATTTGTATCATCTAGTTCATCAAGCGCTTTTAAAATCTCACTAAACTGCTCTCTTGCACTACTATTTTCAAGTGTAGCTGGATGAAAAGTGATGAGGATATTTTTTTTAGCAAGCTTAAAATTTATTGATTTTTCAAACTCATCTTTATTTAGCAAATTTAGCTTTTTTATATTTTCTATGCCAGGACCGCCGACATTAAATACTCTACTAGGTTCTTCGCCAAGCTGAATTATACGGTTTGCGTACTCATTTGTGGCTGCAAAATGTATGTGACTCATCTTTGTTATGCTGTGCCTAAAAGCTTCGTCAAACGCCCCTTGTGTGGTCTCACCACCATGGATATGTGCTATTGGTATCTGCATGATACTGGCCACACCTGCTACACCAAATATCTCATATCTATCACCAAGAAGCACCAATATATCAGGCTTGAGCTCAGCTAGTGCCAGAGCAAATTTCTCATAAACTCTTGCCATCTCCGAACAAATATCAAGACTTGTATGCGAACTACTTAAAATTTCTATCTTTTTATCTATCTTAAATTCTTTTTCAATCTCTTTGTATGTGAGTCCAAACTCAGGACTTAGATGCATGCCAGTGACAATAAGCTGAAGCTCAAGCTCGCCATCTGCCTCGATCTCTTTTAAGAGCCAGTAAAGTAGGCCATATTCAGCTCTAGTGCTTGTCACTACACAAATTTTTCTCATATCAGCTCATCTTGTTTATAGTCTTTTTGCGAAATTTGCCCGATCACCTCATCCCACCTCATAGGATTTATGCCGTCCCCTGGGCGTTTTACGCAGATATTTTGCTCGCTAAAAATTTCACCTTTTTTTATATCACACTTTGCGACGATTGACTTTCTAGCTATTTTGATATTTTCGCTCTCGCTTTTACTAAAGTGTTTTAGCCCATCTCCAAGTGCTAGCTCGATATTTCTAATAGCTTTAACCATAGCCGCTAACTCATCTGGCTCAAGGCTAGCCTTATGATCAGGTCCAGGCATGTTCTTATCAAGCGTAAAGTGCTTTTCTATGATCTTTGCACCCATGGCAACTGCTGCGATATCAACCTCGATACCAAGCGTATGATCGCTATACCCGACCTCAAGCCCAAAGGCTTTTTTAAGGGTTGTCATCGCCTTTAAATTTACATCCTCCATCGGCGTTGGATACTGCGTATTTGCGTGCAGAAGGCTTATGTTTTCACGTTTCGTGCCACTTTTTACAAGTGCTTCTATTGCAGCCTCCACCTCACCTAAATTTGCCATACCGGTTGAGAGGATGATCTTTTTATTAAGCCCACCTATCTGCCTAAGATAAGGTAAATTTGTTATCTCGCCACTTGGGATCTTAAATGTGCTAAGTCCTAGCTCATCAAGAAGCTTTATACTGTCGCTATCAAAAGGGGTTGATAGAAACATGATGTCTTTTTGCTTGCAGTAGGCTATTAGCTCTTTATGTGTGTTATCGTCTAGCTCAAGCTTTTTTATCATCTCAAACTGGCTTTCATTTTTATCGGTAGTTTCTTTTTGATAGCTAGCCTTTTGCGCATTTTTTGAAACTAGGTTTTGAGCCTTAAAGGTCTGAAATTTCACTGCATCAGCGCCAGCTTTGACTGCTACATCGATCAGTTTTTTGGCTAAATTTATATCGCCATTGTGATTAACCCCAGCCTCAGCTATGATAAAAACCCTATTTGACATCAAATTTCCTTTAAAATGCTAGTTTTACGCCTTTATAAAAGCGTTTTTCTCCAAGCTTTTCATCACACTAGTTCCGCCCCCTATGATAGAACTTTCGCCTATCACGATATACTCTTTACTAGTTGCATTGCTACCAAAGAATGTCCCATCCTGCACAACAACACCGCCATTTACCACACTTGCTGTTGAGATATGGCAATGATCACCAATAGTTGCGTCATGCTCAACAAGCGCTTTTGTGTTTATGATGCAGTTTTTACCGACATTTGCACCAGCGTTGATCAAGGCATGATGCATCACAACCGTTCCCTCACCTACACTTGCATGCTTTGAGATATACGAAAGCGGAGAGATAATGACTGGCAGTTCAAAACCTATCTCTTTTAGTAGTGCAAACAACCTTTTTCTAGGCTCACTGCTTTTTATCTGCCCAACCGTCACCACAGCATTTTTGCATGATATAAAAACCTCAGCTAGATCATCATCACTACCTATAATTTCATAGCCAAGTACCCTTTTGCCAATATTTTCTGCCGTATCTATGATACCAATTATATTAAATTTAGCCTCGCTCTCGATGACATCTATCACACTTTTGCAGTGCCCACCGCCACCTACCAAAACTATATCTTGCACGGCTACACTCTTGCGCTGCTTGGGATATTTACTATCCTATCGCTTAGAAATTTAGCATTTTTTAGCTCGTCTCTTTGGCAGTCCTTAAACATATCAAGCTCGTTCATGAGCTGCCAGATAGGACGCGTAAAAACGCCATTTTCATTACTAAATTTCAAAAACTCGTCTCGTTTTTCATGGCTTTCAAAAAGCACCGCATTTAGCCAAAAATTTGACCTAGCACCAGCTGGCTCATCTATAAATTTCACATCATCAAATTTAGCAAAAAACTCTTTATAGATCATCGCAAGCTCGCGTTTGCTCTTTAAAAATAGCTCCAGATTTTCAAGCTGCGCCACAAGCAGGGCCGCGTTTAAATTTGGCAAGCGGTAGTTGTAGCCGATCTCGCTGTGACGATACTCAAAGGGATGTGGCACCTTAGCAGTCGTAGTAATAAATTTAGCGTGCTTTGCTATCTCCTCGTCGTTTGTGATGATAGCTCCACCACCTCCGCTTGTGACGATCTTATTGCCATTAAAGCTCATAGCTGAGAGCTTTCCAAAATTTCCTGTATGAGTGCCTTTATAGTAGCTACCAAGGCTCTCGGCACTATCTTCTACCAAAACGATGTTCCAACGCTTGCAAATTTGAGCTATCTCATCTATCTTACAAGGTAGTCCAAAAGTATGCATAGGCACGCAGGCACGCACTATCCTGCCACTAGTTTTATTTACGCAGTTGCTACCTTTTAGCTCGCAGTTTCTCTCTAAAAATGCGCTAAGTGACGCTGGTGACATACCAAGTGTGTCAAGATCAACGTCCACAAAAACCGGCTTTGCAAAAAGGTAGCTAATGGCGTTGCAAGTGGCTATAAATGTAACTGGCTGGGTAATCACTTCGTCATTTTGCTCTACGCCAGCTAACTTTAAGCAAATATGAAGCGCAGAGGTGCCATTTGTCGTGGCAACCGCGAATTTAGCACCGACCATTTGAGCTAGCTTACCCTCAAACTCATCGACAAATTTGCCGACACTTGAAACAAAGCTAGAGTCGATGCACTCAAGTAGATATTTTTTCTCATTGCCTATAAATTTAGGCTCGTGAAGCGGGACTTTGTCCTTGCCAAAGGTGCTTTTTATAAATTTCAAAACCTCGTCAAAATCACATTTTTTCATCAAGATACTTTCCTGTTTCTTTATGCATAAAATTTGGTATGAGCTCGAAAACTTCGCGCAAAACGTCTTCTTTGCTCCATGTCAAGCTTGATTTTAAATTTAAGATATTATTTTTGAAAATTTCTAGCTTTTTGCTGTCAAAATTTGCATCATTTTTAACTACGCCGATGTTTTGAAGCCTTTGCATGTCAAGTCTTTCGCCATCGACAAAAAACTCCTCGTAGTCTTTCTCTCCGGTCGTATCGCTAGGCGCAAAAAGACAAGGGTAAAAGCCATCTTTTGGAAGCACTTTTGCAAGCTTTCTGGCCTCCTCCTCGTTTTCACACAAAAATGGCTCGTAGCCTAAATTTGCTAAATACCGCTTGGCTATCTCGCTAAATGTTATGAGGTCTAAATTTTCATCTAATTTTGGAAAAAATATATCTCTATTTTCGCCAAAAATGGTGCTTAAAAGGCAGAGTTCGCCGCTCTCTTTTGGTGTCAAAAAATAGCGTCTGACGTCGTTTGGAGCGACTATTGGCTGAGACTTTTCTATGCGTTTTTGAAAACCAAAAAGAAGCGAGCCGTCGCTAAATGCCACGTTTGCAAACCTAGCCATCGAGACGTCGATCTCTAAAGAGTGCCTAAATGCAAACATCTCCATGATGCGCTTGCTAGCTCCCATCAAATTTACAGGGTTTGCTGCCTTGTCGGTGCTGACGCAGAAATATTTTTTTGCTCGCATTTCAAAAGCTTGAGCTAGAGTTTTGTCGGTGTTAAAGATGTTTGTTTCAAGCATTCTCATGAGTGTAAATGGATCTTTTTCGCTTCTAACGTGCTTTAGTGCCGATAAATTTAACACATAGTCAAACCCACCGCTTTGCGATAAAAGTGCGTCAAACTCGGCACTTGCAACATCTATGGCAAAAGTTTTAAAGTCGCCGTTTATATATCCAAACTCACTTCTTATGTCACGTACTAGCTCAACAAGGTTGTTTTCAGAGATATCAACGATGTAGAGTTTTTTGGGGTCTCTTATGAAGATCTCTTTTGTCACGGCAGAGCCTATAGATCCTGCACCACCGATAACTAGAAAGCTTGAGCTTGAAACTATCTCTTTTAGCTCTTTACCAAGTGCATTTATATCATCTTCAAAGAGATTTTTCGTGCGTCCTATTAAGCTTAAGATATCCATTATTAGTCTTCTTTTGGAAAGATTCCACGTTTTTTAAGCTCTTTTATAAGAGGTTTAGAGGCTTCTTTTGTTGTTTCTATATCAGCATTTATGCCACCAGCCGCCGAAAATAGCCAATATTTATGCGCATTTGCCCATTCAAATAACTTATCTATCTTTTCTTTGTTCGTATCACTAGGTGTTACAGAAATTTTAGCAAGCTCTAGTTCCTGGTAGAAAACCGATATCATAAAGACGTTTTGTATGTATTTCATATACTTTCTTTTTGATATAAAGTCTTTAGCTTTATCTATTTTTTTAACTATTTTTAAAAGTTCATCAAAATGCTTTTGAGTTATCTTGTCTTGCTTTCTTAGCAAATTTAACTCATCTATCTTAGGAGTAACTTCTAAAAATACTTTTTCAAGCTCTTTCTTCAAAAAGGTTTGCATTTTTATCTTTTCTTGTATCACTTTATAAGCTTTTAACATATCATTATTTGTTGTTTTTTCACTATTTTTTGGTATGTTAGGCAGTTTCTTTTCTTTTTTATCTACACAAAGTTCTCTCATAACCTCCAAAAATGGTCTTTCTATAGTTCCTTCTATTCTTGCACCGCCTTCAGTACAGTTATAGGATGTTATATTCTCGAGTTTAGACTGCTCGATATCATTTTCAAATTGATTTTTAAAAAGCGTCCAAACATAGGTTGTTCGCACTTCACCTTCGCCACCATAAGCTGTGATATATAAATTTTCATCCGGTTGGGCTATAGTATGACCTTTTGCATGACTTGCCCCATCTTTTCCAAAAGCAAGATCCTGACCTATAAAAACAATATTTTTATGTCCTAGCACATAGGCCAACTGATAAGCCATATTTGCACAACTATGTCCAACTCCTAAATAGCCATATTTTTTCAAGCCAAACATCTTCTCTTCATGTTGTGGCTTCATAGTAAGCACCAAGCGCCTTGGTAAGATATTTTTTACGCTTTGTGTGTGGGTCACAGAGGAGATAACAAAATGTATATCCTCATCAATATCCGGATGTTTTTTTTCAAAAAAAGTTGATGTTGGTATCATGCGCTCAATTGATGTAACATAGTCAGGCTTTATGCCATTTCTAGCTAGTATGGGGTATGAAGCATCGACACTTATAATACTTACATAAGGTGCAAATTTTTTAAGTGTCTCTAGCTGCTTGTCTAAACTTGGTCCGGTTGAGACGATTATGGCTGTATCAACTAAATTATGTCTCTTTTTGATTAGATCACGGTAGCAATAGTTTTTAAACATTTCTGGCAAATTTTCTATATTTTGCCTTGTACCTATCAAAAGATCGTCTATAGAGTTACCATGTGCTATAACTATATGAGAAAATGCCTCTGCGAATTTTTTATTTATATCTATATAGTCATCTGAAAACTGATCATAAAATTTAGAGTGTATTATTAGATTATATGTCTTTGAGTATGGTTCTAACTCAGCGTTTACTATAAGATAGTGAAACTGTGTGTGAGTTGTAAATTCTGAGAAAAATAGCACTATCTGCTCTTTTTCTAACTCTTCAGATAGATCGATCAAATTTAAAACACTATAAATTATTTCGATCTCTGGTTCAATGATAGCAATGCTTTTATGAGTCTTATTCTTTGCTAGAGCTTTATAAAATACTCCATTTCCAAGACCATAGAAAAAAAGACCTGGATATCTTTTATATTTTTTTTCTATCTCATCAAGCATCTTATATGTCTCTTCGACAGGATTTTTATATATAGATTGAGATGTCTCTTTGTTTATGATATTTATATCCAAAGGATCATTTTTC
Source organism: uncultured Campylobacter sp. (assembly GCA_963545295.1). Classification (GTDB taxonomy): domain Bacteria; phylum Campylobacterota; class Campylobacteria; order Campylobacterales; family Campylobacteraceae; genus Campylobacter_A. Next base: position 2,454 of record CAUUIN010000051.1, on the reverse strand, counting down.
CCTAAAACTATCTCGTATTTATTTTGTGATGTCATACTAAATAGTCTTGCAGCCAAAACTTCATCTTGTTGAAATAACGCTTGAAGATTTTTTTCAAAGATAGGATTTGTTATACCGTTTAGCTTTGTTTCTTTTATCTCTTTAGCTGTTTTTTTACTTTTTTTATCTGACATATATATCCTTATATTTTGAGCTTGATTTATGAGCTAGTTTATAAATTTTTAAGCAAAAGCTGTGCCAAATTTAAAATTTATTTATCAAAGCTCCGCTCTTTCTAGCTTCTATTTCGTCAAAATTTCGTTATTGTTTAGGGTTTTTATAAAAAGTGGTCAATAAATTTAGCCTTTGCAAGGTCGCAAAGGCATGAAAATTATTTTAAAATTCTAGGCAGCGTGATGCCCTCTTGGGCTTGGTATTTGCCGTTTTTATCAGCATAGGTCACCTCGCAAGGCTCATCACCCTCGATAAATAGTACCTGTGCGATGCCCTCATTTGCGTAAATTTTAGCAGGTAGCGGTGTCGTGTTTGAAATCTCTATCGTGATATGCCCCTTAAATCCCGGCTCAAAAGGCGTCACATTTACGATGATACCGCACCTTGCGTATGTACTCTTGCCAAGGCAGATCGCCAGCACGTTATCAGGCATGTTAAAGTACTCGATCGTGCGCGCCAAAGCAAAAGAATTTGGCGGCACTATGCAGACATCGCCCTTAAAATCGACCACATTTTTCTCATCAAAATTCTTTGGATCAACGACCGTTCCGCCGATGTTTGTAAAAATTTTAAACTCATCGCCCACGCGAATATCATAGCCATAGCTAGAAACGCCGTAGCTAACGACACCGCGACCCACTTGCTCCTCGGCAAATGGCACGATCATCTTCTTTTCAACCGACATTTTCCTTATCCAAGAGTCTGATTTTAAACCCATTTTTGCTCCTTTTTTGGGGCGATTATAACGCTTTGCGTCTTTAAAGTAAATTTAATGGCATTTTGCAATAAAATTTAAGAAAATCAGTATAATTTTGAGAGAAAAATTTAATAAAGGACAAAAATGCAAGAGAGAAACGCCGAAATTTTCACTGGCGAGCGCGCGATGTTTAGGGCAAAAGATACGAAATTTACTAACTGTATCTTTGAAGATGGCGAGTCGCCACTAAAGCACAGCTCAAATTTAACTCTAAATGAGTGCGTTTTTGCTTACAAATATCCGCTTTGGTACGCAAGCGACATCACGCTAAATGGTGGCTATCTCGAGCCTCTAGCAAGAGCCGGGATGTGGTACAGCGCAAATTTAAGTTTTAAGGACGTGGTCATAAATGCTCCCAAAAGCTTTAGAAAAAGCTCGCAAATTTCACTAGAAAATGTAAATTTCTCAGACGCCGCCGAGACACTTTGGGGCTGTGCAGACGTGAAAATAAAAAACGTCTTTGCAAAGGGAGATTATTTTGGGGCAAATAGCGAAAATTTGCAGATAGATGGGCTAAATTTAGACGGAAACTACTGCTTTGATAGCTGTAAAAACCTTCGCATCACAAACTCAAAGCTCATCTCAAAAGATGCCTTTTGGAACTGCGAAAACGTGGTCGCGCAAAACTGCCTCATCTCAGGCGAATACCTAGCCTGGAATGCAAAAAATGTAACGCTCATAAACTGCACGATAAAGAGCTTGCAAGCCCTTTGCTACGTGGAAAATTTGGCCGTAAAAGACTGCATTTTTATGGATACTAGCCTTGCTTTTGAGTACTCAAGTGTCGATGTGAGCACCAAAAGCATAATAAAAAGCGTGAAAAACCCAAAAAGTGGCATCATAAGAGCTAGCAAGATAGAGGAGATCATCATAGACGGCAGTTTGGTTGATGTAAGCAAGATAGAGATAGTCACGGATGAAATTTAGTCATTGTGCTCTACATTTATACGACCGTAGTTAAGCCAGTTTTATCTACTAGAGCCATTTACTCAAACATCAATCTTGAGCGCGAACAGAGATCGTTATATATGATGATGTCTTGTTTGTCACAGCGGCAAGCACAGTTCATTTTTCATTTGGTGCGTTTCTTGGTACTCGCAAAACGGATAATTTTATAGCTTTGCTCTTAAAAGAAGGCTCCTTCTTACATATCCCAAAAGAGTTACTAAATGAAAAAGCATAAGAAATTTTGGAATTTCTAAAAGAAAAAATAGGCTGAATTTAGCAACAAATTTTTAGGCATTATGCATTAAATTTGCTGACTATACTCAGACTAAAATCTCTAAAAATATAGATATTATTTACTTTAGCAATACCAAATATCAATCTTTTACAAATAAATTTTAATATTAAGAGGATTTTTTGACGGTAAAAATAATGTTTAAATGCTATTTTATTGATAGCTGGCTTTAGATCAGCACCGATAAAGACATCTTTTGGAGTTGTGCCTGCATCCCAAATGTTTTGAAGTAGTTGTGATAGCA
>CAUUIN010000050.1:0-13161 GCA_963545295.1 uncultured Campylobacter sp. | reverse complement strand
TAAGCGCTTAAAAATGATAGAAATTTCTTGCAAAAAAGAGCTAAATGGTGGCGGCGGTAAATTTATGCTTGAGGCTGAGCTTGCCTTTGAAAGTGGCGAGTTTGTCGCACTTTATGGAGCAAGCGGCGGTGGCAAGACCACTATTTTAAGGCTCATCGCTGGTTTTGAAACCCCGCAAAGTGGCGTGATAAAAGTTGGAGATAAGATCTTTTTTAATGAAAAGACAAATTTAGCCCCGCAAAAGCGAAATATCGGCTTTTTATTTCAAGACTACGCCCTTTTTGAAAATATGAATGTCTTTAAAAATTTACTCTTTGCAAATAACGATGAAAGCTTAGCAAATAAACTGCTTGAAATTTGCGAGCTAAAGAGCCTAAAAAATGCCAAGATAAGCGAACTCTCAGGCGGTCAAAAGCAGCGCGTAGCACTTGCTAGGGCAGTGATGAGAAAGCCTGAAATTTTACTGCTAGATGAGCCACTAAGTGCGCTAGATAACGCGATGCGCGAGAAGCTGCAGGACTATTTGCTAGCACTTCACGATGAGTTTAAGATGAGCGTTGTTTTGGTAAGTCACGAAATAGCTGAAATTTACAAGCTTTGCAGCAAGGTTTTTGTCCTTGAAAATGGCAAAATTTCAAGGTCTGGCAGTGCGAGCGAGATATTTTTAAAAAGTGCAGGATCACAGAAATTTGCATTTAACGCTAAGGTTTTGGAGATCAAAAAGCGTGATGCCATTTATGTGGCAAGCGTGCTGATAAACCGCCAAATTTGCGAGGTCGTGCTAAGCGAGGCTGAGGCCTTAGGACTAAGAGCTGGCGATACGGTCGTGGTTAGCACAAAAGCTTTTGGCGTAAATTTGGTAAAAGCATGATGCGCGAGCTACTATCTATCGACTACGAGCCATTTTGGCTATCGCTAAAGCTATCTTTTATAACGACTTTTATCTTGTTTTTTGTCTGCGTTGCGCTTGCTTATTTTATGTCGCAAAAGAAATTTTTTGGCAAGGCATTTTTAGAGTCTATCATCTCGCTGCCTTTGGTGCTGCCACCAAGCGTTCTTGGCTTTTATCTGCTCATTTTTCTCTCGCCTTACTCGGCCTTTGGTAAATTTATCGAAGAGCTTTTTGGTGTGAGGCTGGTTTTTAACTTCACTGGCCTTGTTGTGGCAAGCTGTATCTACTCGCTGCCATTTATGTTTGGGCCAATTTATGCTGGGCTAAATAGCCTAAAAAAAAGCCTCTTTGAGGCGAGCTACAGCCTTGGCAAGAGCAAGCTCACGACCATTTTTAGAGTGATACTGCCAAGTATCAGGTCAAATTTACTAACCGCGATCGTTGTTAGCTTTGCTCATACGATGGGTGAATTTGGCGTGGTTTTGATGATAGGTGGCAGTGTGGCAGGAGAGAGCAAGGTCGCTAGTATCGCGATATTTGAGGCAGTTGAGATGCTTGATTATACCAAAGCTCACATCTATGCGCTTTTGATGCTAATAATTAGCTTTTTTGTTCTTTTTACCGTCTATCTTTTAAATTCAAAAAAAGCTTAAAGATATATAATAGATAAAAATTTTAAAGGACAAAACATGATAAAAGTGCCTACAAGTATCTATCTAAAGACTTTAGACGGCAAAGAATTTGACTTTTCTGCATTTGCAAGGACCCATGACTGCGTGGTTTTTATCCACCCAAAGATAGGCGAGGACTTTGAGCTTTTAAGCGAGCAGCTACAAAATACTGCTGGTATGAAAGGCTGCACCAAGCAAGCGATAAACTACAAAAAGCTTCTTAAAGAATTTAACGATCTTGGCTTTATGGTGGTTGCTATTGGCTCCCAAGATATCGCGGCTCAAAAGAAATTCGAAGAAGAGACCGCAACTGGCGTGATGTTTTTAAATGATAGCGAATTTATGCTAGAGCGCGCCCTTGAATTACCTGTATTTGCAGCTTCAAATGGGCATAAATTTTACTTTCGTCAAACACTTATCATAAAAGGCGGCAAGATAAGACGCGCATATATCGTAGATGAGCCTGAAAATGACGCTAAAAATATGCTGGAGAAGATAAAAAACGAAGACTACTAAGGATAGAAAATGGATAAAAATAGCAAGATCGAGAAGTCTTATGACGAGCTAACCTATAAATCATCAGCATTTGCGCAGTCATCGCCTTATAAACTTGAGGCTTGCGCTACGCTTCTTGGCATCAATCCACCGCCTTGCCAAAATGCAAAAGTGCTTGAGATAGGTTGCAGTTTTGGTGGGAATTTGATCCCATTTGCCGTAAATAATGAAAACGCAAGAGTGGTTGGCATCGATCTTAGTGGTGAGCAAATAAGACGTGGCAAAGAGATCGTAAAAGAGATAGGACTAGATAATCTAGAGCTAATTCACGGCGACATCTGCGAGTTTAAAAGCGATGAGAAATTTGACTACATCATCGCTCACGGCGTATTTAGCTGGGTACCTGACTTTGTAAAAGATGCTATTTTAAGAGTCGTAAGAGAAAATTTAAGCCAAAACGGCGTGGCTTTTATATCTTACAACACATACCCGGGCTGGAAAGTAAAAGATGTAGTGCGTGATCTTATGTTGCTTGCCTCAAAAGATAAGGATAGCACTGAAGAGAGGCTAAAGGCTGCTAAAGAGGCGCTTTTGGTTTATAAAGAGGTCTTGCTAACAAAGCTTGGAGAAAATTACGAAGATAAGATCCCTGCAAGGTTGCTAATTCACTGGATAGACAACGTGCTTAAAAAGGATGATTTTTACATAGCTCATGAGTTTTTAGAAGAGATAAACGACCCATTTTACTTTAAAGACTTTAACGCCATGCTAGCTAAAAACGAGCTTGCCTATCTTTGCGAATACGGACTTGAAGATCTTTTTGTGCCAGATCTTGGCATAGAGCATGTAGATAGCTATAAATATAAGAAATTTAAAGACAGGATCGATCTAGAGCAGTTTATAGATATAGTTAATAATAAGGTCTTTAGGCAAAGTCTCATCGTGCATGCTAAGGCTTATGAGAGCGTAGCAAATAAACAAATAGGCCCAAGCGATATAAATCAAATTCACGTAGTAGCCGACTTTATAAAAAAAGATGATGGCTGGCATGATAAATTTGCTCTTATGCCTCAAGATATATCTTGGCTCTGCGAGGTATTTTATAAGATGTATCCAGCAAGCATAAATCTCTCTCAAATTTTAGAGATTTTGCCAGAAGATAAGCTCATGGTTTATAGCGCTTTTGTAAGACTTTTAACTAACTCAGCAAGCGCAATGATCGTAAAAGATGAGCTAAAAGATATAGAATACGCTCCAAATCACTCAAGACTAAAGGCAAATTTAACTGGTTATATAAAGTACTTTTTAAACCACAAAGATAACGCAGACATTACCTTTGCAAACAAATTTGGTCTTACAGAACGGCTTGACAGGCTTGATTATTATATATTTTTGCTACTTGATGGTAAAAATAATTTAGAAGAAATAACAGCTAAGGGTTTAAAATTTATAAAAGAAAACAGCATAAAAATATCTGATAAAAATGGCAAAGAGCTTAAAAATGACAAACTAGTCGCTCACTTAAAAGGCTACATCATAGGCATAGCAAAGATAGCTAGTATGCTCTATCTGCTTGAGGAAATTTAAAATGAAAAGAATTCTTACTCTTATATTTTGCCTTTTTCTAGCAGGTTGTGCTAGCAAACCAAGTGTGAAAAATCTAAATCTTAAAAGCAGCCTAAACTATGGCGGAGAGGAGCTTGCAAAGATACTTGAACAAGATGATGCAGTGGCATTTAGCAGCAACTTGCGTGAAGGAGTTTTCATCTACATAAGTAACGCTAAAGTCGCAAACTACCTTGGCGTAGTAAGAGCTGAGAGACACGCTAAATTTAGCGTAAAAGAGCTAGGTCAAAACGATCTTTTGATAAAAAGCGTAAATGATCTAACGCAAAGCTTTGATGCTAGTTTGGAGCGAGCTAGAGAGCTAAAATGTGGCACTTTAGTGATCAGACTAAAAGATAAATTTCAAGATTTAGAAGCGGCAAATAAATTTTTAGAGCAAAACGAGAGCACATTTTAAAGATGAGTGGTGAGATAAGGTGCAAGTAGCCTTATCTGCCCTGCCCTATAAGCTTAAAAACTTCATCTTCTAAGCTCAAAGTATTTTTGCCAAAAGCTACGTAAAATGGGCTTTTTAGATCTGCTAGCTTGTAGCTTGGCTCGCATTTATCGCTAGCGTTTAAGACCTTGCCACCGCTAAATTTCACTACTGCCTCGCCTGCGGCATTGTCCCAAAGATAGCTTGGGCTAAATCTCACATATATCCCGCCAAGCTCAGCTAAACGGCAAAATTTAATGGCAGATCCGATGTATTTTTGCTTGAAATTTAAACTATCTCTTATAAGCCTGGCCCTCTTCGTCTCGCCTCTTCTGCTTGAAAAGATGAAGTTATTTAAGCTTTTAGCTTTTTCATTTAGATCTTGTTTTTCTACGACCTCATCATTTGCGCCTAAAATTTCTTTAAAAGCGCCGTTTTCATCAGCGTAAAAAAGCTCTTTACTAACTGGGATAAAAATGACACCAAGCACCGGTCTAGCCTCTTTTATAAGCGCTATACAAACGCAGAATTCGCCATTTCTAGCTAAAAATTCTTTCGTGCCATCAAGGGGATCAACTAGCCAAAACTCGTCTTTGTCACTCTCTTGCAAGATGCTCTCTTCAGAGCAAATTTTTATCCCACTTTTACTTAGCTCTTTTAGTATCACCTCATTTGCCGCTAGATCAGCACTAGTTAGCGGCGAGCTGTCATCTTTTAGGCAGACTTTAAGCGCCTGGCTATTAGATGAGTAAAATTTCATTATCTCACCCCCAGCGCTAATGGCTGCCTTGATGGCTAAATTTAAAAGCTCGCTCATTTTGGTGTTCTGTTTGTCTCTCCGACGTAGAGCTGTCTTGGACGGACGATCTTTATAGTGTCTTGCTCTTTTAGCTCGATCCACTGGCTGATCCAGCCTGGAGTCCTGCCGATTACGAAGATAACGGCAAACATATTATTTGGTATGCCAAGCGCCTTTAGGATGAGCCCTGAGTGAAAATCAACATTTGGATATAAATTTCTACTTACAAAGTAGTCGTCATTTAGTGCGATCTCCTCGATGCGGTTGGCGATCTTTATAAGCTCTGAGCTAATGCCGATCTCATCCATCAGCTGATCCCTCATCTTTTTAAGCACCTTTGCGCGTGGGTCAAAGTTTTTATAGACCCTGTGGCCAAAGCCCATTAGTCTAAATGGATCGTTCTTATCCTTTGCTCTAGCGATGTATTTATCGACGTTTGCGACCGAGCCGATCTCTTCAAGCTGGCGGATGACACCCTCGTTTGCTCCGCCATGAGCCCAGCCCCAAAGTGCGCCGATACCTGCACTTATACATGCGTATGGGTGCGCGTGCGTAGAGCCAACTGTCCTAACAGTCGTAGTCGAGGCATTTTGCTCGTGGTCAGCGTGGAGCATAAAAACGGTGTCAAGCGCCTTTATCTCGATAGGCTTAAGATCGACGTGTTCGTATGGATAACCTCTCATCATGTAGAGAAAATTTTCAGTAAAGCCACGATCTAAATTTGGATATATAATAGGAAGGCCGCGTGAGTAGCGGTAGCTAAAGGCCGCTATCGTTGGGATTTTAGCGATTATCCTCATAGCCATCTCGTGATACTCTTCAGGCTTGTCCATATTTAGGTGGTCTGAGTAAAAGGCACTTAGCGCTGAGACTGCTGCCTGCAAGATCGCCATAGGGTGTGCCTTGTCTGGAAATGCATCAAATAGCTTCATCATGCCCTCATGTATGAAGCTTCTTTTTTTGAGCTCATCTTTAAAGCTTGCGTATTGCTTGCTTGTTGGTAGCTCTTTGTTTAAAAGCAGGTAGGCAACGTCTAAAAATGTCTTATTTTCAGCCAAATAGGCGATATCATAGCCCCTATACATTAGCTCGCCCTTTAGGCCGTCGATGTAGGTTATGGCTGAGCGGCACATCGCAGTTGAAGTGTAGCCCCTGTCAAAGGTAAACATCCCAGTGTCGCTAAAGAAGGTCGATATATCGATGACGTCTGGCCCCATCGTGCCTTTTAGGATAGGAAATTCATAGCTCTTGCCAGTTCGGTTGTCGATTAGTGTGGCTGTATTTGATGACATTTTTACTCCTTGCTTTTTGATTGCATTAAAATTTTGATGATTATAGCTCCTATTATAGCTTGTGCGAGGCTTGCTAGGATAAAAGATGAGTAAGAATAGTCACTTATCTCGCCTGATTTGTGTGCGATAGTAGCAACTGCGATCAAAAGAGTGAGTGGCATAGACTGCGAAATGGCAAATAAAAATATCCCTCTAAAGCCAAGCTTGCCCAAAAAGAGCAAACTAGATACAACTCTCGTGCCAAGCATCGCTAAAAATATAAAAATAGCATCCTTTATCACTTCGCTAGATCCTAGGCTCGAAAGCTTAAAAGTAGAGCCTATGTGGATGAAAAATATCGGCACCAAAAAGCCAAATCCAAAGCTTGAAAGCTTGTGTGGCAAGTCCTTTTTGTGATCAAAAAATGTCGTAATAAACATACCTGCGATAAACGCACCAAAGGCGACCTCTAAATTTAGATAGAGCATCAAAGCTATCATCGTGAAAAATACCGCGATACAAAGCCTGATGTCCTTCTCGTCCTTGTCATAGTGTGGCATAAGCACCACTTTAAGCCCCGGATACCACCAAAAAAGCACGTCCAAAATTTTAAAGCTAAGCACACTGATAGCCAAAAATAAGATCAAATAGCCAATCGTTAGCCATAAATTTATGCTTGCTCCAAACTGCAAGTAAGCAGCGGTAAATGTTAGAAGCGTGATGCTTAAAAGCTCGCCGATAGTTGCTATTAGCATGCTTAAATTTAGCCACTCTTGATGCTTGCCATACTCCTTAAATAGCGTAAATATCATACCAACGGCCATTATCGGAATGATGATGATGTAAAGCAGGCTAAGCTCAAGCCCTAGCGTCAATGCCGTGGCTAGAGCGTAGATGAGCGCTAGATAGATGAGCCCAAGGCGCAAAATTTTACGGTCGATGTTTATGAGCATCCTAAGATCGATCTCCATGCCAGCTAGAAACATCAAAAAGAAAAAGCCAACTTCGCTTATTAGCTTAAACATCTCGTTTTCTCCGACAACTCCGATGTAGCCGGCAACCGCTCCAAGTAGTATCTCAGCAGGTGCTACTGGGATACGTAAAATTTTAGAGATATAAGGCGAAGCAAAGACGATAAATGCCAAAACGACAAGGATGCTAAGCTCGCTTGCTTGGTGTAACTGCAAAAAGATCCTTAAAATAAAAATGCCTGATTGTATAAAAAGCTTTGTTATTTTTTGATTAAGCTAAGTGAAATTTGGGCAAAATGATAGCTATTTTTAGAAATTTGGAGTGAAATTTTATGCGTAAATTTAGCCTTTTTGCTTTGATATTTTTTGGCGTCTTTTGTTTAGCAGATGAGCTAAATTTAGTTGAAAGTTTTAGATTTGATGGCAGCACATTTTACAAAAAGCAAGTGGTTAAAAATGAGAGCTTTTACTTTTTAAAAAACGAAGATATGAATGAGCACTTTGCATCTTTTAGAGTAAAGTTTGACAAAGATATCAAGACAAAAAGTGAGCTTGAAAAGCTAAAAACGGCTCTTAAAAACAACAAAACAGTGCTTTTTAGTGAAGAAAATGATCAAATTTTAGCCCTTATAAAAGATGAGATTAAGAGTAAAAATATAGAAATAATCCACTTTTTACTTAAAAAAGATGGAGTTTTGATGCTTTCATATGAGAGAATTTACGATCCAAAAACCCTAGCAGATGCCCTTAAACCAGTGCTTTTAAGTGAGGCTAGAAATTTTATGCTGCAAATGCCAAAGGTAGAAGCTAGGTAGATAGGTGTATGTGGTAGCGCACTGCATGCGGATTACAAAATTTAATATAAAACTTCATCAAATTTTAAAATTTATGAACGAGCATATCACGGCTCTAAATTTAGTGGCGAGTGGTTACGAGCCCTAGATTTAGTAGTCTGCTAAGGCGAGTGAGTAAATTTTAAAATTTGTAAATTTGCTTTGTCAATTTATATAAGTGTCAGGCAAATTTTAAAATTTCATGAACGAGTAATTTCGGCTCTAAAATTTGAGCTAAGCGGCAAGCGAAGCCAAATTTTAATTCTTATGGGTGAATGAAATTTTAAAATTTGAAAAATGGCATAGGTAAAGTTATTTTATTACACACCTTAAAAGCTCTCACAAATTTTTACCAAGCAAAATGCCAAGATAGCTTGCGAGCAGGCAAAGGCTAAGGTTTAAAAATATATTTAAAAAGCCTTTTACGAGCTCGCCTTCTAATAAGAATTTCACGCTATCAAGGCTAAAGCTTGAAAATGTGGTAAATCCGCCAAGTATGCCAACGACCAAAAAAACTCTCACGCTTTGGCTTAAATTTAGGCAAAATAATACGCCGATAATGAAGCTGCCAAGCACATTTACGCCAAGTGTGGTTAGTGGAAAGTGGCTAAATTTTAGTAGCTCACCAGCCAAAAACCTACATCCAGCTCCGACAAAGCCTCCAAGCCCCGCAAAAAATAGATTTACAAGCATTAGTGGCAGATGCTGGCAAAGCTAAAGCCGCGCTTTGTGAGCTCCTCGATGTCCTTGCTAGCCTTCTCGCCCTTTGCGGTAAGATAGTCGCCTATCACGATCGCATCGGCGCCATTTTCGAATATCTCATACTGCCTATCACCCAAAATTTTCTCCCTGCCACCAGCTATCATGACCCTAGTTTCTGGCAGCGCGCTTTTGGTCTCACGCACGATTTTTAGGGCTTCATCTGCGCTAAGAGGTGGCTGATCAAGGCGCAGAGCGCCACTTTTTATGAAGAAATTTATAGGCGACGAAAATGGCTCAAGCTCTTTTAGGCTAGCTCTAAAGCTCACCCTGTCAGCCTCGCTCTCACCAACGCCGTAAATACCGCCAGTGCAAAGCATGAGCCCAGCCCTTTTTGCGTCTAAATTTGTCTGATATCTCTCGTCCCAAGAGTGCGTTGTGCAGATTTTGGGGAAATATTCGCGGCTTGTTTCTAGGTTGTGGTTGTAGCTAAAAACGCCAGCATTTTTGAGCTCGCAAAGCTGCTCATAAGTCGCCATGCCGTTACATGCGATGAGCATCAAATTTGGCACTTCTTTATGCACGGCTCTTGCTAAAGAAGCGATGTAGTCGGTCTTTTTGTCATTTAGCCTAGCGCCACTTGTGACTAAACAAAAGCCAAGAGCGTGGTTTTTATAAGCCATTTTAGCCTCGTCCACCACCTGCTGCACACTTTTTTCTTTAAATTTTGTGATATCAGCGCCTGCTTTGGCACTTTGCGTGCAATAAGCGCAGTCCTCAGCGCAGTTTCCCTGCGTGACGGAGCATATCGCACAAAGCATAATCGTTTTCATTTTTCGTCCTTTTTTTGGGAGCATTATAGCTTTGATAGGTTTAAAAATTTAAGTAGAGTGGCTTGTAAATTTACGAAAAACTAGCAAATTTTTAAATTAGAGCTGGCATATCACGGCTCTAAATTTAGTGGTCTGCCAAGGTGAGCGAGTGAGATTTTAAAATTTGCACAATAGCTTTATCAAGCCAGATAAGTGTCAAGTAAATTTTAAAATTTTATGAACGAGTAATTTCGGCTCTAAAATTTGAGCTAAGCTGTAAGCGAAGCCAAATTTTAGTAGTCAATTCTTGCGAGTGAGTGAAAGTTTTAAAATTTGCTTTGAGATATAAATTTACCAAAAGGGAGACAAGGGGACTTGAATTTTGCTTCGCGAGCTCGCAACTGCAGAGCAGACACGAAGCCGTCCTCTTATCCATCTTTTTAAATCCCACGTCTATCTTGCAGTTACGAGACAAAGCTCGAGTAAAACCCCTCGCACGCTAGAGAGGCATGCAATGGTGCTGACGTACTACATTCGGTTTATCTCAAAAAAACTATATCAAATTTTAAAATTTATGAGCGAATGCATTTCGGCTCTAAAATTTGAGCTAAACGATAAGCAAAGCCAAATTTTAGTAGTCCAATTCTTAGGGGTGAGTGAAAGTTTTAAAATTTGCAGAAATAGCATAGTCAAATTTGTAAATTTGTTTTATAAAAAATTAAATTTTTGCCGTTTGATAAATTGCTAAAAGAAGGATTATATAAAAAACCAAATTTAAGCTCAATGGCTCAAATTTGGCTAAATTTTAGTTTTCAGAGATAAGTGTCTTTTTCTTACACTTTGTGCACTCTATAAATGTGCCTTTTTTAAGCTCTTTTTTGATCATATCGCCGCCGCACTCGTCGCATTTTTGCGCGACTGGCTCGTAGTTTGAGATGAAGTCGCATTTTGGATAGTTGGCGCATCCATAAAATTTACCACGCCTGCTAAATCTCTCGACGATCTCGCCGCCACATTTTGGACATGGCACGTCAAGCTTTTTAAGCTCGCGTTTTGGCTTAACTGCCGTTGTCGCGCTAGTTTCGTCGCTTTTTGCACTATCTTTTGCAACGTTTCTTGAGTATTTGCATTTTGGGAAATTTGAACAAGCGATAAATTCGCCGTATCTGCCCTTTCTAAGCACTAGCTCGCTGCCACACTCTGGGCACTTCTCGCCGATCGGAGTGGCTGTTTTTAGGCTTTTTATGCCAGTTTTGCCAGCGCTGATTTTTTCCATAAATGGATAGTAAAAGTCGCTTAGCACCTTTTGCCAGTTTGCCTTGTCAAGTGCGATCTCATCGAGCTTTTCTTCAAGATGTGAGGTAAATTCGCTATCGACGATATTACTAAAATGCTCCTCTAAAACGCCTATCATACTAAATGCGATCTCGTTTGGTATGAGCTGCTTTTTCTCGATCCTTACGTAGTCTCTTGAAGTTAGCAGCGAGATGGTTGGTGCGTAGGTGCTTGGGCGGCCGATGCCTAGGCTTTCTAGCTTTTTAACAAGACCAGCTTCAGAGTACCTAGCTGGTGGCTCGGTGAAGTTTTGCGTGCTTTTTATGCTCTGCAAGCTCATCTCGTCGCCCTTTTTTAAATTTGGCAAAATTTTATCTTTATCAAGCTCGCCATAAACCTTATAAAAGCCGTCAAATAGCACCTTTCTACCGCTTATCTTAAACTCGCCTTTTTCGCTTGCGACATAGACATTTTGCGTTTGGCTCACACATGCGCTCATTTGGCAGGCTAAAAATCTATTGTAGATGAGCGTGTAGAGTTTTAGCGCATCTTTTTCTAAAAATTTAGCAGCGATCTGCGGTGTAAAGTTTAAATTTGTAGGTCGGATCGCTTCGTGGGCTTCTTGCGCACCTTTTGAGCTTGTTGTGTAGCTTATCGCTTTGGCTGGCAGATACTCTTTACCGTAGTTTTGAAGGATGTGCTCCCTAGCTGCTGCAACGGCTTCTTTGGCTAAATTTAAGCTATCTGTTCTCATATAGGTGATCGCACCCATGAAGCCCTCGTGAGTTTGCACGCCCTCATAGAGGCTTTGAGCGATCATCATCGTCTTTTTAGGGCTAAAGCCAAGGCGGTTGCTAGCACTTTGCTGAAGGGTTGAAGTCATAAATGGCGGGCTTGGCTGGATCTTTCTATCCTTGCTCTCGATCTCACGGACGCTAAATTTCTCATTTTGTAAATTTTCGATGATGTATTTTGCGCGGTCTGGGTTTTGGATAGTGAGCTTTTCGATCTTTTGGTTTTCAAATTTAATTAGCTCAGCGTCTAGGTCCTTTTTAAAAACGGTGTCGATAGTGTAGTACTCAACTGGTTTAAATGCCTGGATTTCACGCTCGCGATCGACTATTATTTTTAGTGCTGCACTTTGCACACGGCCAGCGCTTAGCCCTTTTTGTATCTTTAAATTTAAAAGCGGACTTAGTTTGTAGCCAACGATGCGGTCGAGCAAACGCCTTGTTTGCTGGGCATTGACGCTATTCATATCGACGCGCCTTGGGCTTTTTAGAGCGTTTTGTATGGCGCTTTTAGTTATCTCGTGAAAGACGATGCGAGGCAGGCTGGTTGGCTCCTTGCCGATGGCATTTGCGATGTGAAATGCGATCGCCTCACCCTCCCTATCCTCATCGGTTGCTAGGTAAATTTCATCTGCCCCCTTGGCAAGCTCTTTTATCTCTTTTACGATGGCGGAGTGATCGCTGCTAATGCGATACTCTGGGGTAAATTTATCATCCTCTATCTTGATACCAAAGCTTGTTTTTGGCAGGTCTCTGATGTGACCTTTTGAGGCGATGACGTTGTAGCTTTTGTCTAAGAAATTTTTAATAGTCTTTGCTTTTGCAGGCGACTCTACGATGATTAAGCTTTTCATTTATATATAGCCTTTGAATTTTTTGGCGTAATTGTAGCAGAAATAAAATCGATTGAAACCATAAAATCTCTTTAAGTGCTTTTAAATGTAATTACAATATGATTACGCAAAAGGAGCAAACGCATGATAACAAATTTAATTCAAATAGGAAATTCGCAAGGCATAAGGCTTCCAAAGGCTGTTATAGAGCAGTTTGGATTTAAAAAAATTTCTCTTGAAATTTTAAAAGATGGCATCTTTTTAAGACCAGTAAAACAAAACGATATAGATGAGTGGGACACTATGGAGCTTAGAAAACTAGCACAAAGTGAAAAAATAGATAGTGAGTTTGCAACTATTGATATAGGCGACAAAGAATGGCAGTGGTGATGAGCAGATATGAAATTTGGTTCATAAACCTTGATCCAACTATCGGAGCCGAGATACAAAAAACTAGGCCATGCGTCATCATTTCACCACCTCAACTTGACTATCTACAAACTAGGCTCATTGCACCTATTACCAGCAAAGGTTTTGATGCGCCTTATAGGGTAAATTTCAAGCTGCTTGATAAAGAGGCAAAAATACTTTGCGATCAGATAAGATGTGTAAGTGTTGATAGATTTGTTTCAAAAGTTGGCGAGCTAGAAGGCGAACAGGTCGAAGAACTAAAGGAGATTTTACATCAAATGTTTTTATGATATAAATTTTTTACTTCATCTATAAACTTTTTTAAAAACCGATCGATATAGTTTTCGTGCGACATGAAGTCGTAACT
>CAUUIN010000049.1:0-13263 GCA_963545295.1 uncultured Campylobacter sp. | reverse complement strand
CTAACGTCGTCGGGGTTAGGGGATTGTTAAGGGGGAAGGGAGCGACTTCGTAATTTAAGCCTCTTCCCCCTTAACAAGAAAAACACACATTTAAATTTGATTAGATTGCTTTGTAAATTTTAAAATCCCATTCACCCCTAAGAATTGACTACTAAAATTTGGCTTCGCTTGCAGCTTAGCTCAAATTTTAGAGCCGAAATTACTCGCTCATGAAAATTTAAAATTTGACTACTATATTTAAAAAATAAACCAAAAAACGAAAAATTAGCCCAAATTTTACTATGGGCTAAATTTTACATGCCTCTTTTTATCTCCTGCTCGAGCCTTTGAAGCTCAGCGATTCTGTCGCTAGTGCTAGGGTGCGTTCTAAAAAGTACGCTAAGCTTGCTAGTTAGCGAGCCAAATGGATTTACGATAAACATATGTGCGCTTTGCTCGCTTGCGTTTTGCATGACGTAAGAATTCGAGTAGCTCTCAAGCTTTGTTAGTGCACTGGCTAGCCACTCTGGATGCCCTGTTAGATAGGCTGCGCCTTTGTCTGCCTTATACTCGCGCTCCCTTGAGATCGCCATTTGGATGATCGTAGCAGCTAGTGGCATCACAACGGCGATGATTAGCATAATTACTGGGTTGGCGTTGCGCTGTGAGTTTTGATTTTGACCGGCGAGGGTGCCTATTTTGGCAAAATTTGCGACCATCGCTATGGCACCAGCTAGTATGGCAGCGACTGAGCCAGTTAGGATGTCATAGTGCCTTACGTGGCTTAGCTCGTGAGCTAGCACGCCTTCGATCTCGTTTTCATTCAAAATTTTTAAAAGCCCCTCGGTCACCGCAACGGCTGCGTGGCTTGGGTTGCGGCCTGTGGCAAAGGCATTTGGCACCTCTTCAGGGATGATGTAAATTTTTGGCATCGGTAAATTTGCCTTTTGTGTGAGGCGAGAGACGATCTCGTAAAGGCCGTGAGCGTTGCTCTCATCGACTGGGATAGCGTTATATTGCTTAAGCACGAGCTTGTCACTAAAAAAGTACGAAAATAGATTCATACCAGCCGCCAACAAAAAGGCGATCATCATGCCTTGCTGACCCCCGACATAGCCGCCAACAGCGATGAAAACTAGCATTAAAGCAACCATTAAAAAAGCAGTTTTAAAAATTTCCATTTTTTTCCTTATTTTATAGCATTTGGCAAGATCGCTGCGTCGATCTCAAATTTTGCAAGCTCGCAAAGGCTTGCGTCACTTTCTATCAAAACAGCGATAAGCGCGTCAAATAAGTAGTTTTGCGCAACTTTTGCCAGATCTTTTGCTAGCGTAATATCGGCAATAATAAATTTTGCTCCAGCGGCGTTTGCGATGATAGCTTCGTTTATGTCATTTGCGATGATGCTAAAGTTTGCTCCAGCTTCTAGCGCTTTTTTTATCAAATTTCTATCAAATTTAAAGAGATTTTGCCTGCCGTTTGAAATTTCATCTTCGCTTTTGCAAAGAAATAGTGGTTCAAATTTGATCAGATCATCGCCTAAAATTTTCATCTCTCATCCTTTATGCACTCTTTGCAGATGTATTTTCCCTCTCGCAGCACCATTTGATCGATGTCGCTAAAGACACCGCATTTGCTGCACTCTTCGAAGTTGCTGGTGCTTATCTTGTCGCTTTTTTTTCTATTTTTAAAAAATATGATGTAAATCGCAACCAAAATCGCTACAAAAAGCAAGTATTTCAACGTTTTTCCCCTTGATTTTTGAGATTAAAATATATGTAGTTTCTCTTTTTTTCATTATAAATTTGCGCGTTGATGCCTGAAATTTCCTCCATGACGCTTGAGCCCTTGTAGATGAGAAATTTAGTATTTTCATCGTAAAATCCCTCACAAATTTTTATAAGCTCTTTTGTCTTGCTAAGCGCCCTTGAAGTGATGAGATCAGCTATAAATTTATCTGCAAGCTCGATCTTTTGGCTATGAACCTCTAAATTTTGCAAGCCAAGCTCGATCTTAGCGTAGCTTAGAAATGATGACTTTTTAGCTATCGGCTCAAAAAGGTGCCACTTTGTTTGAGGCATCGCAAGTGCTAAAAATATCGCTGGAAAGCCAGCTCCGCTACCAACATCGATCGCAGTTTTGGCACTTAGGTCAAAAATTTCAAGCGGTTTTATGCTATCAAGCACCTGCTCGCTTATATCTTTATAATTGCTTAAACTATGAACTCGGTTAAATTTAGCAAAAATTTGAGCGTAAGCCTTTACTTTTTCATCAAAAAGAGCTGGCAAACAGAGTTCATTTTTTTTCACAAGATGTGCCCCATTTGCTCTTTTTTGACCTTCAAGTAGCCTTCGTTAAATTTATTTGGCTTGATGACGATAGGTACGCGTTTTTGGATCTTTACCGAGCTTAGTCCGTGAAGTTTTAATGGGTTGTTTGTGAGTAAATTTACCTCTTTTATGCCGTAGTGATTTAGGATAAAATCAACCACTTCGTATGTCCTCTCATCAGCCTTAAAACCTAGCTGGTGATTGGCTTCTATCGTGTCAAAGCCCTTGTCTTGGAGGTTGTAGGCATTTATCTTGTTTAAAAGCCCGATATTTCTACCCTCTTGACGCAGGTAGATGACCATGCCGCCATTTTCTTCGATATATTTTAGGCTCACTTCGAGCTGGTCGCGGCAGTCGCACCTTAGGCTCCCGATAGCATCGCCAGTTAGGCACTCAGAGTGAATTCTAAGATTTACTACTTCGCTCAAAGGCTCTTTGTAGATCACGAGGTGCTCTTTTACCCCTTCTTTGAAGGCTTGAACCTTATAAGTGCCAAATCTTGAGGGTAGATTTGCGGCGTTTGAAATTTCTATTTTCATTTTAAATTTACTCCAACTGTGCTAAACTAGCTAAAAATCACGCATTTTAACAAAGAAAAGGAAAAAATATGTTTAAACGTTTTAGAAGATTAAGAATAAATCCAGCTTTAAGAGACATGGTAAGAGAGACTAGCCTTAGCGTAAATGACTTCATCTATCCGCTCTTTGTGGTCGAGGGCAAAGGCGTTAAAAACGAGATCGCTTCGATGCCAGGTGTTTATCATATGAGTATCGATGAGATTTTAAAAGAGTGCGAAGAAATAGTAAATTTAGGCATAAAATCGATCATTTTATTTGGCATACCAAGCCTAAAAGATAGCGTTGGCAGCGACGCGCTAAGCAATGACGGCATCATCGCAACCGCACTTAGAGCTATAAAAGATAAATTCCCAAATTTAGTAGTTGTTACCGATCTTTGCTTTTGCGAATATACAGATCATGGCCATTGCGGTATAATCGATCACGTGCATAATACCATCGACAATGACGCAACGCTTGAAATTTCAGCCAAACAAGCCCTGATACACGCTCAAAATGGCTCCGATATGATCGCACCAAGCGGTATGATGGACGGCATCATCGCAACGCTAAGAGAGACGCTTGATAACAATGGCTATGAAAATTTGCCAGTGATGGCCTACTCGACTAAATTTGCCTCAGCATACTACGGACCATTTCGTGATGTGGCGCAAAGTGCGCCAAGCTTTGGCGATAGAAAGAGCTACCAAATGGACAGCGCAAACCGCTTGGAGGCTATCAATGAGAGCTTGCAAGACGAGGCGCAAGGCGCTGATATCTTGATGGTAAAGCCAGCGCTTGCCTATCTTGACGTCGTTAGAGAGCTTAGAAATTTGACGCTTTTGCCGATCTGCGTATATAACGTAAGCGGCGAGTACGCACTGCTAAAAGCCGGCGCAAAAGCTGGCATCATCGATTATGAGCGTGTTATGATGGAGACTTTGATCGGCTTTAAAAGAGCAGGGGCAAATTTGATCATCTCGTACCACGCAAAAGAAGCGGCTAAAATTTTAAGGGGCTAAGATGAGACACTTTTTGACGCTAAATGACTTTAGTAGGGACGAAATTTTAGAAATGATAAATTTAGCCCGCAAGATCAAAAAAGAGGCGAAAGCTAGAGAATTTAAGCCATATCTAAAAGATCAAAAGCTTGCTATGATATTTGAAAAAAGCTCGACTAGAACGAGAGTGAGCTTTGATGTTGGCATGCACGAGCTTGGCGGATATGCGCTATTTTTAAGCAAAAATGACATACAAATAGGACGTGGCGAGCCTATACGAGATACTGCTAGAGTGATAAGCAGGATGTGCGATATGGCGATGTTAAGGGTTGATCGTCACGAGACGCTAGATGAATTTGCTAAATTTTCAAGTGTACCAGTGATAAACGGCTTAAGCGATAAATTTCACCCAGTGCAGCTCATGGCGGATTATCTTACGATGCTTGAATTTAGCGCAGGCGAGAAGGTCGCGTACGTAGGAGATGGCAACAATATGACCCACTCGTGGCTCATGCTAGCAAGTAAGCTTGGGCTTGAGCTAAGAGTTGCCACACCAAAAGGCTATGAGGCGGACGCTGAAATTTTAAAAATGGCTAATGAAAACGCAAAAATTTCAGGTGCGAAAATTTTTATCACAAATGATATAAAAGAAGCGGTAAATGGTGCCGATGTAGTGACTACGGACACTTGGGTATCGATGGGGCAAGAAGCCGAGAAAGAAAAGAGACTAAAAGACTTTGCTGGATACTGCGTGGATGAAAATTTGATGAGTTTAGCTAATAAGGACGCGATATTTTTGCACTGCTTGCCAGCTTATAGAGGCTACGAGGTGAGTGAGGCGGTCTTTGAAAAGCACGCAGATGAAATTTTTAGCGAGGCAGAAAATAGACTTCACGCTCAAAAAGGTGTGATGGTCTGGTTAGATGAGAAAAGAAGATGAGTGAAGAGAAAAATATATATGACGAGATAGATGAGATCGGCAATAATCTTGGGCTAAGCAGCCCTGAAAAAACGGTCTTTGAGATAGTTTCAACGAAAAATCCAAATGAGCACATTTTAAATTTAAAAAGTGGCTCTTGGGACTCGAAAGAGCCGTGGTTTGGCATTGATGAAAATCAAAATTTACACACGGTCATTTCGGTGCAGTCGCTCTCAGCTTTGATAGAGGCCTTAAAAGAGACGCAAAAAGAGAATTTTGACCTAAGACTTGAAAAGACGATCTGGCAGAATATCCCGGTTGATTTTAGTGATGTTTGGGTGGTTGCGATGGATGAGATCAAAAAGATCGCTCACGATAAAAAGAGCAGGCAGTTTAACATCGACCTTGATAAGCTGGTAAAAAATATAAAAAAAGAGCATCCAAATTTATTTGTAGATATAAAAGAGATGATCCAAATGGCAAGGAGCAGGGCAGATGATTGATTTTAGTGCGTATGTGAAGTATTCAAGGCCAGGGCCAAGATATACGAGCTATCCGACAGCACCGGAGTTTAGCGATAAATTTAGCTACGAGGCTTATATAAAAGAGCTTGAAAACCGCGATAAAAAAAGGCCGCTTTCGCTCTATTTGCACCTGCCATTTTGCAGGAGCGCTTGCTATTTTTGTGGCTGTAATGTCATCTACACGAGTAAAGAGGACCGCAAAGAGAGATATATAAGATATATAGAAAAAGAGCTTGAAATTTTAGCTCGCCACCTAGATACAAGCACTGAGGTCTTGCAGATGCACTTTGGCGGTGGTACTCCGACATTTTATAATGCCGCTCAACTTGACGAGATCATCAAACTTATCAAGGCTAAATTTAAAAATTTCTCAAAAGAGGCTGAGATAAGCTGCGAGATAGATCCGAGATTTTTGACAAACGAGCAGCTCGATGTGCTCATATCTCACGGCTTTAACCGCATAAGCTACGGCGTGCAAGACTTTGATGAGAAAGTGCAAAAAGAAATTCATAGAATTCAGCCTTATGAGATCACACAAAATGCCGTAAAAATGGCTAGAGAAAAAGGCATAAAATCAATCAATATGGACCTGATCTATGGTCTGCCATACCAAAGTCTAGAGAGCTTTAAAAAGACACTTGAGCTAGCTCTCACGCTTGATCCTGACAGGCTTGCAGTATTTAACTACGCTCACGTGCCGTGGATAAAAAAGTCGATGCGTAAATTTGATGAGACAACCCTGCCAAATCCAGAGGTGAAGCTTGAAATTTTAAAATTTACAGCAGAGTTTTTAACTAAAAATGGCTACAAAATGATAGGAATGGATCACTTTGCAAAGCCAAATGATGAGCTTTTTGCTGCTCTTGCAAATGGCACTTTGCATAGAAATTTCCAAGGCTATACAACAAAAGGTGGCGCTGATCTCATTGGCATAGGTGCGACAAGTATTGGTGAGTGCAAAAGACACTACGCGCAGAACTATAAAGATATGGACGAGTATGAAAAAGCGATCGATAGTGGGAAATTGCCATACGCAAAGGGAATTTATCTAAGTGATGAAGATTTGCTTAGAAAAAGTGTGATCATGAATTTGATGAGTAATTTTGGGCTCAATATCAAGGCAGTCGAGGATGAATTTCATATAAATTTTTTTGAACATTTCAAAAATGAGCTTGAAGAGCTAAAGAATTTAAGTGAATTTGTCGATGTTACGACAGATAAGATCAGTGTAAATGAGACAGGAACGCTGATAATACGAAATATTGCAATGTGTTTTGATGAGTATCTTAAGAAAATTCCAGAGAATTTAAGGCGATTTTCTAAGACAATATAAAAATTATTTTTTTGTCATAAGATATTTAAAATACGTTTAATATTTCTTGATGTATAATTCGCACTAAAAGTCGAACTAAAGCTTGACAATAAAAAGGTAAAAGGATCTAGTTATGAAAAAGATGTTAGCAATTAGTGCTTTGGCCGCAGCAACACTGCTGTCTGCCCAAGATGTCCCTTATAGGATTTTTCTAGCTTCATTCGCTCAAGATGATAGCGCTGCTAGAATCGATAGTGCTGTTAGCAAAGTAAATAGCAAAATATCAGATAGCAGACTAACTACTGGCGTTTATGAAGTTGGTGGAAGAAAGTTCTTATATGTTGATACGACTCCTGTTTCTGAAAATGAAGCTAATGAGTTACTAGCTAAAGTTCAAAATGAGTCAGGCTATAAAGATGCTTTAATGAGAGCTAAGTCACCTGTTACAAATACTCAATCAGCTAAAAAATCTAATATAGAGCAAACTATATCAACTGAGCCTAAAGCAGCAGCTACAGCACAAGCTGATGATAGTGTATTGACTTTGGATCAAGTTGTAAAAACTATTTTAAATGAAAATCCAAGCTTAAAAGCTACAGAATTTAACTACTTACAAGTTGGTAAAGATCTAAAAATAGCTAAAAATGCTTATTATCCAACACTTGATGCAGCTGCTAGAGTAGGGTATGAGAGAAAACGTCTTGATGACGGTCTTACAACAAGAAGAGGCGATGGCAGAGTATCTGGCGCATCTTTAACTTTAGTTGAAAACCTTTACAATGGTGGCGCTGATAAAAATAGAATCAACTCTCAAAGCGCAAGACTTGACTCAGCTGCTTACACAGTGGCTCAAGCTGCAGATAGACTAACATTAAGCGCTGCAAATGCTTACTTGCAAGTACTTCAAACAAAGAAAATTCTTGACATTGAAGAAGAAAGCGTAAAAAGCCACGAAGAAATTTATAGCCAGATCAAAGATAGAGCAAGATCAGGTTATGGTGTAGCTTCTGAAGAGAGACAAGCTGGCTCACGCTACACTTTGGCTCAATCAAACTATGTAGCTGCTAAAAATAACTATGAAGACGCGCTTTCTACATTTGAAAAACTATATGGAAGAAAAGTTGCTGCTAAAAACCTAGTAATGCCTGAGTTTAACCTGCCATTACCAAGCACTAAAGAGGCAGTTTATGACAAAGCTGTTCTTTGCAATCCAACACTTCTAGTTCAAAGATCAAATATCGCTATGGCAGAGTCTGTTGTAAAAGAGAAAAATGCACCATTCTTACCAAAACTAGACCTTGTTATATCTGGTGATTATGATCATACAAACGTTTTATATGATGATTATGAGGAGCAAACATTTGATGCTCTTTTAAGACTAAACTATAACCTTTACAACAAAGGTAATGATAAGCTAGATAAAGAGAAGAGCCAACTTGCTGTTCAACAAGAGCAACAAACTATGGATAACCTTGTAAGAGAGCTTAAAGAGTCTTTAGAATTCTCATGGCAAAACTATGTTCTTAACCAAGAGAAAATGGGCTATCTAAACCAACACGTAGAGTATGCAAAAGCTACACTTGATGCTTACGAAGATGAGTTTAGAATCGGCCGTCGCGACCTTATCAACCTACTTGATGCCGAGAATGAGTACAATACAGCATTAAAAGAGATCGCTACAACTGAGACTGCACTATCTTATGCAAAATATAGATTGCTAGATAATATGGGAATGGTTTCAGATAGTTTTGAGCCAGGCTTTGCTAAGAGATATATTCAAGGCGCTTGCAGTATTCAAAACGACTTAAGATAATAATTTAAAAAGTGATGACCATGAGGGTCAAAGCAAAATTTTGGACGCTTGTTTTAAGCGTCCTTTTTTCGTTATTAGCATTAAATGCTGTCGGAGATTTTATAAAACAAACAACGATAGCAAAGGTGGCTAAAATTTATGGAGAAGATGCAAGAAGAAGGGCATCGGCATTAAATTCTTTAATGACTTCTTTGCAAAATGCAACCGAGCAAGAGAAACTAATAAAAGTTAATGACTTTTTTAACTCTTTTAGGTGGGCTGATGATATGGAAATTTGGCACAAAAAAGATTACTGGGCTACTAGAATGGAATTTATAGGAAAAGGTGCTGGTGACTGCGAAGACTACGTTATTGCAAAATATTTCACTCTCAGGCAACTTGGCATTCCAACTCAAAAATTATACTTCACATACGTTAAAGCCTTAAGATATAACCAAGCTCACATGGTTTTGGCATATTATGATACACCAAAGTCTATTCCATTAATTTTAGACAACATAAATGGTAAAATAAAAATCGCAACTCAAAGAACAGACCTTGTGCCAGTTTATAGTTTTAACGGTGATTCGCTATACTTGGCAAAACAAGAAGGTCTTGGTCAGGCAATACCAGGTGGAAATAAAAAACAAAATCCTAAGTGGATGGAACTAATAGATAGGATAGGAAAAGAGGATTTATGACGCTATTTAAACAGATTATGATCGCTGTGATAGCTTTTGGCATCGTGATTTTTATGGCTGTTGGCTACTTAAATTTTAAGAGCCTAAATGGATACATTAACGACCAGCTCGGTGAAAATGCAAGGCACACAGCAAACTCACTCGGACTTGCTCTTAAGCCGATTGTCGATCCTGAGGATATGTCTTTGGCACAAACGATGATAAATTCTATGTTTGATAGTGGTAGATACAAGCTCATTAAACTTGAAGATGTCGATGGTAAGGTGCTTATAGAAAATTCTCAACAAACTATCGTTAAGGATATCCCCGAGTGGTTTTATAAGATCGCTAAATTTGAAGCCCCAGTTGCAACTAGCGAGATCATGACTGGCTGGGCAAAATTTGGCACACTCTATGTTCAAGGTAGCACAGCACTTGCTTACAATGAACTCTACTCCAACTTAAAAAATATTTTTAACTTTTTAGCTTTAATGATCATCATTGCCCTTGTTGTGGCATTTTTTGCTCTTAAGGCGATATTTAGACCACTTGTTAAGGTGCAAGATCAAGCTGAAGCGATACTTGATAATAAATTTATCATTCAAAAGAGAATTCCATTTACAACTGACCTTAAAAAGATGGTGCTTGCCATGAACTCGATGGTTAGCAAAGTCCAAGACATCTTTGAAAGAGAGGCTGCTACGCTTAGCAAGTATCAAGGGCTCTTATATAAAGACTCTATGAGCGGAACCTATAATAGAAGGTTTTTCCAAACTAAATTTAGCGAGTATCTAGCAAGTGAAGAGTATTCAAGTGGTGTTGCATCGCTTGTTAGCTTTAAAGATCTAGCAGGTCTAAAAGGTGTCCTTGGCTTTGAAAAGTGGCAAAGCGTCATCATAAAAATAGCTCAAATTTTACAAGAAAAATCAGCCGAAAATGACCAAAATGCGATTGTTGCAAGACTAAATGATAACGACTTTATCTTGCTTTCTTACGGTAAAAACTCATCAAATTTCTCAGCTCTAAATGGCAAGATCATGGATGAGTTTAAAAAACTCTATGCAAATTTCTCTATAAACGATAGTGAATGCCCAGTAAATGCTGCCATTGTCGAGTACTCGCCAAGCACTGACATGAGGACATTACTTACGTCAGCTGACGTTACATTGGCCAGTGCAAGATTGGCTGGCTGCTTTACTTGCAAGGAATTTAATGCAAATCAAAATACCCTAGTCATCGGTAAAGAGAAGTATAAAGAGCTTATATTTGACTCTATAAAAGAGGATAAATTTAAATTTGCAGCTCAAAAAGTAGTTGGTTTTGACTCAAGCTTTGAGCAGTATGAACTTTATCTAAGGCTTGTTGATAGCGAAGGCAAATGGCGTATGGCATCGTACTTTATGCCGATGGTAAATGAGCTAAATTTAGGTGCGATGCTCGATCTTCATATCTTAAACAGGATCGCTAGAATTTTGCCTGAAAATATCTTGCCTCAAGGAAGTTTGGCGATAAATTTAGGAAAAGAGATATTAAGCTCAGATGAAAATTTCTCAAAACTTGAAGCTACGCTTAAAAAAATCACTCAAATTTCAAAATCTAAAAACTATATAGAAATTCCAAACAAAGACGATATTAGTATCGAAAGTATAGTTAGACTTACTAAGAAATTAAAAGAACTCGGCTTTGGTTTTGGATTTGACCACTTTGATCTTAATGCAAAAGGCATTGAGAAACTAAAAGAATTTAATCCAGACTACGTAAAGATCCAGTCAAGCGTCTTAATCGACTTTTTAAGTGATAAAACAGGGGCAAATACAAAACAATCACTAGATGTTGTTTTAAGCTCAAAAGATATCATTTTGATTGCGATCGGTGTTGAGAGTGAAGAGCAAAAGAGTAAGCTAATTGAGCTTGGCATTAAAAATATGCAAGGAATTTACATAGATGAAATCAAAAATATTGGATGATAGATGCATAGCGATAAGATAAAAGACGAACTTCTTCAGTGTTTGGTGATCTTTACCAAACTTCACAATAACCCATATAGTGCCGATGCTTTGACTATCGGTCTGCCTGTAAAAGATGGCGAAGAGATCGAGCTTTTTTCACTAAAGAGCTCGAAGTCTTTATTTTCTCGTGCAGCTTCACGTGCTGGCTTTGCATCTACTCTTGTCAGAAAAGATCTTGATCAAATTTCGCCTTTAGTTTTGCCTTGTATCTTGATGCTTAGAGGCAAAAAAGCTTGCATTTTGCAATCTTTCAGCGAAGACAAAAAGATGGCAAACATCATCACGCCTGATCTTTCAACTGGCACTAGCACGATAGAAACAAGTAAGCTAAAAGATGAGTATCTAGGCTATGCTTACTATCTAAAACGTGAATTTGTCCCAGAAGATACAAGCTCGACAAAGCTTATCGACGCTGGCAATGACCATTGGTTTTGGGGCACCTTAAAGCGATCTAAGAAAATTTACTTTGATGTCGTGATAGCAAGCTTTATCATAAACTTATTCGTCCTCGCAAGCCCGCTCTTTACGATGAATGTCTATGACCGCGTTGTGCCAAATAACGCAGTCGAGACGCTTTGGGTTCTAGCACTTGGCGTGAGCGTTGTTTATGGCATCGATCTATTTTTAAAATTTGTTCGTTCATATTTTCTTGAGATCGCAGGCAAAAAGAGCGATATCATTATGAGCTCTATCTTATTTGAGCGCGTAATGGATATGAAATTTAGCAACAAGCCAAAGTCAGTTGGTTCATTTGCTAGCAATTTGAAAGAATTTGATACAGTTAGAAATTTCTTCTCATCTGCTTCACTTGCTGCCATTGTGGATCTGCCATTTGCGTTAA
The DNA here is from genome assembly GCA_963545295.1 of uncultured Campylobacter sp. GTDB lineage: Bacteria > Campylobacterota > Campylobacteria > Campylobacterales > Campylobacteraceae > Campylobacter_A. The sequence continues at coordinate 1,319 of CAUUIN010000049.1, read as the reverse complement.
TCTTCTTGATAGTTACCTACTTTATAGGAAGCTACCTTGTGCTCGTGCCTATCGTTATCATGATAGCTATTTTGTGCTATACGTTTTTTATAAAAGACCCGCTTCAAAATGCTATCAAGAGTACTTTTGAAGCTTCAGCTATGAAAAATGGCATTTTGATAGAGAGTCTTAGCAGCTTAGAGACCATTAAAACTCTTGGTGCTAGCGGTCACGTGCAGTGGAACTGGGAAGAAGCGACTGGCGAGATAGCAAACAGAAGCATCAAATCAAAAATAATCACTACTTCAATCACGACTGTTACGTCATTTTTGGTGCAGTTAAATACTATCGCTATCATCGTTCTTGGCGTTTATATGATACAAGATACACACCTTACTATGGGTGGTTTGATCGCTGCTGTTATGCTTAGTTCTCGTGCGATCGCCCCTATGGGTCAAGTAGCCTCACTAGCTGCAAATTTCGAGCAGACAAAGACAGCTTATCAAAGCCTTAGCAAGATCATGCAGATGCCAGTTGAAAGACCTGAGGGTAAGAAATTTGTTAGAAGAAATTCTTTTGACGGCAAGATAGAGTTTAAAAATGTGAGCTTTACTTATCCAGATACCACAAAAGGCTCACTTGATAGGATAAATTTTGTCATTCAGCCAGGCGAGAAAGTAGGTATCATCGGTAGAAATGGCTCTGGTAAGACAACCTTGCAAAAGATAATCCTAGGTCTTTACGCACCGACTGAAGGCTCAGTGCTGATCGATGGTATCGATATAAATCAGATAGATCCAGCTGACCTTAGAAGAAATATCGGCTACGTGCCACAAGATGTTGTGCTATTTAAAGGAACGGTTAGAGAAAATATCGTTCAAAAAGCTCCTTATGTCGATGATATGCAGATCATTAAGGCCGCTAAGGTAAGTGGCGTCGATGAATATGTCAATGCTCACCCACTTGGTTTTGATATGCCAGTATTTGAAAGAGGCGATGGCATTAGTGGCGGTCAGCGTCAAAGTATAGCTGTTGCTAGGGCATTTTTGCTTGATAGTCCTATCATCTTGCTTGACGAGCCTACAAATTCACTAGACAACACAGTTGAGAGCAAGCTAAAAGCAAATTTAAAGGTAAATACCGTAAATAAAACTATGATTTTAGTAACTCACAGAACATCGATGCTCGATCTTGTTGATAGGCTCATAGTGATGGATAATGGCAAAATTTTACTAGATGGTCCAAGAGACGAAGTTTTAGCTAGACTTAGTGGGAAGTGATTATGCAAGAAGATATAAAAAATCAACAAAATGAAAATTTAAAGCCAGACGAAAAGCCAG
>CAUUIN010000048.1:0-13470 GCA_963545295.1 uncultured Campylobacter sp. | reverse complement strand
GAGTGTGAAATTTCTTCTATCGTTTCACGTGGAACTATCAAAACAAATTCATCAAACTTCATAACGACAGATAAAACTCTGGCTCACAAAATGTTTGAAAAAGGCTATTTTTTAGAAAATATGGAGTTTTTTTCGGTTTTAAAAGTGGCTCAAATTTTTAAAATTCCTGCTTACGGAATTTTTGTAGCGACAAATTTTTGCGATGAAAATGCGCATGCTGATTTTATAAAAAATCATGCAAAAGCCAAAGAGCTGCTAACAAAATATATAAAGGAAAATATGTGAAAAATTTGCTTGATCTCAGTATCGAAGAGCTAAAAGAGCTAGTCTCTCCCTCTTTTAGAGCGACGCAAATTTATGAGTGGGTTTACAAAAAAAATGCGACAAAATTTAGCCAAATGCTAAATTTACCAAAGGACATGCGCCAGGATCTAGCTGAGAAATTTTATCTCGATCCTTTAAAATGTGTGAAATTTGAGCAAAGTAGCGACGGCTCGATCAAATATCTCTTTGAGCTAAAAGATGGGCTAAAGATAGAGAGTGTCTTGTTGCCGATGAAAGAGGAGATCAGTGACGAGGATGGTAAGATCAGTCGCCATGCTCGTTACACTGTTTGTGTTAGTTCGCAGGTTGGCTGCAAAATGGGCTGTGCTTTTTGCCTGACAGCAAAGGGCGGACTTGTTAGAAATTTGACTGCTGGCGAAATCGTAGGACAAATTTTGTGGATAAAAAGAGAGAATAACATACCATACGAGAGACGTATAAACGTTGTTTATATGGGTATGGGCGAACCCCTCGACAACCTTACTAACGTTAGCAAAGCGATCAAAATTTTAGCTCTAAATGAGGGTCTAGCCATATCGCCACGTCGCCAAACCGTATCGACTAGCGGTCTTGGTAGTCAGATAAAAAAGCTTGGCGAGATGGATCTTGGAGTCTTGCTAGCTATATCGCTACACGCTGTTACTAACGAGCTTAGAAGTCGCTTGATGCCGATAAATAAGGCGTATAATATCGAGGCTGTTATGGACGCTGTTAGGGGATTTCCTATCGATATGCGAAAGCGTGTGATGTTTGAGTATCTTGTCATCAAAGACCTAAACGATAGCGTTAGTGATGCAAAAAAGCTGGTAAAACTACTGCACGGCATCAAGGCAAAGGTAAATTTGATCTACTTTAACCCGCATGAAGGCAGTGAATTTGGACGACCAGAGCTTACTAGTATGCTAAAATTTCAAGAGTATCTAAGAGATCATGGTGTCACTTGTACGATCAGGCAGAGTAAAGGCCTTGATATAAGTGCGGCTTGCGGACAGCTAAAACAGCGCAATGAAAATTCCAATTTTAAAGCTAACGTTAGTGATAAAAACGAAGCCAAAACACAAGAAAATCTAGGTAACAACAAAACTAACGTGAGTAAAAAATGACGACTCTTGATATCGCTGAGATAGTTTTTATATGCATCGTAGTTGGGATTGGGATCGTGGGACTTTTAAAAGTTATATTTGGAGAGAAAAAAGAGAGTTAAAGAAAAAGCAAAATTTATGGTTGCTAATAAAAATAAAATTTGTATAGGCTAAATTTAAAGCTAGCAAATTTGATCAGTTTTTACAATTTCTATTTTTTACTTTAAATGTTATATTTGAAAAATTAAAATTTAAAACGAGTAAATTTTATAAAACTCACTTTTTTGGTCAAATTTGTTTTGAGTTATGAAAATTATATTTGATGAGAAAAAAATTTGAAGTATATGTTTGGCTTTAAAATTTAGATGAGCCAAATTTAAAACAAGCAAATTTCTTTAGCCGCTTTAGCAAATTTATAAAACTCACTCTCTGCATCAAATTTACTTTTTATCTTGTAAAAATTTTCATCAAATTTAAATGAAATTTCATCTGAGTGAAGCAAGAGCCTTTTTGCTCCAGTTAAATTTATCCGCTCACGTTCGCTCATCTCTTTATCTAAAATTTTCTCGATCTGCGGACGTGACAAACCATAAAGTGGTTCGCCAAGGATCTTGTGTTTCACATGAAACAAATGCAAGCGAATTTGGTGCTGCCTACCAGTGAGCGGGATAGCCCGAACCAAAGTCGTATCAACATCGTCAAAATATCTAATCGGCAAAATTCTAGTCACTGCACTTTTTCCATTTTCACAAATTTGCATCCGCATCTTCACATCGTCGTAGTTGTTTGCCAGATCCATCTTAGCATCGATCGTAAATTCTCGCTCGATCTTGCCTTGCACCATCGCGACGTAGCTTTTAGAAACCTCTCTATCTTCAAAAATTTTCTTTAGCTTTATCGTAGAATTTCTATCTTTTCCCACGACGATCACACCGCTTGTTTCAAAGTCCAGCCTATGCGCCACGCTCGCATCTCGCCCAAAAAGCGTATAAATTTCATCGTTTAGCGAGTAGTCGCAGTGTCTGCCATTTGGATGGCTTAGCACGCCACTTGGCTTGTCAAAAACAGCAAAGCTTTCGCACTCAAAGATCGGTTTTAGCCCCTTTGGCTTGGCCTCATAGCCGATCAAAAAGACGTCGCCGCACAAAAGAGCATTTTTCTCACTCACGACACTGCCCTCGCAGATCAGCCTGCCTTTGTCGATGAGACGCTGAGTTTGGCTCATGTTAAAGCCATTTTGCAGTAAAATTTCGTAAGCTTTTTGATGATCTGCAGTGGCGATAAATTTATTTACATAGGGCAAAAATGATCCTTTTGAAAAATGAGCGAGCTATCTTAAGCCCAAATTTATAAGCGTATAACCGACATTTCAGCCCGGATTTTATATAATCAAAACTTAAATTTAGGAAAATTACACGATGTGATTTTCGGCCCAAAAAGCCAAATTTATACTTTCAGGACAAAAGCAAACTAATACAAAAGGTTCAACAATGGTCGAAAGATACTCACGCAAAGAGATGGCTGAAAAGTGGAGCATACAAGCAAAATACGACGCTTGGCTCAAGGTAGAAAAAGCTGCGGTTAAAGCTTGGAATAAGCTTGGCTTCATAAGCGACAGCGACTGCGAGAAAATTTGCAAAAATGCTAAATTTGAAGTGGCTCGCATCGACGAGATAGAAAAGACGACAAAGCACGACGTCATAGCGTTTTTAACAAGCGTCAGCGAGAGCCTTGGTGAGGAGAGCAGGTTCGTGCACTACGGCATGACCTCAAGCGACTGCATCGACACGGCCGTAGCGCTTCAGATGAAAGAGAGCTTAGAGCTCATCATAAGCGACGTAGAGGAGTTTATGCAGGCGGTCAAAAACAGAGCAAACGAACACAAGCACACGCTTATGGTCGGCAGGAGCCACGGTATCCACGGCGAGCCTATAACTTTTGGCCTTGTGCTTGCCATCTGGTACGACGAGATCGCAAGGGCGCTAAAGCTCATCAAAGATGCAAAAGATACGATAAGCTACGGCAAGCTTTCAGGCGCTATGGGAAATTTAGCCCATGCTCCGATGGAATTTGAAGAGCTAACATGCGAGGAGCTTGGTCTTAAAGCTGCCCCAGCGTCAAATCAAGTGATCCAGCGCGACCGCTACGCCCACGTGGTTAGCGCTATCGCAGTTCTAGCTTCTACTTGCGAGAAGATCGCAGTTGCCATTAGACACTACCAAAGGACCGAGGTTTATGAGGCGGAGGAGTATTTTAGCCCAGGACAAAAGGGCTCAAGCGCGATGCCACACAAACGCAATCCAGTCCTTAGCGAAAACATCACCGGCCTTTGCAGGGTGCTACGCTCATACGTCACGCCTTCTCTTGAAAACGTCGCACTTTGGCACGAGCGCGACATCAGCCACAGCTCGGTTGAGAGATTTATCCTGCCAGATATGTTTATCACGGCTGATTTTATGCTAGTCCGTATCAAAAATTTGATAGCAAATTTAGTCGTATATCCAGAAAATATGATGAAAAATTTAAATTTAACAGGCGGTCTAGTCTTTTCACAGCGTGTGCTTTTGCAACTACCACAGCGTGGAATTTCTAGAGAGGACGCCTACAAGATCGTTCAGCGCAATGCCATGAAGGTCTGGGCAGACTTGCAAGAGGGCAAAAAGGCGATCGACGAGCAAGGCCACAGCCTATTTTTACAAAATTTACTAGCCGATGAGGACCTAACTAAGAGCCTTAGTAAAGATGAGATCAAAGAGTGCTTTGACTACAACTACTACACCAAAAACGTAGATAGAATTTTCGCTAGAGTTTTTGGCAGATAAATTTAAACGCAAGGGGCAAATTTAGCTCCTTGCCTACCTAATCAAATTTACACCACCCAAACTCACAAGGACACCCATGTTAAATGCCACCTACACCATCCTTTTGCTTGTTGCTTCAAATCTCTTTATGACGCTAGCTTGGTATGGCCATCTTAAATTTTCCACGCCAAATATGAGCCTGCTAACAGTTATATTTATAAGCTGGGGGATAGCATTTTTCGAGTACTGCCTGCAAGTGCCTGCAAACCGCATAGGCTTTAGCGGCAACGGCGGTGCTTTTAACCTCTGGCAGCTAAAAGTGATCCAAGAGGTGATCACGCTTAGCGTCTTTGTCGTCTTTACACTGCTTGTTTTTAAAAATGAGACCTTTAGGCTAAATCACTTGATAGGTTTTATCTTTCTCATTTTGGCGGTTTATTTTATATTTAAGAAATAGATTTTGGCAAAGAGAGTTTTTATCTCTTTTTGGATAAAATCCCAAACTAAAATTTAAAACGGAGAGATATTTTGAAAGTCATAAAACGTAACGGCAGAACAGAAGAGCTTGATATCAGCAAGATCAAAAAATACACAAATGAAGCGGTTCTAGGACTAAGCAACGTAAGCCTTAGCGAGCTCGAGGTAGACGCGAAAATTCAGTTTAGAGATATGATAACGACTGAGGAAATTCAGCAAACTCTTATAAAAACAGCAGTTGATAAGATCGACATCGACCGCCCAAACTGGACATTTGTCGCTGCGAGGCTATTTTTGTTTGACCTTTATCACAAAGTGACTGGCTTTAATGGCTACAACCACCTAAAAGACTACCTTGCAAAGGGCGAAAAGGTAGGCCGCATTATCCCTGGGCTAAAAGAGAAGTACGACTTAGAGGATCTAAACGCTTACATTAGGCCTGAGCGTGATCTTCAGTTTGCATACCTTGGTATCAAGACGCTTTATGACCGCTATCTCATCAAAGATAAAAGCGGCATGCCTATCGAGCTACCACAGCATATGTTTATGGCGATTGCGATGTTTCTTGCGCAAAATGAGCTAGATAGCCAAGGCTGGGCAAAGAAATTTTACGACCTCATCTCTAAATTTGAAGTGATGTTAGCTACCCCAACGCTCTCAAACGCAAGGACTACACGTCACCAGCTCAGCAGCTGTTACGTAGGTAGCACGCCTGATAATATCGAGGGCATTTTTGATAGCTACAAAGAGATGGCGCTACTTTCAAAATTTGGCGGCGGTATCGGCTGGGACTGGAGCAAGGTGCGTGCGATGGGCGGCAGTATTGACGGACACAAAAACGCAGCTGGCGGTATCATACCATTTTTAAAAGTGACAAACGACATCGCAGTAGCGGTCGATCAGCTAGGCACTAGAAAGGGCGCGATAGCCGTTTATATCGAGCCTTGGCACATGGACGTGAGCGATTTTCTCGATCTTCGTAAAAACTCAGGCGAGGAGAGGCGCCGCGCACACGAGCTTTTCCCTGCGCTTTGGATAAACGACCTATTTATGAAGCGTGTCAAAGAAAATGGCCGCTGGAGCCTTTTTGACCCAGCTCAAGTAAGCGACCTTTGCGACCTTTATGGCGAGGCGTTTGAGAAGAGATACTTAGAGTATGAAAACGACGAAAATATCCAGAAAAACACCATCCTTGCAAAAGAGCTTTGGAAGAAAATTTTAACTAGCTATTTTGAAACGGGCATGCCATTTTTATGCTTTAAAGACAACGCCAACAAGGCAAATCCAAACGATCACGAAGGCATCATCAGAAGCTCAAATTTATGCACCGAAATTTTCCAAAACACAGCGCCAAACTACTACAAGATAAAGATCACTTATGAAGACGGCGGCGAGGAGCTATTTGACGAAGAAGAAGACGTTACAGTCGATAGCGGCATAACTAAAAAAGCCAAAAAGCTTAGCGCGCTTGATAGCCTAAAAGGCAAGCAAATTTTCATCGTCGAAAAAGAGAGTTTAGAGGGCAAAACGGCAGTTTGCAACCTTGCAAGTATAAATTTAAGCAAGATAAACAGCAAAGAAGAAATCGAGCGTGTCGTGCCGATAGCTATTAGGATGCTTGACAACGTTATCGATCTAAATTTCTACCCGCACAAAAAGGTAAAACACACAAACTTATCATCTCGCTCGATCGGCCTTGGCGTCATGGGCGAGGCGCAAATGCTAGCTGAGAAAAACGTAAAATGGGGCAGCTATGAGCATTTGGCGCTGATTGATAGCATAATGGAAAACATAAGCTATAACGCCATCTATGCTAGCTCAAATTTAGCCGTAGAAAAGGGCGTCTATCCAAAATTTAAAGGCTCAAAATGGAGCAAAGGCATAATGCCGATAGACACTGCAAACGAGAACGCAAAGGCTCTTTTAAACGACAAAGGCGGGCTGTTTGACGAAAATGTCTGTGACTGGGACAAACTAAGAGAAAAGGTCAAGCGTGACGGCATGAGAAATGGCTACCTAATGGCGATCGCCCCAACTAGCTCGATCTCGATCCTTGTTGGCACCACTCAGACCATCGAGCCAGTCTATAAACGCAAGTGGTTTGAGCACAACCTAAGCGGTATGATCCCAAATGTCGTGCCAAATTTAAGCCCTGATACTTGGCAGTTTTACACGCCAGCTTACGAGCTTGATCAAAGAATTCTCATAAAAGCAGGTGCGATCCGCCAAAAATGGATCGATCAAGGTCAAAGTCTAAATATTTTTATGAGTTTAGATAAGGCAAGTGGCGGATATCTAAGTGAAATTTACACGCTTGCATGGGAGCTTGGACTAAAATCAACTTATTATCTACGCTCTGAAAGCCCAGACAGCGAAAAGCTAAACGACGTAGCCGACCGCTCTATCGAATGCGAGGGTTGTCAGTAGTTAAATTTAAGAGATAAATTTCTCTCTTAAGAAGCATATATATTAAATTTTATATAGAATTTTGATAGGTTTTAGATAAATTAAATTTATCTAAAACCTAAATTTATCACTCTGAGTGATTTGTCTTTACTATCTCTTTTTGGCAAGTTTGCATATCAACTTGCTTTAAATGAGGTCGTCCAACTAAAAAACCTATGCCAATATCAGCTTTTACACAGTATGTTTCGTTTGGTTTTGTTTCGATTGTAACAGAGGACTTCGCTTCAGTTTTAGCCCATACTTCAACTTCTTCATTTGCTTTTAAATTTGTCTTTAAAAAGCCACCATTTTTCATTGGTCCAATTACTATAGTCTGAGTAGGATTTTGCGTAGTAACCATAATATTGTAGGCTATAGCACTGCCACCAAAGCCTTTTTCTCTATACACATATAGGATAGATTCATCCTGCTTTGGTGTTTCTAACCCGCTAAATTTAGCTCCCTTTGCCCCACATCCACTAAAGCCAAACATCATTAAAAGTGCAATGCAAATTTGCACCAACTTATTTTTTAAAAACATCGAAATCTCCTTTTTCATAAGATTGATTTATCTGTGTTTGTAAATTTTTCATCATTCCATCTATACATTTTTTTCTAAGCTCAGTCATATTTGTATTTTTAAATATATTTCTGCTCACATTACTTAGACAAGCAGAGCTAAATTTAATTTCACCATGCTCATTAAAAATTCTTAAATTTGCAATCATGTTAAATTTGTCACTACTCATTGGAAAGCCAAAAAGTATCAATGGATTAAATATATTTATGCCATCAAATTTCGTGCCACTTTCTTGATCATTATAAATAAAATTGTAATTTATGTTGAGTTCTGATTCACCAGCGGTAATATTTGCAGGCAAGTATTTGATCATGTATTCTTTTGTATTTTCTGGTTTTGCAATAAATTTATAGTCTTGAGTAGTTTTTGTTACATTTGGAGCTATTTGGATATTATAGCCACAGCCTTGAAGTATAAATAATGCTAGTAGCGTTATGCTAAATTTGCATACAAACCATCCTATTGTTTGTTTCCTCATTTTAAATTCCTTTTTAGATAATTAAAATTAACGTTATGTTATATCTTTATTTATTAATTGTTTCTTAAAACTTCTTGTACTTTATATTAAATAATTTTAAAAACTAAAATTAAAATAATTATTTAAGTAAAATAGTCAAATTTTATTTTAAAATACCTATAAAAATATAAAATAATATTTAAGAAAACTTCTCAAAATTTTATATTTTTTGATAAATATTATTAAACAAAAGAAAATAGTTATCTATCTTTTAAGCTTTCTTGTCCTATACTTTTAAACTCCATATCAAAGAAATAATCAGAAAAGAGCAAGTGATGCGTGAAATTTTAAAACGAGATGGCACAAGGCAAGAATTTGTAGCATACAAGATAGTAGATGCGATAAAAAAGGCATTTGCCAGCGAAAATAAGGCTTATGACGAGCAAGTTTTTACAAATGTAGTCCAAGACATCTTTCAAAAATCAAGTGCGATAACAGTCGAAGACATCCAAGATGCGATAGAAAAAGAGCTATTTGACGGCGGACATTTTGAAGTTTTAAAGAGCTTTATGCTCTACCGCCACACGCACAAGCTTCAGCGCGAGCAAATTTTAGGCCTAAACGAAGATACGACCTATATAAACTCAACCCAAACGATAAATGAGTACATAAACGGCACCGACTGGAGAATTTCAGCAAATTCAAACACCAGCTACTCAAACGCAGGCCTCATCAACAACACCGCTGGTAAAGTGATCGCAAACTACTGGCTAGACGCTGTTTATAACAAAGAAGAGGGTCTAGCTCACAGAAATGGCGACTATCACATCCATGACCTTGACTGCCTTACAGGGTATTGTGCTGGCTGGAGCCTAAGGGCTTTGCTAAACGAGGGCTTTAACGGCGTTCGTGGCAGGGTCGAGAGCAGAGCACCAAAGCACTTTAGAGAAGCACTCTATCAGATGGCAAATTTCTTAGGCATTTTGCAAAGCGAGTGGGCGGGCGCACAAGCGTTTTCTAGCTTTGACACCTATCTTGCGCCTTATGTTTTTAAAGACGATCTAAGTGACGCCGAGATCAAAAAAGCGATAACAAGCTTTATATTTAACCTAAATGTCCCTGCACGCTGGGGACAAAGTCCTTTTACAAACGTAACGATCGACATCACCTGCCCAAGCGACCTAAGAGATCAGATCCCAACAAGTGATGATATACACCTCTTTACAAATGTAAAAGATGAGAAAATTTTGAAAAAAGCCAACGAGCGTGGCAGGAAAAATTTGATCGATATGACCTACAAGGACTTCGAGCCTGAGATGGCACGCATAGATAAGGCATTTTACGAGGTTTTAACAGCTGGCGACAAGTGCTCACAGCCTTTTACATTTCCGATACCAACAGTAAATATCACAGAGGATTTTAACTGGGATAGCGAAGTAGCGGATGTTCTTTTTGAAAATACCGCCAAAATGGGCTCAAGCTACTTTCAAAATTTCATCGGCTCACAATACACTTATGATGAAAATGGCAACAAAATAGAAAACGAAAACGCCTACAAACCAGGTCACGTGCGCTCTATGTGCTGCCGCTTGCAGCTTGATCTAAGAGAGCTTTTAAAGCGTGGTGGTGGTCTTTTTGGAAGTGCTGAGATGACTGGCTCGATCGGCGTCGTCACTATAAATTTAGCCCGCCTAGGATACAACTACAAAGGCGATAAGGTTGCACTTTACAACAGGCTAAGCTACCTTTTAGAACTAGCCAAATCAACCCTAGAGAAAAAGCGTAAATTTATCCAAGAGATGTATGATAGAGGGCTTTATCCTTACACGGCTAGGTATCTAAAGCACTTTAACAACCACTTTAGCACGATCGGCATAAATGGCATGAATGAGCTACTTAGAAATTTCACCGATGATAAAGAGAACATTTCAACTAAATTTGGACGAGAATTTGCCCTTGAGATGGTTGGATTTTTACGTGATAAGATAAGGACATTTCAAGAAGAAAGTGGAAATTTATACAACCTTGAGGCAACACCAGCTGAAGGCACTACGTACCGCTTTGCCAAAGAGGACAAGAAGCGCTACCCAGACATCATCCAAGCAGGCGAGGGGGATAATATCTACTACACAAACTCAACCCAACTACCTGCAAATTTTACAGACGACGCTTACGAAGCGCTTGACTTGCAAGATGAGCTTCAAAGCGCATACACTGGTGGCACCGTCTTTCACCTATATATGAAAGAGCGTATAAGCTCGGCTAAAGCTTGCAAAGAGCTTGTAAAGAGTATAATCTCAAACTACAAACTCCCATACATCACGATAACGCCAGTCTTTAGCGTCTGCGCAAAGCACGGATATATAGCTGGCGAGCATGAGTTTTGCCCACTTTGTGATGCAGAGCTTATAGAAAATGAAAAGAAAAAATCCAAATAAGGAGAGGATATGACTGAAAAAGAAATTTTAGAAAAAGTGCAAGACAAACGCACAAGATGCGTAGTCTATACTCGTGTTATGGGCTATCATAGACCTGTTGAGAGCTTTAACCTTGGCAAAAAAGGCGAGCACAAAGAGCGCGTTAAATTTGACGAATACGCAAGTTGCTGCAAGAGATAAATTTCTTGCCTAAAAACAAGAATAAATTTAAAAAAATAAACTAAAATGCAAGCCAAAGGTACGCCCTTGTGCCTTTGGATTTAAAAAAGAGGTCAAAAGCTTGCAAAGAGTCTTTAGTATAACGCCATTTACGACGCTTGACTATCCAGACAAAGTGGCTGCTGTCATTTGGTTTGCAGGGTGTAATATGCGCTGTGGATACTGCTACAACGTCGAGGTCGTAAGGTCAAATGGCACTATAAGCTTTAGTGAAGTTTGTGACTTTTTAGACCGCAGGATCGGCAAGCTAAATGGCATAGTCTTTAGCGGTGGCGAATGCACGGCAAATCCCCTGTTTATGAGGCTAGCACGCGAGGTCAAGGCACGAGGCTTTAGCTTAAAGGTCGATACTAACGGCTCGTATCGTGACGTCTTAAAAGAGGCGATAGATGAAGGGCTCATCGACTACATCGCACTTGATTTTAAAGCTCCAAAAGAGAAATTTATAGGCATCACTGGCTCAAATTTATATGAAGAATTTGCCGCCACGTTAAAATATCTCATAGAGATAAATTTTAAATTTGAAGTTAGAACGACCGTGCATGCGGACTTGCTAAGCGAAAAGGATATCTCTGAGATGTCTGAGCTACTTTACGAGCTTGGATATAGAGGGGATTATTTCTTACAAAAATTCTTTAACACAGGCGAAAATTTTGGCGGCTTAGGCGAGCCAAAAAACAGCTTCGATCCAGACAAAGTGATCTCTAAACTACCTATAAAACTACGAAATTTCTAAATTTAGTGCTGATAAAAATAGCTAAAAATAAGAAAATTTAACTAAAATTTACTCCAAATCACAAAGACAAACAAGGAGAAAAATATGCAAAATTTCAGCTTTTTAAACCCTACTAAGATAGAATTTGGCAAAGACAAAGAGCAAAACATCGGCAAATATATGAAAGAATTTGGCGTAAAAAAGACACTCATCATCTACGGCAGCGATAGGATCATGAAAAACGGACTTTTTGACGTTGCCACAAAGAGCCTAAGCGCAAATGGCATCGAGTTTTGCAAGATAGGCGGCGTGAAGTCAAACCCAGTGCTAAGCAAGGTAAATGAGGCTATAGATTTAGCTAAAAAGCAGGGCGTTGATAGCGTGTTAGCCATCGGCGGTGGCTCTGTGCTAGACTCTGCAAAGGCTGTGGCTGCTGGCGTGAAATATAACGGCGACGTTTGGGACTTTTTTACCGGCAATTGCCCAAAAGAAGCACTTATGATCTTTGATATCATAACGCTTGCGGCAACTGGCTCAGAGATGAACGGCGGCGCAGTCGTCACAAATGAAGCCACAAAAGAGAAATTTGCCATGCATGGCGCTTGTCTTTACCCAAAAGTCTCGGTGATAAACCCACTTCTTCAAGCAAGCGTTAGCAAGGAGTACTTGGTCTATTCGGCTTCAGACATCATCGCTCACAGCATCGAGGGCTATTTTACGGCGAGTATCCAGCCTGAGATCATAAATTTATATATCGAAGCAAACATCAAAACCGTCATGAAAACGACTGAAATTTTACTAAAAGAGCCTGAAAACTATGACGCTAGAGGCGAGTTTGCTTGGGCTGCGACGATGGCGCTAAATGGTTTAACTTACGTTGGCACGGCTGGCTACTCATATCCAAATCATATGATCGAGCATGCCATAGGTGCAGTCGTGGACTGCGCGCATGGAGCTGGGCTAAGTGTGGTTATGCCAGCTTGGATGAAGTGGTATAAGAGTAGAAATTTAAAGGCATTTAAGCGCTTTGGCAAAGAAATTTTTGGCACAGATGACGCAGACGCAGCCATAGAGAAGCTAAAAGAGTGGTTTGCTAAGATCGGCACGCCAACAAGCCTTATAGAGATCGGCGTCGATGAGTCAAATTTAGACGAGATCATGGCACTAGTTTATGACTACGCCAAGGGCAGGGGCTTGGAGCAAATTTATACAAAAGAGGCCATAAGCGAAATTTTTGCCTTAGCGAGATAGAATTTATCCAAAATTGACAAAGGATAAACATGAAAAAAGTCGCCCTTATAGCAGGAGCTACCGGTGTTGTTGGAAATGAAATTTTAAAAATTCTATGCGAGAGCGAGCACTATAGCAAGGTCATCGCTCTTGTTAGAAGTGAGCTAGAATTTACTCATGAAAAGCTTGAAGTAAAGATAGTAAATTTTGATGATTTTAAAGATGAGGTGCCATTTATCGCTGATGAGCTATTTTGCGCGCTTGGCACTACGATGAAGGCAGCAAAGCACAAAGAGCAGTTTTATAAAGTCGATGTGACCTATCCGCTAAATTTTGCCAAATTTGGCCTAGAGTGCGGGGCAAAACGCTTTGTCTTGCTCTCAGCTGCAGGCGCAAACAGAAAGTCAGGCTCGTTTTACCTAAAGGCAAAAGGTCAGGCAGAAGCAAAGATAAAAGAGCTTGGCTATAGCTCATTTCATATCGCTAGGCTACCGCTTATTGAAGCTGAGAGAAAGGAATTTAGACTTGGCGAGTATCTAGCGATAAAGGCGTTTAAATTTATCCCAAAAGGCTTTTTTGACGAGTATCGTCCGATGAAGGCGGCTGATATCGCTAAAGTGATCGTACAAGTAGCGCAAGATGACCACAGCGAAGGCGTGAAAATTTACACTCCGATGGAGTATGTAAAATGAAAAAATTTAT
>CAUUIN010000047.1:0-13685 GCA_963545295.1 uncultured Campylobacter sp. | reverse complement strand
GCTTCGATCTCGGCGCGTTTTGCCATGACGCTCTCGACATTTACACCAACGTTTATGCCAAGCTTTTTAGCAAATTCATAAAGCTCTGCGAAATTTTCAAGGCAAATTTGTGATGCCATAGCTAAAAAATCATCACTCTCAAGCATCCTTTTTTCGCTCTTTTCATCAACGCTTATGCCAAGCCACTTGATAAATTCTAGCGTTTTTGGCGTGCCACAAGTCGTAAATGTCAAAATAATAGGTAAATTTAACCCGCTTTTTGCCACGCTTGTTAGTAAATTTTTAGCCAAATTTATATCAAAAACCGCTTGCGAAATGAAAAATTTCGCCCCCATTTTGGCTTTTTGGCTCATCCTTTGCTCTTCATCGCCCTTTTTAGCGTGCCTCTCAGCTATGCAAACACCGCCTACTACAAGCTCTTTAAACTCATCTCTAGCGATCTCATAAGCACGCTCTAGGCTCATTTTAGGCTCTACCTTGCTAGAAGCAACACCGACAAAGACATTTATATCGCTGCTACTTTTGGCTAAATTTGCTCTAAATTCGCTCTCATTATATTTGTTCGCGACCCTATAAAAGATACTTGGCGTCTTTAAATTTAGATATTTTGAGTAGTAAATTTCAGGGCTTAATGTATCGCTAAATTCAAAAGTTCGCTCACTTTTTATACGGCTACTTTCATCTTGGATCTCGTAAAGCACCAAGCCATCAGCCTGCACGTCTGTGATCCTTTTGTCCCATTTTGCAGCGATCTCTTTAAGCTTTGCCTCGTCAAATTCAGCCTTTGGCGGCGTGAGGCCATATAGCACGAGCCCTTTTTCTTTGTTTAAAATTTTTTCTTTTAGCATTTTCTCACTTTTGAACTAGATCAGCCCTCATCACCACACCAACAGAATTTCTTGACGACATGCAGACAAACTCGTCTTTTAGGTATTTCGCGTCGGCTCGCCAAAAGCTTACGATATTTGCCACGTCGGCATTTTGCTTTTTAGCAGCTATCATATATCTTTTTATGACGGCGACAAAAGCCTCTTGGCAATAGCCCTTTATATCTCCGCTATCAGTGATAAATCTTTGAACCTTTACATTCGCCTTTATGATGCTTTTATTTTGGTCGTTTGAGCCAAATTCAAGCCTCACATTTTCAAATCCTGCTAGCTCTTTTTTGGCAGCTTCTAAATTTAAAGTCTCGCTGATGCTATAGATATTTGTTTGCTTGTACGCACCTTTGTTGAGTGGTATAGAGTGGCGTCCAGAACTACATCCGGACGCAAATATAACTAATATTACAAATAGAAAAAACCTTTTCATTTTTCAAATCCTTTTTAATTAAAATTTATAGACCTCTTACGATCTTGACGGCTTCTACCATGTTTTTAAGGCTTGGCTCGACCTCTTCCCATTTTCTGGTTTTTAGGCCGCAGTCAGGGTTGATCCAGAGTTGCTCTTTTGGCAAGACTTCAAGCAGAGCTTTGATCTGAGTGACGATCTCATCGATGCTTGGCACACGTGGGCTGTGGATGTCGTAAACGCCCGGTCCGACCTCTTGTTTGTAGCCAACAGCTTTAAATATTTTAAGTAGCTCGTTGCCGCTTCTTGCAGTCTCGATACTGATGACATCAGCATCCATAGCTTCGATGGTCTTGATGATATCGTTAAATTCAGAGTAGCACATATGCGTGTGGATCTGAGTTTTAGGTTCAGCTGAGCTTACTGAAAGCTTGAAGCAATCAACCGCAAATTTCTCATAAGCAGGGATGTTTTCAGCTCTTAGCGGGTAGCCCTCTTTAAATGCCGCCTCATCGACTTGGATCACTCTGATACCCGCATTTTGAAGGTCTGCGATCTCGTCATAGATACAAAGTGCAAGCTGTTTTGCCACCTCGCTTCTTGGCAAGTCATCACGCACAAAGCTCCAGTTTAGCATCGTTACAGGTCCTGTTAGCATGCCCTTCATTACGTGTTTTGTGATGCTTTGAGCGTATTTCATCCATTTTACTGTCATCGGCTCTGGGCGGCTTACGTCACCAAAGAGAAGTGGCGGCTTGACGCAGCGGCTGCCGTAGCTTTGTACCCAGCCATTTTGGCTAAATGCGTATCCACTGATCTGCTCGCCAAAGTACTCGACCATGTCGTTTCTCTCTGGCTCGCCATGCACTAGCACGTCTAGGCCGATATCTTCTTGAAATTTCACGCAATGATCAATATATTTTTTGATACCTGCTTCATAAGCAGCCGCGTCGATCTCGCCTTTTTTGAAATTTTGGCGAAGCACACGAAGATCAACAGTTTGAGGGAAGCTACCTATCGTTGTTGTAGGCAAGATGCCGTATTTTAGCGTTTCACGCTGAATTTTGATGCGATCTTCAAATTTCTCATCACGCTCAAATTTGCTTAAATTTTTAACGCGCTTTTGGACACTTTCAGAGTGGATAAGCTTTGAAGTAGCGCGGGTTTTAACTGCATTTTTGTTCTCTTCGTAAATTTTTGTTTCACTCTCATCAAGCTTCTCGCCATTTGCTAGTTTTGTGATGATCTTGATCTCATCAAGCTTCTCAACCGCAAAGCTTAGCCAGCTTTTGATCTCAGGGTTTAAATTCTCTTCATATTTTAGAGTGTATGGCACGTGTAGAAGTGAGCATGAAGTGCCGATGTAAAAGTCTTTTCCGCCTATTTTTTCTGAAATTTCACGAACAAGTTTTACTTTTTCATCGATGTTGCTTTTCCAGATATTTCTGCCGTCGATCACGCCAGCAAATAGCGTCAAATGGCTATTTTTGATAGTCTCAAGTGCTTCGAAATTTCTCTTGCCGTGGATGAAGTCAAGCACGATGCCGTAAATTTTAGTTTTAGCCACTTCGCTAACTGCCTTGATCGCATGCTCAAAATATGTCGCAAATACGATTTTAACGTTGTTTGCAACGCTTGTTAGCTCATTATAAACCTTTGTGATAAGCGGCAAAAGATCGCTTTCATTTTTATCAGTCACAAAGATCGGCTCGTCAAACTGCACTAAAATTTCATCATCGAGCTTAGAAATTTGCTCAAGTAGTTTTTTGTACTCGCCTACAAGTGCGTCAAGGTGCTTAAATGGGCAGCTGCCGTCAGTCGTCTTTGAAAGTGCCAAAAATGTGATAGGGCCGATCAAATTTACCTTGCCTTTTACGCCGCAAGCCTTCGCCTCTTTGTATTCAGCCAAAATTTTCTCTGCTTTTAGGCTAAATTTACTCTCGCTGCTAAGCTCAGGCACGATGTAGTGGTAGTTTGTGTTAAACCACTTCGTCATCTCCATCGCAACGCCATTTTTGTTGCCACGAGCGCATGCAAAATATTGCTCCAAGCCGCTTAAATTTGCAAATCTTGGAGGTGTCGCACCAAAAGCGATGATGTTATCAAGCATTAGATCATAAAATGAAAAATCATTTACGCTAATAGCCGAAATGCCAGCGTCTTGTTGATATTTCCAATGTCTTTGGCGAAGTGTCTTTGCTGTATCTTGCAAATTTTGCTCGCTAAAACCCTCTTTGCCACTCCAAAAGCCCTCTAATGCACGCTTTAACTCTCTTTTTTCTCCGATTCTAGGAAATCCTAAAACATAACTTTTTATCATTTTTATCCTTTTTAAATTTATACTAAAAACTGCGCAAAGCACAGCAACTTTAAATATTTTTATGTAGGTACAAGGGGGCTAGAATTACGAAACCGCCCCCTTATCCCTACGACCCAAACCCCCAGCACGTTCAATGTTGTTGCGCTGCGCACAAGTCTGGGTCACACCATACGCGGTGGATGACAGCCACTTCTTCTCAAACTAAAATAAAATTTATAAAAAACCCTACTAAAAAGATCCTTGCCAAATTTCAAACACTGCTTTGTTTTATTTTTAAAAATGCAGTTACAATGCAGCGGACCTGCTAGCAAAAATGGATTTATATCAATGTGAAAAAATGTAAAATTATTTAAAAATTTGCGTGTTTTTTGAAAATCGCTGATATGTTTTTTGCCGAGATTAACGAGCTTTATGCATGGGACAAGGCATCAGCGTTTTCCTTTGTAGTGAATTTTTGCCGCATTATAAACGCTCTTTGCCAAATTTTTGTTTAAATTTGGGCGCTACTAAATTTCACGCCCAAAACTTTTAGTCTTTTTTGCCTTTATTTAGGGATTTTAGCTTAGCGTCCATATCGGCTGTAAGCATCGTAAAGACCTTGTTTGTAAGCTCCCCAGTCAGATCTTTTGCCTCTTGCATAGTTTTTAAGCTAAAGTCATTTAAGAGTTTTTCGGCCTTTTTCTTATCTTTTTTATAAAGCTTGACATACTCATCTTCAAATTTAGCCTGTTTTACCGCCAACTCTTTTTCAAATTTAGCGTAGGCCTCTTTAACCACTGGCGAATACTTCTCATAGTCAGTCATTACAAGAGTTTGAAGCTTTCTATAAACCCAGTATATCGAAGTGTCATCAGCATCATATGAGCCGTCAGAATAGCCTTTTATAAAGCCATCAAGTCCCTCGTAATACGGCAAATAAACGCTAAGATCAGCCATGCCAAGAGCGACATAAGTCACACGGCCGATCTCTTTTGGTAGCCACGGACGCACCTGCATGATGTGAGACTCATATGTTCTAAAGACGCTTATAGCGCGGTAGATGTTTTTCTTATCTTCGTCTTTGCTAGCGTAGTTATCAAATGGTGTTCCGTCGTAGTGCGCTCTCATCGCTGCTTTTAGATCTTCAACACTTAGTTTTTTCTCTGGTTTTAAAAATACTGGGAATTTTTGACCATCGGCAAAGTCTTGTTTTAAGCTCGGATTAAACATAGCTTGCACCCAGCAAACACGTGGATAGTTATAGGTCACATCTCTCTCATCGTCCCTTGTATAGGCCTTTGTGAAGTTAAATTCGCCGTCTTTTGCAGGGTCATAAGTCTTGTTGTCGATCGCAAATTTGATCACATCCTTTGCGCCCATGAAATTTGGGTCGTTCTCTTTATAGTTTTGAAGTCTGCCTTGGTTTGCAGTGACGAAATACTCATCTTGTGGGATCTTTGTAGCTATCCATTTGTGGCCTGTGCCTGTTTCAAAGTACCAAAGCTCGTTTGCATCGATAAATACCACGCCAAAGCCCTCTCCTGCGCCCTTTGTCTCTACTATCTCGCCAAGAAGCTTAACGCCCTCTTTTGCGCTCTTCATACGCGGCAAAAGCACGTCTGGGATGTCATCTTCTGTGATGCCGGTCTCTTCGTTATATGGATCGATCTTTAAAAGCTCATCTTTTGCATAAATGGTCTCAGTGCCGCTTAGTCCAACGCCAGCCTCGTTGTAGCCGACTGCTCCGTGAAGTTTTGTGTGCGAATTTGCGATAGTTGTGTATCTCATGCCATCTTTTGGGAGCGGATATGTAAAGTCATTTGCGCCGTCATGAGCCTTTGAGCTGTGCATGCCAGTTTGGTTTTTCGTAGCTGGATGTATCAAAAAGACCTGTGCCTTTATGGCCTTGCTATCAGCGCTTCTAGCCACTAGCATAGAGCCATCATTTGAAGCTTTATCTCCTACTAAAATGGTAGTGCATGCCAAGCTACTTGTGCCTAAAATAGCGCTCATAGCGACGATTGATGCAAGAATTTTCCCTTTCATTTTTACTCCTTTAGTAAAATAAAATTTCCTTTTGTAATTATATGCCAAATTTAATAATTTAGTTCTGATTTTTAAAACTTTTTTAAGTTAAATGTAAATTTATTGCAAATTTTGTCTAAGTGAAATTTAAATTTTCTAAAGGATTTTTCGCTATAATCCAAATCTTACGCACTTGCGTATAAAATTTCAAAAAGGATTAGCATGCCAAAGATGAAAACCGTTCGCGGTGCTGCTAAGCGCTTTAAAGTAGGTAAAAATAAGATAAAAAGAGGCTCTGCTTTTAGAAGCCATATCTTAACAAAAAAACCTAGTAAGCGTATGAGAGATTTGCGTCGCCCACAATACGTGGATAGCACAAATGTCCCAGCCGTTCGCAAAATGCTCGGCGTATAAGCAGCGTAGATTTAAGTTTTTGACAAAAAGTCATTCAAACTCCCCCAAATTTAGGGGCAAGACTCACTTCGTGAGCGCCAATTTGTAAAAGGATAAATATGGCAAGAGTAAAAACAGGCGTAGTTAGAAGAAGACGCCATAAGAAAGTTTTAAAGCTAGCACGTGGCTTTTTCAGTGCTAGACATAAACACTTTAGAAAAGCTAAAGAGCAACTAGAGAGAAGTTTAGTTTACGCATACCGCGACAGACGCCAGAAAAAACGTGATTTCAGACGTTTATGGATCGTTCGTATCAACGCAGCTTGCAGACTAAACGACATTAGCTATTCAAGATTTATCAACGGCTTAAATAAAGCTAAGATCGAACTTGATAGAAAAATTTTAGCTGATCTAGCTATGAATGACGCGAAGGCATTTGCGGCACTTGCAAAGCAAGCAAAAGATGCTTTGAAATAATACCTTTTCTCCGCTTCGGCGGAGATTCTTCTTTTTTATACACTTTAAATTTACTTCAACTCACATAAAAAGCGTTAAATTTCGATAAGAATTTTTAAAGATTAACATAGAGCCAGTTTTTAAATTTTAAAGAAATCCTCAAATATTTTTCAAAAGATTTAGAGTCCAACAAAAATAGCAAATTTTAGAGCGATCTCAAGAGTTTCTTACAACAAAAATTATTAGAATTCTAATCTCAAAAGAGTGCAAGATATTGAAAGCGGCAAAGTAAAATTTGATCATAGCACCACAAATACGCAGAAAAAAACTTATATCAAACATTTAAAAACTAATAAAAGGTCTTGTAAGCAACAAGATGACATCACCGCTAAAATCCAACTAAATTTGATCAAGCCTAAATTTAATAAAAAATCACTTACATAAATTTGATCTAAATTTAAATTTAGAGCGTGCAAGCCGTTTTTCTAAAATACTGACCAAATTTAACCGCTCAAGGCAAAATAGCTAAATTTCGATACTCGTATCAAAGCAGTGTTTCACCGCTCCGCTAAATAAAATTTTAGCGTTTTCTAACCTAAGACCAAGCTCTTCGCCGCTTTTTGGATAGACTTTTAAGCTTTGCGGTGCGTTTAAATTTAAAGTAGCTCCGTAAAAACAAGCCGCCATGCCAGTGCCACAAGCTAGCGTCTCATCCTCCACGCCCCTTTCATAGGTTCTCACCCTTAAAACGCCGCCATCAAATTTGGCTAAATTTACATTTGCATTGTACTTTTGACGAAGCGCCCTGCACTCTTTGACGTCAAATTCCTCTAAATTTTGTGTGAAATTTACAAGATGAGGTACGCCAGTATCGTAAAAATACCAAGTTTTACCGTTTTCATTTAGCGGTTCGCTTAAAATTTTTGGACTTGTTAGCACGACCTCGACGCACTCATTTTTAACGCTTGCCATCACCTCGCCGCTACCTGTTAGCAAGGTAAATTCGCTTGAATTTACAAGGCCGTTTAGATAGGCATATCTAGCAGCCGCGCGCGAACCGTTGCCACACATCGCAGCGTAGCTTCCGTCGCTGTTGTAAAACTCCCATTTCACGCCCCTTTCATAAGGCAAAAGCACGATGAGCCCGTCAGCTCCCACGCCGTTTGTTCGGCTACAAATTTGCCTTGCTAGCTCGCTTCTATCTTTGCTTAAAAATGTGTGAAATATGACAAAATCATTGCCGCTAGCGTTGTACTTTGAGACTTGCATGAGCTATCCTTTTATTTTTTGAGTGATTTTACTAAAATTTGGGTAAGAGTTATTAATAAATTTAAAGGATCCACTTTGAAGAGCTACATCTTAAATTTAGAAAAAGAGTTTTCTTTAATAGAAAATGGCTTTAAAGAGCAAGAAAGTAGGGCCTTGGCTGACTACAAAGCAAATGGCAGCGAGTATTGTAAAAAGCTCGCATTTTTAGCCTACAACTCAGAGATTTATCAGCTCAGAATGTACGCCGTCTTTCTCTTTGGACACCTATCAGATGACGAAGAAATTTTGGCATTTATGAGGGATGAAGTTTCAAAGGATGAAAACTGGCGAGTTCAAGAAATTTTGGCAAAGGCGTTTGATGAGTTTTGTAAGAAAGTTGGCTACGAGCGGGCGCTTTTAACCATTGATGAGTGGCTAAAAAACGGCAACGCAAATGCAAAAAGAGCCGTAAGTGAGGGCTTAAGAATTTGGACTAGTAGGCCATATTTTAAAGATAACCCAGATGAGGCCATTTCGCGGCTAGCCAGTCTAAAAGATGATGCGAGTGAGTATCTTAGAAAGTCGGTTGGCAATGCTTTAAAGGACATAAGCAAGAAATTTCCAAATTTAGTAAAAGCCGAGCTAACAAGCTGGGATTTGCGAAACAAAGAGGTCGCTTATACATATAAATTTGCTAGTAAATTTATCAAGAAATAGCGCAAATTTGCTTTAGAAATTTCTCTAGCTCCAGCTCTAAATTCTCCCTGTCGCCGCTATTATCGATAACAAATTTTGCCATTTCTCTCTTTTGCTCTATATCCATCTGAAGCTTTACTCTAGCCTTTGCCTCATTTAAATTTAGAGCGTTTCGGCTCATTAGACGGCTTAGCAAAAGCTCTTTTGGCGCGTAGATCACAGCTACATTTTTAAACTCAGCGTAACGCTCCTTTTTTTCAAAAAATAAAGGGATATCGACAAAATAAATCCGCCCCAAGCTCTCAAGCTGCGAGGCCTTTGATAAAATTTCAGCCTTTATCTTTGGATGCAAAATTTGCTCTAAATTTTTAAGTTTTTTTGGCTCATTAAAGACGATAGCGCCCAGTTTTTTGCGATCTATCTTGCCAGCCTCATCTAAAATTTGCTCTCCAAAAAATTCCACTATCTCACATTTACAAATTTCAAGCTGCTCGTGAGCGATCACGTCCGCATCAATCACGCTAAATCCTCGCTCTTTTAGTAAATTTACAACCGTGCTTTTACCGCTAGCGATCGAGCCTGTGATGACGTAGGCGTTTGGAAATTTCTGCAAACTTGCTCCATTTTTGAAAATTGATAACAATTTTAGCAACTTTTGGCTAAAGTTTTAAAAAATAACCAAAAGGGCGAAAATGATAAGTTATAAAGATGCCGGAGTTGATATAGATGCTGGAAATAGCTTTGTTGAGGCGATCAAGCCTTTCGTAAAATCTACGCAAACACCAAATGTCATAGGCGGCATCGGATCATTTTCAGGTGCGGTTAGACTGCCAAGCGGATATAAAAATCCAGCCATTTTAGGCGCGACCGACGGCGTTGGCACGAAGCTTCGCCTAGCAATAGATGCAAAGAAATTTGACGGCGTGGGCGAGGATCTAGTCGCTATGTGCGTAAATGATCTCATCTGCAACTTCGCCACACCACTCTTTTTTCTCGACTACTACGCCACTGCAAAGCTTGAGATAGAAAGCGCCAAAGAGGTGGTAAAAAGCATCGCAAATGGCTGCAAAAAGGCTCAGTGCGCGCTGATCGGCGGTGAGACAGCCGAGATGCCCTCGATGTATGAAAAGGGCGACTTTGACCTTGCTGGATTTGCCGTGGGTATCGCTGAAGCTGACGAGATCGATAGGAGTAAATTTGTAAAATCTGGTGACGTTTTAGTCGCACTTCCAAGCAGTGGCCTGCACTCAAACGGCTTTTCACTAGCAAGAAAAGTGGTAAGCGAGCTTGGGCTAAAATTTGATGAAAAAGTGGGCGATAGAGCGCTCATAGACGTGCTTCTTGAGCCAACTAGAATTTACGTGAGCGACTTTTTAAACTTAAAAGATAAGATCACAGCGATGGCGCATATAACGGGTGGCGGCATAGTTGAAAACTTGCCTCGCGTCTTCCCTGCTGGACTTGGTGCGAAGGTGCAAAAAAGCGCTGTAAAAACGCCTGAAATTTTTAAAATCTTAGCTCAAAAAGTAGAAGATAGCGAGATGATGAGGACATTTAATATGGGCGTTGGCATGATCCTTGTTGTGCCTAAAGAAAACGTTGATGCCGTTTTAGCAAATAGCGATGGCTACGTGATCGGCGAAGTTGTAAGCGGCAAGGGCGTTGAGCTAGTTTGATGCATTCAAATAGTATAAAACGTCTGCAAAAGACTGACAAGAAAAGTTTTTTTGACCTTAGCGTCTATCAGTTTTTAGGTATCTTTGGCGTGCTAGAGAGCAATATCAAAAAGCTTGATTTTTATGATTATTGGTGTGAGGTCTCGCGAGGATCAGGCGTGCTGCCTATCATGCAAAAAAACGGCGAGGACGGCGATCTTTACGATGAGAGCTGCGAGGCGATCGACTGCCTTGTCTACCTATACGACTGGGAGAAATTTAGCCGAATTTTTATGAATACAGGAAAGTGACTTGGCAAAACAAAAGGCAAAAATCGCACCAATCTGGGCTAGAGTAAAGGCCTCTATAATCGATCTTTTCATCATCGGTATGCCGATATTTTACGCCACGACTTACCTTTTGCTTGGCGGCAAAGAGGCGTTTTTGCACAACCAGCTTGCGATCTTTGGCGTAAATAGCCTCATCTCATTTATAATGTGCCTTTTTTTTAGCATAAAGGCACAAACTCCAGGATATAAAGCGCAAGAAATTTATCTCATAAATTTACAAACTGGCAAAAAACTAAGCCTTTTTCACGCGATCTTGCGCCAAATTTGCTTCGCATTTGCTGGCTTTAGCATCATCGGACTTTGCCTTTGTTTTTTTAGAAAAGACAAGCTAAATTTACACGACATCATAACCCACTCAGCTGCCGTGCAAAAAGCAGCTTAAATTTACTTTGCCCCGTATCAAAGTAGGCGGTTTTTGCCTAGTTTTATGCCGATAATCTCTTTTATAACCTATAAATATACTTTTAAAAGCCCTATCTCTTGCCCTTTGCTAGGTAGCAAGCACCACCAAGAAAGTCCAGTGCTACTCATCACAAGCGGACTAATTTCTATGCGCTTTTTTTATATTTGCAAAATCCTGCTTTTTAAAAATTTATAAGTATAAATATAAAGCTTCAGTCGCTTCATCACGAAATAATGTACCTTTATCAATGTAAATTTAGCTGATGAAGAATTTTTAGTCATAAACCACCTAAGTTAGCGAGATAAATGGAGAAAATCTAGGTCTAAAACGAGAAAATTTTTAATTAAATTTAGGATGAAATTTAAGCACTTTGCGAGTAGAGTTTGACTTCGTTTATCAAAAACTCATAGACTCTTTGCTGCACTAAAATTTCCTCCTCGCAGCCACTCATCAAGCGGCGAAGGTGCGAAAAGTCTATCTTTTTAGCGTATCTTTTGTGATCTTTCATATCTTTATCTATGCTTAAAAGAAGCGTGTCAAGCGTGATCCTATCGTTTCTCTTAACCCTTGCGACATACTCTCTAACGGTTTGGATTAAGAAGTCTTTTCTAGTCTGATCGTTTTCATAAATTTCACTTACGATGTCGTTTAAAATGTAAAAATCATCTTCATCTGGGTCAAATTTAGCCGAGATAATAGCAGCAAAAATTTTGGCACGAAACTCTAAAGACTTGTGATGATAGACAAAAAAATCTCTAAAGGCCGATAAAAAACGAAGTTTGATCTTTCCTGACATTGCCCTACTTTTGGTAAAATTTATGTGAGATTATATACTTTTAAAGCTAAATTTTTAAAAATGTAACTATAAAACTAAATTTAAGTATAGTTTTTGTATGATTGCGAAGCTCCTTCTTAGACCTGTGCAATGCTTTTTATGAGCACCGCTTCAGGGTGGGAACACAGCAGAGCACTTGTATTAAGTGTGTGCCGCAGTCATCTGAGAGGGGGTCTTTCTAAACCAAAATGCTCATTAAAATCATCGCAAATTTCTAAAAAATCCACTCCATCGATCTTAGGTTTTTCGCTAAAAAATTTATACATATTGTTAAAACCATCAGTTAGCTCTTTTGACTTGACGCCGTAGCTTATAGAAATTCCAGCTTCGATGTAGGCTGAGAGCTTGTCGCAGTATTTTAGCGCTTTGCCATCGATCGGGTTAAATTTATCCTCATTTACATTCTCCATAGTCCCTTCGTGGCAGATGATCTTGCGCTCGTAAGTTCTATTTTCAAACTCATCTTTGATAAATTTCTCACCATCTTTTCTGATACCAAGGATGTAGCTAAACTCATCTTTGATCTTTTCAGGTACAAATGGCAAAATCCTCTCATCAATAAGCCTCATCTCATACTCGCTTATGATCTCATTTAACCCCTTTACGCCATACTTTACAGGGCTGATGATGTCACGCGTGAGGCTCTCTGGCAGGTCGTGAAATAGTGCGCAAAAGAAGTTATTTTCTAGGCGTTTTTTACAAGCTTTTGCCTTTAGTGAGTAAAAATAGCTAAGTATAGCAACAACTAACATATGTCCTAAGACTGCAGTTTCAGGGATGCGAGGCGTTTGTGCCCAGCGTTTTTGAAACCTTAGCCTGCCGCTTAGATCAACAAGGCGGGCTAGCTTTTGGTTCATAGCGATCTTTCTAACGCCAATTAACTCGTAATAATCCTCCATCTCCTCCTCAACCTTCGCCTTAAGCTCGTCGATGTCGCTTAAAAACTGGCTCGTTTGATAGACGATAGAAAATTCCCACCTCGTGGCAAGATAGCTGGCTGCTTTTAGGATAAGGCGCTCTTTTTCGTGAGTTTTGTCATTTTTATAGTGGTTTTTAAATCTCTCTAAAAACTCGCCACCCTCGATATCTGAGATGAGCGTCTCAAGGTTACTTAAAACCCAGCTATTTATCTGCTCTTTTTTCGTCTTTTGGATGTGATGAAAAACGTCAGGGCGTATGTCTGTGACTACAACCCTGCTTAAAAACTCAAAAATTCCAGCCTCGATGATGTAGTTCATATCGGCATTTTGCTCTTGTTTTGCTATGAAATAAGCGATGATAAATTTATGAGCCTGCTTGTCAAGCTCGACTAAATTTGTCATCTTTGGATAGTCGTTCCAACGTGATATAGATGCTGCTTTAAAGATATGTTCTATAAGCTTAGCACTTATCATCATTTATCCTTTTTGACTACTTTTGGCTTCTTATCATCGGCGTAGCTTATCTTTCTAAAGCCCTCTTTGTTTGAGCTTTTTCTTGGCTTGTCATCTTTTTTAAATTTATCATCTCTGCCGCCTCTGCTACTGCCACGATCGCTTGCACTACGTCTCTCACGTGGTTTATCACCAAAACTACTTCTCTCTCTTGTTCTTGGTGTAAATTCTTTCTCTTCAGCTGGCTTTTTTACGACTAGATCAGAGCTGATCTCGATAACTGTATGGACATTTCCACGTGGGTTAAAGTCGCCAACTATCTTCATAAATTTTGGCTCAAGTTTTTTCTCTAAAACAGAGTAAATTTCATTTATACTATCTTCGTGGCTGATGTTGCGGTTCATAAAGCTATTTATATAAAGCTTTATCGCTTTTAGCTCAACAACAAGCTTATTTGGTATGTATTCAAGGTATATAGTCGCAAAGTCAGGATAACCAGAGCGAGGGCAAAGACAGCAAAACTCAGGCAGAGTGATCTTTATGACATAGTCCCTTGTTTGCTTATTTTCCCAGACCTCAAGGTCACTCTCTACGTCAAATTCTTTCAAAATTTTCTCGCCATACTTCATCTCTTCGCTCATTCTTTTTCCTTTATATTTTTGC
>CAUUIN010000046.1:0-14605 GCA_963545295.1 uncultured Campylobacter sp. | reverse complement strand
ATGGGCGATACTGGACCATGCGGCCCTTGCAGTGAAATTTTTTACGATCAAGGCGCTGAGCATTTTAATACACCTGAAGACTACATGGGCGGCGATGGTGATAGATTTTTAGAGATCTGGAACCTTGTTTTCATGCAGTATGAAAGAAGCGCGGACGGCAAACTAAGCCCGCTACCAAAGCCAAGCATCGATACAGGCATGGGGCTTGAGCGCGTTACAGCTATTTTACAGGGTAAATTTAGCAACTATGATAGCTCTCTTTTTATGCCATTAATCAACGAAGTAGCAAAGCTTTGCGGCAAGCCTTATGTCTATGAAAGTGGCGCTAGTTACCGTGTCATAAGCGATCACATCCGCTCGGTCACATTTTTGCTAGCTCAGGGTACGACATTTGACAAAGAAGGCCGTGGCTACGTGCTTCGCCGTATCTTGCGCCGTGCGATCCGCCATGGATACCTGCTAGGCATAAAAGAGCCGTTTATGTATAAGCTTGTCGATAAAGTTTGTGAGCTTATGGGCGGACACTACACCTATCTAAACGAGAAAAAAGCGGCTGTAAAAGAGCAGATCAAGCTTGAAGAAGAGAGATTTTTAGCAACTATCGCGAGTGGCTTGGAGCTATTTGAGAGCGAGCTTAAAAATACAAAAGAAATTTTTAGCGGTGAGGCTGCCTTTAAGCTCTACGATACATTTGGCTTCCCACTTGATCTAACAGCTGATATGCTTAGAGAAAAGGGCTTAAAGGTCGATGAGGCAAGGTTTGATGAGCTTATGAGCGAGCAAAAAGCACGTGCAAAAGCTGCTTGGAAAGGCAGTGGCGACAAGAGTGCGAAGGGCGACTTTAAAGAGCTGCTTGAAAAATTTGGCGAGAATAAATTTGTAGGCTACGAAGAGCTTAAGAGCAAAAGCAAAATTTTAGCCCTGCTTGATGAAGAATTTAAAAATGTAGATAGCTTAGATGCTGGCAAAGAGGGCTGGGTGATGTTTGATGTCACTCCATTTTACGCTCAAAGTGGCGGTCAGTGTGGCGATAGCGGTAAGATAATAGGCAAAGCAAATGTTCTTGATACGCAAAAATTTCATGGATTAAATTTATCTTTTGTTAAGACTAGCGCGGCACTAAAAGTTGGCGACGAAGTTGAGCTTGAAGTAGGCAGTGACAGAGCAGAGATCGCACGTCACCACAGCGCTACACACTTGCTTCACGCAGCCCTTAGAAGCGTGCTTGGCACCCATATCGCTCAAGCTGGCTCAAACGTCGAGGCAGATAGGCTAAGGTTTGACTTCTCTCATCCAAAGGCGCTTACTAGCGAAGAAATTTCAAAGGTTGAAAACCTTGTAAATGAGTGGATCTTAGACGGTGCAAATGCAAAAACGCAGGTTATGGAGCTTGAAGAGGCTAAAAAAAGTGGAGCGATCGCACTATTTAACGAAAAATATGCCGACAAAGTAAGAGTTGTGAGCTTTGGCGATGTTAGCAAAGAGCTTTGTGGTGGCACACACGTAAAAAATATAGACGAGATCGGATCGTTTTTCATCACAAAAGAGAGCGGCGTAAGTGCTGGCGTTAGGCGTATAGAGGCTGTTTGCTCAAGGGCTGCGCTAAATTTAGCAAGGTCGTTTAGAGCTGAGCTTGAAGAGCTAAAAGATGAGCTAAAGAGCGCCGAGCCGCTAAGTGCTGTTAAAAAGCTAAAAGGCGAGCTAAAAACGCTAAAAGATAAGCTAAAAAATGCTAAAAGCTCTCATGCCCTAGCCTTTTTAAACGTAAATGAGACCAAGCTTTGCGTTGCTGTGCTTGATGGTGGCGACATAAAAACGATGATAGATGAGTTTAAAAATGGGCATGAAAAAGCTGCTATTTTGCTAATCCAAACAGATGAAGAGGGCAAAATTTCTCTTGCAGCAGGCGTGAAAAATGCCCCTATAAAAGCAGGAGCATGGGTTAAATTTGCAGCGCAAATTCTAGGTGGCAATGGCGGCGGCAAAGATGACTTTGCAACGGCTGGCGGCAAAAATGCCCTAGCCATCGAAGACGCCATAAAAAACTCAATAGAGTACGCAAGGCAAGCTTTAGAAAAATGATTCATCAAGAGATCGCTTTTTTTAAATTTGATCAACTAATCATCTTCTTGCACATTAGCTTCGTGGCTCTTTTTATAGGGCTACAAGCTGGTTTGGTGCTTACAGGAAGCTATTTTATAAAAAATAAATTTGAAGATAAAGAGCGCTATCACATCTTGCTTCACATCATAAGACGCTTTGGACTAGCTATCTTTGCGCTAGTTCTTGGCATCGCGCTAACTAGCTTAATAATGATCTTTTGCTTTGATGATGATAAAATGCAAAATCCTATGGCAAGTGCGATAATAGCGACAAAATGGGCGATAGAGCTATTTTTGCTATTAAATTTAAGCTACATCTTTTATAGATACAAAAAGGCTTTAAAAACTATAAGATCGCACGAGATGATCGAGCTAAATGAGAGCCTAATCGTCATCATCTACTACTTCACGCCTCTAAATTTACTAGCTTCACTCGCGGCTGTCTATCTTGGCCTGAGCTATAAGGATTTTTGATGATCACTCTTGCCTCTAGCTCGCCAACAAGAGCAAATTTACTAAAAAATGCTGGGATAGAATTTAAACAAATTTCTTGCAGTTTTGATGAGAGCATGATAGCAAAAGAGCTAAAACCAGAAATTTACGTCCAAAACGTCGTAAAAGCTAAAAAAGAGCAGTTTTTAAAGGCAAATGACAAGCTTTTAAATTTACTCTTTGCAGATAGCTGTGTGGCGTGTGGGGATCAAATTTTAGGCAAAGCAAAGGACGAAAACGAAGCACTTGCTATGCTAAATTTACAAAGCGGCAAAGAGTGTAGTGTCTATACAGCGATGATATTTTTAGGCGAATTTGAGCTTATAAATGTGAGCAAGACTACATATAAATTTGCTAAATTTAGCGAGCAAGATCTAAAAAGCTACCTAGAAAGTGGCGAGTGGCGAGGCAAAGCTGGAGCCATGACGATAGAAAATTTTAATAAAAAATACATCACCTCCCAGCACGGCGAGACAAGCACGGCAATGGGGCTAAATTTAAAAATATTAAAGGCATTTTTATGAAATATATCTTGGCATTTATCTTTGTAGTTGCCATCGCACTTGGTGGAGCGTTTTTATACTTTTATTCGCAGGTGAGATTTGACGCTTATACCATTATCGACTACAAGCCAAAGCTTGCGACGCAAATTTTTGATAGAAACAACGAGCTTATCGCAAATATCTTTGAAGAAAATAGAATTTACGTAAAGTATAACGACATCCCACCACGTGTCATCGAAGCACTCGTGGCTATCGAGGATACGAGCTACTTTGAGCATGGAGGCATCAATGTCGAAGCCATGGCAAGAGCGGCGATAAAGGATATCAAAGCTAGAAAGCTAGTCGAGGGCGCATCTACGCTCACACAGCAGCTTATAAAAAACCTAGCCCTAAGCCGAGAGAAGAAATTTACAAGAAAGATAAAAGAGGTCGTGCTTGCTATGAAGCTTGAAAGCGAGCTTAGCAAAGAGGACATCATCGAAAGATACCTAAATCACGTGTATTTCGGACACGGCTACTACGGCATCAAAACAGCTGCTGAAGGATACTTTAGAAAAGAGCTAAATGAGCTAAGCATAAAAGAGATAGCCATGCTTGTTGGCATGCCAAAAGCACCAAGCACCTACGATCCTACAAAGCACCTTGATCTCTCGCTTAGCCGCGCAAACAGAGTGCTTGAGCGGATGTATAGCATCGGCTGGATAAATGAGGATGAGTACCGAAAAGGCGTGCTTGAAGAGCCAGCGGTCTTTGATGATACGCTAACACGCAACAAGGCTCCTTACGTGGTCGATGAGATCATCAAAGAGGCTTCAAAGAAATTTGACGATATAAAAACTGGCGGTTACAAGATACAAAGCACCGTCGATCTAAACGTGCAAAAGATCGCTCAAGACGCTCTAGTCTATGGCTATAATGAAATTTTAAAAAGAGATAAAAAAGCAAATCCAGAGATGCTAAATGGCGCTATCGTCGTCACTCATCCACAAAGCGGACAAATTTTAGCTCTAATTGGCGGCATCGACTACGCAAAAAGTAGCTACAACCGCGCCAGCCAGAGCAAGCGCCAGCCAGGATCAAGCATTAAGCCATTTATCTATCAAATAGCCCTTGATAGCGGTTACTCTGTCGTCTCTCAAGTAGCTGATATCGCTAGGACGTTTGACATGGGCAATGGCAAAGAATGGACGCCAAAGAACTATAGCGGCGGCTTTCAAGGCTACATCACGATAAAATCAGCCTTAACCCAGTCTCGCAACCTCGCAACCATAAATTTACTAAACGATCTTGGTCTTAGCTCGGTTCGCAAACAGCTTACAGATATGGGCTTTAACGACATCCCTGAAAATTTATCAATCGCACTTGGTAGCTTTGGAATTTCGCCACTTGACTTTGCGAAATTTTACTCGATGTTTCCAAACGATGGCGAAGTGGTTGAGCCTACGCTCATTAAGCATATAGAAAATAGCTTTGGCGCGTCGATGGACTATGAGCCTCAAAAGAAGCAGGTACTAAAACCTGAGCAGGCATTTTTGATGACTACCTTGCTTCAAAACGTCGTAAATAATGGCACCGGACGCAACGCAAAGGTAAATGGCATCCAGATCGCTGGCAAAACTGGCACGTCGAACAACAGCATCGATGCTTGGTTTTGCGGCTATTCGCCTGATATCGAGGCCATCATCTGGTATGGAAACGACGATAATAGCCCTATGAAAAAGGTCGAGGGTGGCAGCAGGACAGCTGCACCGGTCTTTAAGAAATTTATGGAGGGCTACATCAAGCTCTACCCTACCCTAAGACGTGCGTTTGAGCAGCCTGATGGCGTCTATAAAGGATACTATAACGGCGCTGACGAGTACTACACAAACGACTCGCCGTTGCCGCAAAATACGCCAACAAATGATATCATTCAAGATCAAGAAAACGATGGATTATTATTTTAGGAGATAAGATGAAAAATTTTAAAATTTTACTTTCTTTAGCGCTTGCAAGCCTCGCATACGGCGCTGATCTAAACACAGCTAGCAAGAGTGAGCTAATGAGCCTTGGGCTAAACAAGAGCCAAGCATTAAACGTCATAAAATATAGAAAGGCTCATAAATTTACAAGCATCGATGAGCTTGAGAAGGTTCAAGGCATCGGCTTTAACGACATGCAAAAGGTCAAAGAAAAACTTAGCGTAAAAGATAGCCAAAAACCAAAAAAGCTGAACCTGAAAAGAAGTCAAAAAGCAAGAAGCTAAAGAGCAAGAAAAAGAAAAAATAATTTTTATCTTATAAATTTCTAGCCATTTACATTTTAGCTCTATCATTACGCCCCTGAAAGAAGGTGGCTAGAAATGCTAAACATCGATAAAATAAAGCATATAAGCTTTTTGTAATTCTTAATTTTATTTGTAGCTTATATGTTTTTTCATAAACTACACATTTTTATTTAAGGGCGTATTTTTAGGATTTTTATCAGACGATACATTATCTTTTTCTATACTGCTTTTTGCTCTACTTAGCACATTTTTCTTTTGCTCTTTGCTGGAGTTTTTTGCATTTTGCTTGTGCCATTTTTGCTAAAACCTTTTGCTATTTTTCTCATCGTAATTAGTAGCATATCTGCTTACTTTATGCAAGCTTATGGTGTCATTATAGATAAGGGCATGCTATTAAACGTCTTGCGTACCGATACGAGAGAGGCCTTTAGCTATTTTAATGCTAGTGGCTCTTTGGCTTATTTTTGCAACCATCGCCTTGCATATATGTAGCACTTGTAAAGATAGTTATGGCAGTTTTAAAAGCGCACTCAGATCAAGGGCAAAAATAGCCTTTAGTACTTTGGCAAGTGCAGCTATAATCTTTGCACTCATGTCTAAATTTTTTATACCATTTTTTAGAGAGCATAACGCCTCAACCATAAGCGTTTTGCTCCCATACTATCCTATCTACTCTAGCATAAGATTAGCAAAGTCTTTGGCGCAAAAACCACTGCCTTTTACCTACGTGGCAGATGACGCAAGGCTCACAAACGATAAAAAGAAAATTTTAGTTTTGATAGTTGGCGAGACACAAAGGAGCAAAAACTACTCACTAAATGGCTACACTAAAAACGATACAAACAAATTTACCAAGCAAAAAGATGTGGTAAGTTTTACAAATTTCTACTCATGCGGGACTGCCACAGAGACTAGCATGCCTTGCCTATTTTCAGACTTAAAGCGAGAAAATTTTAGCAACCGCGAAGCTAAAGCTCGTGAAAATTTAGTTGATATCATCAACAAACTTGGCATAAAAACATACTTTTTTGACAACAATAGCGGCGGCTGCGAAAAAAGAGGAGCGGTGGTTTGCGACAACCTAGATAAAAACCACACTTCAGATCACAGAGCGGCTGGCTTTGATAAAGTGATATTTGATGAAGCAAAAAAGGTCATAAAAGATGCAAACTCCACTACTTTTATTGTATTGCACCTACAAGGCTCACACGGCCCTATCTACTACAAAGGCTACCCAAGCAAATTTAAAGAATTTACTCCAACATGCGATACTGCCGAGCTAAATAAATGCACGCCAGATGAGATAGCAAACACTTATGACAACACCATTTTATATGAGGACTATCTACAAAGCGAGCTGATAAACGCCCTTGAAGCAAGAGGGGATAAATTTGAAGTCGCTATGTTCTTTTTCTCAGATCACGGAGAGAGCCTGGGCGAAAATGGCATATATTTACACGGACTGCCTTACTCCATCGCTCCAGATGAGCAAA
Organism: uncultured Campylobacter sp.; assembly: GCA_963545295.1. GTDB lineage: Bacteria > Campylobacterota > Campylobacteria > Campylobacterales > Campylobacteraceae > Campylobacter_A. The sequence goes on along the minus strand of CAUUIN010000046.1, from coordinate 7,749 downwards.
AACACATCCCAGCCATCGTATTTTCAAGCGATAGCGAGCTTTTAAAAAGGCTAAAACCAGAAAAGATGAGAGCCTTTCGCATGATTTTATCTTTAGCTCAGTTCTTGGATATTTTGGGGTAAAAACTAAGGCTTATGAGCCAGAATTTGATATTTTTAGGGAGTAAATTTAAAGCCAGCCCAGACCAAAGCCTAAAGCTGGCACAAATTTAAAAGCTGATCTCTTTTATATCAGCTACTTTTAGTATCTCGCTATAAATTTGACCGATGATCGCTACGCGGTTATTTCGCACTTTCTCGTTTTCAACGTTTATCATAACTTTGTCAAAAAACTCATCTATCTGCGGCTTTAGTGCAAATAGCGCTTTTAGTCTTGGCTCGTATGCTAGGCTCTTATCAACCGCCTTAAACGCCTCATTTAAGGCCCTTTCAGCGTCTATCTCAAAGAGGCTCTCATCGACCTTACTAAATTTATCATCTTTTATGATGTTTGCAAGGCGCTTAAATGTCGAGAAATTCTCCCTAAAATTTGGCTCACTTGAAATTTTAGCAAGTGCCTCTATCATCTTAGTTAGCTCCAAGATGTCCTTTTCTCCGCTTTTTATGCACGCTTTTACGATAGAAGCATTTACGTCAAAGAAGGTATAGAGCCTATCAAGGATGAAATTTATAAGCACTTCAACATCAAATTTCTTATACTCTTTTGCTATATCTTCTAAAATTTCTTTTACGTTAAATTTCAAACTATGCGCCAAAACGATCTTTATCACGCCATTTGCCGCGCGCCTTAGAGCGTATGGGTCCTTAGTGCCGCTTGGGATTTTGCCGATGCTAAAAAGTCCCATTAGCGTATCAAGCTTATTTGAAAGTGCCACAACCGAGCTAAAGACCTTGCTAGGGCACTGCGCCTCTTCGCCGTCTGGCAAATACTGCTCTTTTATGGCCAAAACGACGTTTTCGTCCTCGTTTTTAGCCTTTGCGTAGTAAGCACCCATGACACCTTGAAGCTCGGTAAATTCATAAACCATCTGCGTTGTAAGATCAGCCTTGCTTAGCATCACAGCTCGCTCTAGCTTAGCCGCGTACTCGCCAGCTTCTTTTTTAAGTAGCTCATCGTAGTTGCTAGCTAGCTTTTTAGCCACTTTTAGCTCTCTAAGCTCCTTTTCGTAGATGCTTCCAAGCTCTTTTAGGTAGGTTATATTTTTTAGTTTTTCTGGGCTAAATTCGTGCGCTAGGTCGCTTTGCCAAAAAAACATCGCGTCGCTTAGCCTTGCTCTTAGCACCTTTTCGTTGCCCTTTATAATGAGCGAGTAGTCCTGCGTTATGGCGTTACTAACCACTACAAAGCCATTTGCAAGCTTGTCATTTTTAAAGACTGGGAAGTAGCGCTGATTTTCTTTCATAGAAGTGATGATGACCTCACTTGGCACCTCCAAAAACTCCTCTTCAAACGAGCCAAGAAGCGCTGTTGGATACTCAGTGATCGCCACGACTTCAGCTAACAGCTCTTTATCGATCTCGATCTTTAGCCCACTTTTTTGACTGATCTTTTCAAACTCATCAAGGATTATCTTTTCTCTCTCGTCTGCCTCAAGCACGATGCCACGGCTCTTTGAGCCATCAAAATACTCTTTTATATTTGAAATTTTTATCTTGTCATAGCTAACGCTTCTATGAGGATATGTAGAGTTACCACTCTCTACGCCAAATTTATTAAATTTAATGACCTCATCTCCAAGCAAGCACAAAAACGATCTTATCGGGCGGATAAACTCAAACTCGCCATTGCCCCAACGCATAGACTTGCCAAAGCTAAGGCTCTTTAAAAACTCCTCGACCATGTCGCCCATTATTTTAGCGACTGGCTCGCCCTTTACCTCTTTTTCGTAATAAAGCACCTCTTTGCCGTCTATCTCTTTAAATTTAAGCTCGCTCTCATCTATGCCACATTTATTTGCAAAACTAAGCGCAGCCTTTGTAAAAGCCCCATCTTTTAGTGCTACTTGCTTTGGCGCACCGATGAAACTAGCCACGCTATCTGGCTGAGCTTGCGGGAATTTCTCATGGAAAAAGACCAAACGGCGCGGCGTGTAGTAAAATTTAAAAGGGCTTGTGATGTTGTATTTTTCAAGCACGCCCTGCCATTTAGCGTTGATATTTGGTAGCTCCCTTAAAAATGGTATCGCTGGGAGCTCCTCTACTCCGATCTCTAGTAACAACTCTTTCATATCTCACTCTTTTTATTAAAATTTTCTCTTTTTTCTCTTATCATCTCTCTTGCTCTCTCCTTCTCTTGCGCCTGCAAAATGACGCCTCTTATCATAAATATCATAAACAAAACAAACACTACGACCATAAAAATATCAAAAATTTGCACCATCTACTCCACAACGATCTCTTTTTCGTTTTTATAAATTTTCACCCTCGCCCGCTCAAAGCTATACTCGCCATCTTTTAGCCTCTTTTTGCTATAAACTCTGATCTTGCCATGTGGCGTATGCAAGTAGCCAGCTTCAAGCTTGCCTGAAATTTTAGCGATCACGTCGCCACTTCTAGCCTTGCTAAGCTTTGAGCTATCAAGCAAATTTGAGCTAACGTCCTTTGCGCCGTATTCGTTTATGATCTCATAAGAGCTTACTTCAAGCGCCTCTTTGTAAAATTTCACTCGCCTAACCAAAATGTCAAGTTCATCGCCCACGCCGACACTATTTTTAGGATCGTAAACGTAAATTCCACGGCGATTTTTCGAGATGATAAAGCCACGCTTATCTTTTAAGATGACAACAGCTCTTTCAACTAGCGCTGGCAAGGCCTCAGGATACTCAAAAAGCGTATCTATATCAGCTTTTTTATAGTTTTGATCCTCTGCTTGTTTAGCCTCTTTTTTTAAATTTTCATTTGCAAGCACGCTACTTTTAGCAGGACTTGCTTTGGTTGAGATTTTAAATTTAAGCGCAAAGTGATCTGAGTAAAGATCGCTCTTAGCAAAGCCATGCTCATCGACCGCAAAGCTTGGCTTAAAGACCTCAAAACTGCCCTCAACGTAGCTTAGATCGCCATTTGCCATAAAGCTAGGCGAGAGCAAAACGTGGTCAATGGCTCGCTTTTTGCCATGAACTGCATGAGAGTATCTATCTTTTGGGGCTAAAAAGCTATAAAGATCGTAAAATCCACGAGTTGCGATGATATCATTAAGGATAGATTTTTGCCCATAAGGTGAGTTAAAATCGCCCAAAACAATGGCGTTTTGCTCATCACCAAGAGCAGCTCTTAGCGTTCTTTCAGCCTTTTTTTGCATATTTATGCCGTTTTTATAAGCTGGGAAGTGATTAACAAAAACGCTAAATTTCTTACCCTCCACTTCAAAAGCGACCTTTAAAATGTTTCTAGTTTTTACATTTGGCACTTCAAAAATTTCACTACCACTTGGCTTTATCTTTGACACAAGAGCCAGTCCAACTGGAGAGTTTTTTGCCTTGCTAAAGGCTATAAATTTATACTCACTGCCATCTACTAAAGCTTTTAAAACCTGCTCGTTTTCAACCTCTTCAAGTGCGATGATGTCGGTATTTATGGCATCTATGACCTGTCTTGTTCTTTTTAGTTTTGAGCTAGCCGCCTCGCAGTCCCACTTTGAAGCGCCCACTTGAAAATCAAGATATTCGCTGCCGTCATTTTTGCAGTCAAATAAATTTTGCACATTATAAGTTGCGATGCTGATTTCGCTTGCAGACGCCATCAAAACAGCGAAAACTAATGCAAAGAGCGCTCTCAAACCTCGCTCCTAAAGTCAAATTTAGAGATGTTTTGCCTGATCGCCTCATACGCGATGATGCCAGCACTCATGGCTAAATTTAAGCTCCTGCCCTCTTTTCCCATCGGGATCGTTATGGCATTTTTAAAATTTATATCCATAAATTCTCTTGGCAATCCCGTGCTCTCTCCGCCAAAAAATATAAAATCTCCTGGCTCAAATTTAGCGTCATAGTAAAGTCTATTTGTCTTTGTCGTTGCAAAGAAAAATCGCTCTTTGTGGCTTAAATTTGCCTCCAAAAAATCGTCCAAGCTCTGCCAAATTTGTGGCTTTAAAATTTTCCAATAATCAAGTCCAGCGCGCCTGACCGCCTTTTCGCTTAGATCAAAGACCGTTGGCTTAACGATGTGTAGCTTTAAATTTGCATTTACACACATTCTGCCGATAGCTCCGGTGTTTTGCGGTATCTGAGGATGGACTAGGACTATGTTAAACATAAGTTTTTCTTGCCTTAAAAAGTGTTATAAACTGGCTCATTTTAGCCAAAATGGGCTTTTAAGAGTTTTAAAATTTAATTTTTACTTACCTATAAATTTAGCGTTTTGCAAAAGTTTCAAGCCGTTTTGTGATAGCGAGCAACTGCCTTCGTTTTATCTCAGCTGCTATCATCTCGTTTTTAAAGCCAGCTGATAAGATCTCGCTCACATTTATATTTGGCTCAAATTTAGCCTCATAGATCCCAAGCTCTTTTGCACGCTCTATGCGCTCTTTATTATAAGCTCCTAGCCATGATTTTAAAGGCATATTTAGTGCTATTTGCATGAGCTCGCTATCGCTTGGCATATCTTTGAAAAAGGGCTCTTTCAAGATAGAAAAGTAGCTCTTTGGCAGGCGCATTTTTTCTAAAATTTTCTTTGCATCAAGCTTAAATTTACCAAAAAGCAGATACAAAAATAGCCTCTCATCATCTACAAAATTTCTAGCACTCTTTAGCTTGGCCAAAAACTCATCATCCTTGCAAATTTGCACGCCAAAAATTTCTTTAAAAAGCGAAAGCTCAAAAAGATAAAACGCCCCTTTTTCAAGTTCTTTTGCCCTAAAAAATTTAATAAGCTCGGTATTTATCCTATCACGGCTTAGATGCTTTAAATCAAGCGTTTTCATAAGCTCTAGCGTCTTGTCCGCTATGCTAAAATCAAGCCTAGCACTAAACTGCACGCCTCTAAGCACCCTTAGTGGATCTTCTTTAAATTTCTCACTATCGATGTGCCTTAGCGTCTTGCTCGCAAGGTCCTTTTTGCCACCGTGAAAGTCCAAAATTTCGCCGTCAAAGATGTTCATCATCATGGCATTTACCGTAAAGTCACGCCTAAGACTAGCAACGCTTGGATCATTTATGTAGCTTACGGCAAAGTCTTTGTGCGAATTTCCAGTCTTACTCTCGCTTCGTGGCAAGCCAAGATCGTAGTTTTTGTATTTGTAGATAAAGTAGCTTTTGCCAACGCCACTAGCCTTTATACTAGCCATCAGCTCGTCAAATTTAGCAGGCTCTATGTCATAAACTTCGATGTCGTAGTCATAAATTTCTCGCCCCAAAAGCGCGTCTCTCACGCAGCCGCCGACTAGATAGACACGCTTGCTAAATGAGGCAAATAGCGATCTAAAAAAGTCTAGCTCGCTATTTTTGTAAATTTCTGTCCCAGTTTTTGCCTCAAATTTATTATTTTGAGAGATTTTGGAGTCTATTTTCGATATTTGCAAGGGTAAATTCTAAAAATTTAGTCGTTAGCTCGAGCCTTTGGCTAAGCTCTTGCTCGCTAGTTTGTTTAAGCCCTTCAAAAAGCACCTCTATGCGCTCAGCAAGGTTTGCTAAGAAAATTTCCTCCTCGCTTATCTCCCTGCTTTTTGGCGAAATTTGAGCCACTTTTGGCTCTAGCTCGCTTTGCAAATTTGCTTCTATCTCTGGCTCATCGGTCGTCTCTTGTTCCATAGCCTCCATAGCCAAAAGCTCTTTTTTTAAATTTTCTCGCTCAAGCTCTTCTTGCTTTTTGCTTTGCAGCGCCTCTATCTTCTCAAGCTCGGCGCTAACCTCACTAATGGCCATCCTAGCGATATCATCAAGCTTCATAATCTTATCAACCACCTTTTAAATTCATTTATCTCTTCGTCACTTTTCATCCTGATAAAAAACTCTTTCATCTGCTCGTTTTTTATCACGCGCTCCTTGCGAAGTCCGCTCAGGCGGTTTATAGCGCTAAGAGCGTCCTTGTTTGATGGGTCTTGTTTTAAGATGTTCTTGTAAATTTCAAGCGCATCGTCTTTTAACCCTTGAGCCTCGTAGATCAGTGCTTCAGTGATTGTGTTTTTCATTTTTTGATAAATCCTGCTATCACATCGCCTATCTCGCTTGTTGAGCAAATTTCAACTGCGTTAAATGCGGCGATATCTTTTGTTCTATATCCCTTTGCAAGAGCTGTTTTTACGGCATTTTCTATCGCGTCTGCTGCTTCGCTCTCGCTAAATGCGTATCTTAGCATCATCGCTGCGCTTAAAATAGTAGCTATTGGGTTTGCTATGCCCTGCCCTGCGATGTCTGGCGCTGAGCCGTGGATAGGCTCATAAATTCCCACTTTGCCGCCCATGCTAGCACTTGGCAGCAGTCCTATCGAGCCACAAACCATGCTCGCCTCATCGCTTAAGATGTCGCCAAATAAATTTTCAGTCAGTATGACGTCAAAATTTGCAGGCGCTCTTACTATCTGCATCGCTGCATTATCGACGTACATAAAGCTAAGCTCCACTTCAGGATAGCCCTTTGCCACCTCGCTAGTCACCTCGCGCCAAAGCTGGCTTGTCTCAAGGACATTTGCCTTATCGACCATACAGACCTTTTTCTTGCGAAGCATAGCCGTCTCAAAGGCGATCTTTGCGATGCGCTCGATCTCAAATTTAGTATAAACCATCGTGTTAAACGCTCTATCTTCGCCTTTTTCTCTAGGCTGGCCAAAGTAAAGCCCACCAGTTAGCTCACGAACCACGACAAAATCAACACCCTTTAAAACCTCTGGCTTTAGCGTGCTAGCATCCACTAGCTCGTCAAAGATGATGGCTGGGCGTAAATTTGCATAGGCTTCCAGCTCTTTTCTGATCTTTAAAAGCCCGCTCTCTGGCCTAAGGTGTCTTGGCAGGCTGTCCCATTTCTCGCCACCGATCGCTCCAAAAAGCACAGCGTCGCTATTAAGCGCTGAGCTTAGCGTCTCATCTGGCAGTGGCTCGCCAAAAACGTCATAAGCTGCACCACCCATAAGCTTGTAGTCGTACTCAAATTTGATACCAAACTCTGCACTTACTACGTCTAAAACCTTTATCGCCTCGTCGATGATCTCAGGGCCGATGCCATCGCCTTTTATAACGCAAATTTTATAGTTTTTCATCGCCGCTCCTTAGTTCATCTTCGCTTTTGCGTACTCGATAAGTCCGCCAGCGTTTAAAAGCTCTTGCATAAATGGCGGGATAGCGTTAAATTTATACTCTTTTTTTGTGCTTTCATTTACGATGACGCCGTTATCTACGTCGATCTTTAGCGTGTCACCCTCATTTATCTCATCACTCTCTTTTATCTCAAGTATCAAAAGCCCTGTATTAAAGCTATTTCTATAAAAAATCCTCGCAAAGCTTTTAGCCACAACAGCTGCTATGCCAGCCTCTTTTAGCGCTAGTGGGGCGTGCTCTCTTGAGCTTCCGCAGCCAAAATTTTCGCCAGCTACGATGATGTCGCCTTTTGCTATTTTTGAGCTAAATTTAGGATCAGCGTCTTCCATGATGTGTTTTGCTAGCTCTTTTTCGTCTGAAGTGTTTAAATATCTTGCGGCGATGATGATGTCAGTGTCGATATTATCGCCAAATTTCCAAACTTTGCCTTGTTTCATTTTTAACCTTTTGTTTTGTAAATTTGGGCTGATTTTAACCAAAAGAAGCTAAATAAATAATCAAAGC
>CAUUIN010000045.1:0-14836 GCA_963545295.1 uncultured Campylobacter sp. | reverse complement strand
TAAATTTAAAGATCACAAAGAAGCAAAATTTACTAAATTTACTACTTTCTAAATTTTCATCAAACGCTCTAAAAGCTAGGATCGAGCTTAAATTTAGCGAGGTAGTAAATAAGCAAAATGCCCTAGCAAACGCCGTTTCAAGGAAAATTTTAGTTCTTGGCTCAGCTCTTAGCTCGCTAGAAAAAGCCTACGAGATGAGAGAGCTCTTTTTTGAGAGTACAAAGGGGCTTATCGAGGTTAGAAAAGATGGCAGGAGAGTTGATCTTAGGGATTTAAAAATGGACGATGAGATCGAGCTCATCTCGCAAAATACACATAAAAAAGCAATCATCAAGGAGTAAAAATGAGTAGAAAAATCAACTTTAGCGCAGGCCCAAGTGCGATACCATTAGACGTTTTAGAGCACGCAAAGGCCGAATTTACCGACTACAGAGGCGAGGGCTACTCGATCATGGAGATCAGCCACAGAAGCAAGACCTTTGAGGAGATACACTTTGGCGCGATGGATAAGATAAGAAAGCTTTACGGCATCGGTGATGAGTATGAAATTTTATTTTTGCAGGGTGGCGCACACTTGCAATTTAGTATGATACCGATGAATTTATACCAAGGCGGTAAGGCCGAGTACGCAAATACTGGCGTTTGGACAAACAAAGCCATCAAAGAGGCAAAAGTGCTTGGCGTAAATGTAGATGTCGTCGCAAGCAGCGAGGATGAAAATTTCTCTTACATCCCTGAGTTTAAATTTAGCGATGACGCCGACTACGCCTATATCTGCTCAAACAACACGATCTATGGCACGCAGTATAAGACTATGCCAAAGACCAAATCGCCACTAGTTGTCGATGCTTCGAGCGATTTTTTCGCTAGACCGCTTGATTTTAGCAGTATCGGTTTGCTTTACGGTGGCGCTCAGAAAAATGCGGGCCCAAGTGGCGTGACTATCGTCATTTTAAGAAAAGACCTAGTTGATCGCGTTAGCAGCCAAAACGTCCCTATGTTTTTGCGTTACAAAACGCACGTAGAGGCAAAATCGCTCTATAACACACCGCCGACTTTTGGAATTTACCTTTTAAATTTGACCATGCAGCACTTGCTAGATATTGGTGGACTTGGCGAGGTTGAGAAGATAAATGCCAAAAAAGCAAGCACGCTTTATAATATCATCGATAGCTCAAATGGCTTTTACCTAGGCCACGCGAGGGCTGATAGCAGATCAGATATGAACGTGAGCTTTACGATACCAAAAGATCATGCGCTTGAGCCAGTTTTTGTCGAAGAAGCGCTAAAAGAGGGTATGATAGGGCTAAAAGGCCACAGACATCTTGGCGGCATAAGAGCCTCTATCTACAACGCCGTTAGCCAAAGCGATGTTGAGAAACTTGGCGAGTTCATGAGAGAATTTGCTAGAAAGCATGGCTGATGAACAAAACAAAAAATGCTTACGACGAGAGCCCTTATTTCTCGGCTGCATTTAGCGACTGCTCGCCTGTTAGGATAGAGGTGGTCGCTAAATTTCTAGGCTTAAAGGTAGCAAATTTAAAAGATGCTAGAGTGCTTGAGCTTGGCTCATCATATGGCGGCAATATCTTGCCATTTGCCATCTCGCACAAAGATGCAAAGGTCGTTGGCATCGACATCTCAAGCCACCAAGTAAAAGAGGGCAACGAGATCGCAAATAAGATGGGTTTAAAAAATTTCACCCTTCTTGAGCGCGACTTTTTGCATATGAATGAGCATGACATCAAAGAGCTTGGCGAGTTTGACTACATCATAGCTCACGGCGTTTATAGCTGGGTGAGCCCAAACGTGAGAGATGCACTGCTAGCTACGATAAAGGCGCTACTTAGCAAAGATGGCATCGCCTACGTCTCATATAACACCTATCCTGGCTGGAAGAGCCTTGATATCTTAAGGGACTTTATGCTTTTTGTAGGTGCTGGCAAGGAGAGCAAAGAGGCACTTTCTCACATAAAAGATGAGTTAAATTTCTTGCAGGATTATTTGAAATTTAGCCTGCAAAACCAAAGTGACGTCGTCTATAAAGATAGCATGAAACTACTTTTAACGCAGCTAAATTTCTTGCAAGGCATCATCGCAAAGGGTAGTGACTACTACATCTTGCACGACTTTTTGGAGGCTAGCAACGAGCCAACTTACTTTCATAAATTTGCCAAGCATATCGACAAACACGGGCTTTGCTACGTCATAGACGCCTCGCTAAACGATATCTTTGCAAGCTCGACCGGGATTTACCGCTTTGACGCGCACATCGAGCAAAACTACAACACTCGCATCAAAAAAGAGCAACTAAACGACTTTTTGTTTAATAGATCCTTTAGAAAGAGCCTCATCGCGCACAAAGAGAGGCTGGGTGGCGCTGATGACTTTGACGCGGTGCTTGGAGAGAGCGAGCTAAATAACCTAAATTTTGCCTACTTTAGCGAGCAACTAAGGACAAAAACGCAAGAAATTTTAAGTAAGGTCTACCCGCAAAGCTTAAATTTAAACGAAGTCAAAGCCGCTCTTGGCAAAAACGAGAGCGAAGCCTTTATGGAGCTACTTGAAATTTTAAACGATCCAAACACAAAAATTTCATCTTCAAAGCTTATTGCACTTGATTATGAGCCTAAAAAAACTAGGCTAAAGCCTAGTGCTGCAGCGTATCTGGGGTATTTTTTGGAGGCTAGTGTGCCAGTTATTTCTTTAGCAAATGAGCTAAATGGCAAGCTAAATTTGAGCCATGATGAGATCTTGGCCGCTTTGAAATTTGATGGCAAGGCCAGCTTTAAAGAGATCGCAAAGAGCGTAAATTTAAGCGAAGATGAGCTAAAAGAGCTTGCTTTTAAACTAAGCGAAGCCTACTTTTTTGAAGAAATTTAAAAGAGCGTGGCAAATTTAGCCATGCTCTTATTCAAAAAACATATCTTTTAAGATCAAGATGATCATCAATATATAAAATAGTAAAAACCATTTTTTAAGTGTTTTTTTGTCGGTATTTTGCGTCTTTTTGGTGCCAAAGTATGCGCCTATTAGCGAGCCAAGGCCTAAAAATGTGCCCTCAAGATATGAGATATGGCCATTTAGTGAGAGCGAGATGAAGCCAGCGATGGCTGCAAACATAACGAAAAATACACCCATTGAGACCGCTTTTTTAAGCTCATAACGCAAAAAGCCTACCAAGATCGGAGCTATAAAGACGCCACCGCCGATGCCTATGCTAATGGCAAAAACACCAACAAAAACGCCAACTAAAAATAGCAAAAAGACCGAGTTGTTGGCATTTGAGCCGTCGCTGTTTGGCGAAAAGTATAGCTTTATAAGTGAAAAGATAAAGGTTGCTAGAAGCATAGACTCAAGCAAGAGTGCTGGTGCGTGCGATACGATGATACCGCTAAAACTAGCTCCGACTAAACCCCCAAGCCCCAAAAATACGCCGCGGTTTAGCTTTAAAAGTCCAGCTTTATAGTTTAGATACGAGCCAAACGTCGCGCTAAAGATCATCTGCATGACGCTTATGCCAATGGCGGTTTTCACGTCGTATCCAAAGGCGACCATAATAGGAACGACGACTGTGCCGCCACCTATGCCAAAAAATCCAGCTATGTAACCAACGCCGATACCTAGTATAAAAAGTTCTACAAAAAGCATTTTTTCTCCCTTGAGCGGTGCAAATTTTAGCCAAGTGCGCTTGAAAAAATAGTAAAAGCTTGAAATTTGGGCGTAAATTTATAAATTTAGTCAAAATTTCAAAAACTAAAAGCGAAAATTTTTTATAATCAATAAAAAATTAAAAGGAAAAATATGCTCTTAGAACAACCACTTTTTTATTATGAAGCGATCAAAGAGAAATTTAAAAATAGCTACCTTGCTGAAGACAAGACACAAACAATAATCGGCATCGACTGCGACTATATCGATGAAAAGGATATGGACTTTTACGGGCTTAGAAGCTACTTTGATACTAATCGTAACAGATCGCTCGCACCTTTTGCAGGGCTTTTTGGTGTTTTTGCTTATAGCGGTGTGAGATACTTCGAGTATATCGGTGAGGAGAAAGCTAAAAAATATAAATTTCCAAAATTTATCTACGCCGACGCAAAAGCATATCTGCACTTTGATAAGATGAGTAAAATTTACACTTTTTATGGAGATAAAGAGAGGTATTACGACTTTTTGCTAAATTTAAAGGCAGATGAAGGCGGCAAAAGAGAGTGTGAATTTAGCGTAAAAACTGATCTTAGCGAAGAAAAGAAACACTTTGAGGATATGGTCGAAGTGGCAAAAGAGTATATAAGAAGCGGCGATGTCTTTCAGGTGGTGCTTGGTGAGCTGCTTGAAATTTCAACGAATATGAGCAGTTTAGACTTTTATAAAAAGCTAGCCGTGGCAAATCCAAGCCCATATATGTTTCATTTTCCTACACCTTATGGCGATGTGGTCGGCTCGTCGCCTGAGCTAGTTTTTGAGATGAAAGGGGAACAAATTTTTGTAGCGCCGATCGCTGGCACAAGACCAAGGGGCGGTGATGCAAACGCTGATGCGGCACTTGAAAAAGAGCTTTTAAGCGATGAAAAAGAGCTGGCTGAACACAAAATGCTAATCGATCTTGCCAGAAATGACATCGGCAGGGTCTCAGAGCCAAAAAGCGTGGTGGTAAAAAATGCGATGCATATCCAAACTTACGAAAAGGTGATCCATATCGTGAGCGACGTCTATGGCAAGTGTGCGAAAGAGCTTGATCTCTTTGACGTGTTAGCTAGCATTTTCCCAGCTGGCACGCTAAGTGGTGCGCCAAAGATCAGAGCCATGCAGATCATAAACGAGCTTGAAATTTTTGAGCGAAATATCTATGGCGGGGGCATTGGATTTTTGCATTTTAACGGCGACGCACAAGTGGCGATCCTCATCCGCTCAGCCATCTTTGTGCCAGATAAAAACGGCTTTAGTGACGTTTTCATCGGAGCTGGAGCTGGCATAGTCTATGACTCAAAGAGCGAAAAAGAGTATGCTGAAATTTGCCACAAACGAGCCAGTGTGGTAAATGTCTTTAAAAACAGCGTTTAAGTCACACAAGTAAAAACTTTAAAAATAAAAGGATAAAATAGCCGAATAAGCAATGAAAAACATAAATTTTTCATTTCCGTAAGGAAAATTTAGAAAAAATAAATTGTTTTTAGAGCTTAAATCTAAAAAATATAAAAGGAAAGTATATGAAAAAAGTTTCATTATTAGCATTGACTGGTATTGTAGCTCTAACACTACTCGGATGCGATGGGGGGGGGTGGCACACAGCCTAAAAGAAGTATGTGATAACCCAAAAAAAACAATATGAAAGCCTGGAAGCAAATGTGTATTATAAGTTTATAGAATTCGCAATAGGGCCAGGTAAAGACTCTCCAAAAGGAAATTATATAGAATTCTATGATGCAAATGGAGACGAAAAAGTGCATATACTCCAAAAACCAAGTGATCTAATGGGATATAGAATAAGATATGTCAAAAAGGAAGGTGAAATTTTTAAACTAAAAGGAGAAAATCCTCAATGTTTTGGTGATAGTGTTCATATAAAACTAATTAGAGAAGAGTAAATAAAATAATAGTATCTTACTATCAGCCAAGTAGTAAGATACTTTAAGAAAGGTAGCAAATGCCAGGACAAAATTTAATCTTAGTTATAACAATCATAGTTTTTATATGTGCATGCTTTATGGCATATAAGGACTATAAAAAGAATTTGCAAAAAGAAAATAGATAAATTTATAGTTTTTAAATTTGCAAGTAGTAAATCGACCTGCAAAGGTAAATTTGCATTGTTTGGTTATATTGTTTTTTAAAAAATGTAACTAATGCCAAGATAAATTTAATCCTAGCCGTAATGAGCCTATTTTTTGTGGGCGTGTTAAACGTTGGCAAGATGAAATTTAGGTTTGATGAGCGCATCCAAACAAATGCGATGGCAAATTTTACATAAATTTATGAGTATGAAAATCTGCATATCAAAAAGGGCGAGCGACTTGGAAATTTCGAGCTTGGCTCAACTATCGTCATACTTAGCGAAAAAGATGCGACCTAGTGCAATCTCTTTTAAAACAAAGAGCTTAAATTTACTGAAGCGATCAGCAGGATAAAAGGGTAGTTGGGGGGGGGATTTTACAAGGTAAAAACCTTGTAAAATTTAGACATTAAACCTAAAGTGCATCACGTCGCCATCTTGTACGACGTAGTCTTTGCCTTCAAGCCTCATCTTGCCAGCCTCTTTGGCTCCGTTTTCGCCGCCGTGTGCGATGTAGTCATCATAGCTTATTACTTCAGCTCTGATAAAGCCCCTCTCAAAGTCGTTGTGGATGACGCTTGCTGCTTTTGGCGCTTTCCAGCCATTTGTGATCGTCCAAGCCCTTACTTCTACGACGCCAGCGGTGAAATAACTTATCAAATTTAGCTTTGCAAAAGAGGTCCTGATGATCTTTTCAAGGCCGCTCTCGCTCGTGCCAAGAGATGCCAAAAACTCGTGAGCCTCTTCATCACTTAGTCCTATTAACTCCTCTTCGACCTTGGCGCAAAGCTTTATCACCTCGTGATCTGAAGCCTTTGCGTACTCTTTTAGCGCTTTTACAAATTTATTATCTTCGCTAAGCCCCTCTTCATCGACGTTTGCGCCATAAACTACCTCTTTAGCGCTTAGAAGCCTTAGCTCTTTATTAAGCGCTAAAAATGCCTCGCTATCTCTTTGCTCAAAGCTACTTGCACTTTTGCCCTCATTTAGGTGAGCCAAAAGTAAATTTGCCATCTCAAGCGCCTCTTTTGCGCCTTTTGCATTTGCTTTCGCCTCTCTTGTGAGCTTTTCTATCTTTTTATTTAGCTGCTCTATATCAGCTAGTATTAGCTCGGTTTGGATGATCTCGATGTCTCTAATGGGATCTACGCTACCCTCAACGTGAGTGATGTTTTCATCCTCAAAGCAGCGAACTATGTGGAGGATCAGCTCGGTCTCTCTAATGTTTGATAAAAATTTATTACCAAGTCCCTCGCCAGAGCTTGCCCCTTTTACAAGGCCTGCGATATCGACAAATTCGATGGTTGAGTATTGAATTTTATTTGGACTTACTATCTTTGCAAGCTCGTTGAGGCGCTTATCAGGCACTGGCACGATGGCTTTGTTTGGCTCGATAGTACAAAACGGATAGTTCGCACTCTCAGCATTTTGCGCCTTTGTAAGTGCGTTAAATGTCGTTGATTTACCCACGTTTGGTAGGCCTACTATTCCAACTGAAAGTCCCATCAATTCTCCTTACTAAGTGCTTGTAAAAAGTATAAATTCATCCTAACGCCAGCTCCGCTCGCACCTGCTTGGTTGTATCCCCAAGCCTTTTCGCGGTATGCTGGACCTGCGATGTCAAGGTGTAGCCACTTGTCTTTATACTCATCTTTGATAAATTTGGCTAGAAACATGCCAGCCGTGATTGCGCCGCCATATCTGCTTGAGGCGCAGTTGCTAACGTCTGCGATCTGGCTTTTGATAAGCTCGATAAGATAAGGGTTAAAATCAAGCGTAGTCGCTAACTCGCCGCTATCTTTTATCTTGCTTTTAAACTCGCTTTTTAGGCTCTCGCTCTCTCCCATGATGCCTGTTGTGTATTCGCCAAGTCCTACGACGCAAGCGCCTGTTAAGGTTGCCATGTCGATTAGGATGTCTGGCTTAAAGTCTTGAGCGTAGCTTAGGCAGTCAGCCAAGACCAAACGTCCCTCTGCGTCGGTGTTTCTTACTTCTATGCTGATGCCACTTCTTGAAATTAGCACATCATCAGGCTTATAAGCGTTGCCACCTATCATATTTTCAGTTGCGCCTAAAATGGCGTGAATTTCAAATGGTAAATTTAGCTCCGCTGCACCTTTTATGATGCCAAGAGCTGCTGCTGCACCGCTTTTATCTGACTTCATAGTGAGCATATAATCAGCCGGCTTCAAGCTAAGGCCGCCGCTATCGTATGTTAGCCCTTTGCCGACAAAGATGATGCGTTTTTTAGACTTTTTAGGCTTGTAGGTTAGGTGGATGAGCCTTGGTTTATGCACGCTTGCACGATTTACCGCTAAAAATGCGTTCATATTCTCTTTTGCTAGAAATTTCTCGTCATAGACCTCGCACTTGATACTTGCGTGGCTTTTGGCTAAATTTTGTGCGTCCTGCGCCATCTTTTGCGGTGTGTAAATTTCTGGGATTTCATTTACGATATCTTTTGTGAAATTTGTAGCACCTGCTATTATCTCTGCCTCTTTAAAGCCCTCATTTGCAGCCTTTAGATCGACCTTTTTGCCGGCAAATTCTTCAGTAGAAAAGATGATCTCTTTAAGGGTGTATTTCTCTTTTTTCTCTTTGTATTTGTTAAATTCATAGCTTCCAAGCAAAAAGCCCTCGGCTAGTGCTTCAAAGCTTAATTTTTGACACTCCGCTACGTAAGAAGCTAGCTTTATGCTCTTGATGTTTAGGGATTTTAGTGCGTTATAGGCTTTAGCAGCCCCAACTCTTAGCTCGTCAAGATCAAGCTTAGAAAGTGGCACGTAAGCCCTTTTGGCTTCGCTTAGGATAAGGACGCTCTCGCCTTTGTAGTTGTTAAATTTAATAGCCTCTTTATCGCTTATAAATTTATGTTTTAAGTCCTTATCTACTACGAAAATTAGTTCAATATCAGCTTTTATATCTTTTAATTTTTTATCAACTATTTGAAACTGCATGTCTTCTGTGTCTCCTATCGTTTAAAATTTTATTTTCTATGCGTTTAAATACAAATAGCAAGACTCCTAAAAATATGGCCACAACCGGCACAGCGACGTACCAGTGCTCTTTTGCTATGTGCAGGATGTCAAGTATGTGCTCGCCAAGTATCCAAGCAGGTATGATCGTGATCGCCGCCCAGCACCAAGCGCTGATTAAATTTATAAAGGCATATTTTTTAGCATCATAGCCCGTAAGTCCTATGCAAAGCGGGATGATGACGCGAAAGCCATACATATAGCGTTGCAAAAAGATGATCGGCCAGCCGTATTTTTTCAGCATTATGTGCGCCACTGCAAATTTTCTCCGTTGTGTGTGCAGCCTTTTTGCGATATATTTTTTATTGTAACGCCCTAAATAAAAGTAAATTTGATCTCCTACAAAGCCTCCAAGTCCAGCCACAAAGATAGCAAGTGCGATATGCATATGCGTGGTGTGAGCGAGGATTCCAGCCATGATAAGAGCCATCTCGCCCTCCATGATACACCAGACAAAAAGTATGATGTAGCCGTATTCTTTAAGCAGTTCTATAAAAAACTCTTCCATTCTAAACCTCTAAAACGCTGTAAATTTTAGTAAGTGACTTTAACTTTTCACTACCTTTTAGATCAACTAGATCTATAAGAAAACACGCTTCAACGCAGGTTGCGTTAGTTTGATTGATAAGCTCAACTGAAGCCTTTGCAGTGCCTCCAGTTGCTATTAGATCGTCCATCAAAAGCACTCTAGCACCTGCTTTTTCTCCAAAAGCATCGATGTGAATTTGCACTTCATCGACGCCGTACTCTAGGCTATATTTTTGAGAAAGCGTGATATATGGCAGTTTTTTTGGCTTGCGAATAGGCACAAAAGGCAGCCTTAGCCTTGCTGCAAGCGCTGCGCCAAAGATGAAACCACGTGACTCGATCCCAGCGATGTAATCAATCTTTGCATCCTCATATCTAGCCACCAAATGATCTATCAAAAAGTTAAATGCCTCTTTGTTATTTAGTAGCGTTGTTATGTCGCGAAAGACTATGCCAGGCTTTGGAAAATCGTTTATGCAGCGAATAGAGTTTAGTAAAAATTCTTTGCCTTTTTGATCTAAATTTTTCATACATTTCCTTAAATTTGATGTTATAGTAGCGCTTCGATCTTGCCTTCAAGCTCACGGATGCGCTGTCTTAGCTTATCGTTTTCTAAGCGGTACTGGGAATTTCTTGTGCGAAGTGAGGTCACGTCGTTTTTAGTTTTGTTTAGCTCATCGGTTAAAATGTCGATGTTGCCTAGACTTCGTTGGAGTTGGATCTGAAATTTTCTTATGACGACCTCGGTGTCTTGGAGGTTATTTTTCATAAAATCTTTTGTCGCACGCTCTTTTTTTAGAAGCGTTTTGAAGTAAAAAACCATAACGGTTAGGTAGATCGCAGCACAAACAAGAGCGGTAAAAACGATCCACTCACCTATCATTTGCCTACCTCAAGCTCTATTTTTTTGACTCTTCTTTCGTGTCTGCCGCCTGCAAACTCAGTCTTTAAAAACGCCTCAACCGCCGATATAGCCACACCTGCGCCAATAACCCTTGCGCCAAAGGCGATGACATTTGCGTCGTTGTGCTCTCTGGCAAGTCTAGCGGTAAATTCGTCGTGGCAAAGGGCGCACCTTACGTTTTCATGCCTGTTTGCGGCTATTGATATGCCTATGCCTGTGCCACAAACTAGCACGCCGTAGCAGTTAGGCTCAAGCTTGCTTGCTAGCAAATGCGCATAATCAGGGTAATCAACGCTATTTTTATCGTTTGTGCCAAGATCAACTACTTCGTATCCAAGCCCTTTAATAGCCTCTTTAAGCTCGTTTTTTAGCTCAAAACCAGCGTGATCGCTAGCTAAGAAAACTTTGTCTATCTTCATGAAAAGTCCGTTAAATTTTTTGTTGATTATAGTCAAAGTTGCATTAAAATAAAATTTTACTCTCAGCCAAAATGAAGCTATAATTTACCAAAAAATTAAAGGAGAAAACGTGAAAAAAGCACTCTTTTTAGTGGTTGGGGCGTTAGCCTTTGCAAATGAAAATTTGATAGAGATCTACACAGATCAAACCATCATCACTCAAAAATTTAACGACGCAAATAGCTCTTTTAGCGCCTTTGTGCCAGAGGGCGTGGAGAGTGAGAGCATCACTATAAATGGGGATTGTGACGCGAATGCTAATCTAAAAAAGATCAGCGAAGAAAATAGTCCAAGTTACATAAAATGGAGGCAAGAAGTTGTAAATTTAAGTAGCAAGCTTGAGGCACTAAAAGCAAGAGGCAGGTTTATAGAGCAAGCTTTGATAGGAGAAAACAAAAGTAACGATGTGACAAAAAGAGCTGATGAATTTTATAAATTTAGCCTAGAAAATATCGAGAAAATTTCAGCTGCTACAAGTGAGCTTGAAGCGCTTAAAGCAAATGAGCCAAAGAGCGAGATGGCTGGATTTTTGCAGCTTGATATGAAATTTGCTTGCGCTCCAAAAGAGGCGATAATTTCATATATGGACGATCAAGATCCAAAGACGCTAAATGAAATTTATGCAGACACGAAAAATAAAAATATCTTGATAAAACAAGAAATTTTGCTCACCAACCCTTTTGCAAGTGATGTTAAAAATTTAAAGCTCGCCATCTACCCAACCAGATATCAAAAGTCTCTTGCGCCAAGTAGTTTTTATCCTTGGTATGAGGAGAGTGAGGCAGAAGCTGCTAGATATGGCGCTTCAAAAAATATGCTAAGAACTGCGAAAGTCGCTGCTGAGACTGCTGATATGCGTGTGCAAAGAGATGAGAATGAGTTTGCCAAAATTTGGAAGATAGATGGGCTAAATTTAACAAAAGGCGAGAGCAAATATATAACTTACGATACGCAAAAAATGGATGCAAATTTTAGCGTTTTTGCTGATTTTTACGGCTCGCTAAAGGCATATAACGTAGCTAACTTTAAGCTAAATAACGACCTAACGCCAGCTAAAACGCAGTTTTATGTTAATGGTGTGAGTGTTGGCAATCCAAGCGAGTTTGAGTTAAAAGCAAAAGATGAGCCAGTGCAATTGTTTTTAGGACAAAACGAGCTAATCGAGCTTAAAAAAGAGCGATTAAATAAATTTAAATCAAGCTCGCTTCTTGGCAAGGAGCGCATAAGCGAAGAAGGCTACGCAATAAGCGTCAAAAACAACTCAAGTAAAAGTGTCGATGTCACTTTGGTTGATCGCGTGCCAGTATCTGCCGATGAGGCGGTAAAGGTCGAGATAAAGGGCTTTGACAAAAAAGATATCAGCAAAGATGGCAAGGTGGAGCTTAAATTTAGCCTTGCTCCAAAAGAGGAATTTAAAAAAGAGTACTCTTACAAGATCACAAAGCCAAAAATTTAGAGCAAATTTGCTCTAAATTTAGCCATTTATAAAGGCACTTGCGATATCTAAAACGTATCTTGTCGGATAAAAGATAGTATCTTTTAAAGGCGAGATGAGGATGATGATAAGGATAACAAAGCCATATCTTGAGATGCCCTCAAGCTTTTCAGCCAGTGCGTGAAAGCCAAAATTTCTTAAAGCATACTCTACCGCGTGAAAGCCATCAAGTGGCGGGATCGGATAGAGGTTAAAGATCGCTAACATCAAATTTAAAAGTGCAAGCGTAAATAAAAACTGAAGTAAAATTTCAAAAGTTTGTATATTTAATAGAGCTTTTAGCGCAAAAAGCGACAAGACGCCTATGATGATGTTGTAGCAAATGCCAGCTAGACTTACGTAGATAGCTGCCTTGTAGCCGCCATTTCGCACGACTGTGTAGGTATTTACAGGCACTGGTTTTGCCCAGCCAAACATCATACCAGTGCTTAGATAAAGCACTAGTGGGACGATGATAGTGCCAACAAGATCGATGTGTCTTATGGGATTTATACTAAGTCTGCCAAGGTTTTTTGCGGTGTTGTCTCCAAATTTATAAGCGACATATCCGTGAGCGATCTCGTGGCCGACGATGGCGATTATTAAAGAGATGACGATAGTGGCGACTTTTATGGGGTCAAAATTAGTGAAGTCCATCAACTTCTCCTTCTTTTAGAGCTTGCTTCGTGAAAAACTCATCATTTTCTATCGTATCTACAAAGCGTCCGATACGCTCCCAGCGCACTTTGTAGCTGCTGTCCCAGCTAAAATATATAAACCAAGGCTGTCCAACTATATCTTTGTAAGCCACGCTTCCCCAAAAGCGGCTATCATTTGAGTGATCGCGGTTGTCACCTATCATAAAGTACTCATCCTTTGGCACTTTGACATAAAATGCATTAAAGTTAAAATTTGGATTTTGCGGTAGTGAGCTAATGAGCGCTGGCTTCATAAAAACGTTTGATTTGTTTGTGTTTAGCATGAAAACCATCTGCTCAAATAAATTTACATTTTTGTCGTAGTGGATACCACTAAATCTATATGGCTCTTTTATGAAAAGTTTGCCATCAAGCTCGGCTACATCGTTGCATGAGTAGCCAAATTTACTCTCTTTGCCGTTTAAATTCTCTCGGCAGTTTGCCTTTATAAAGCTATCCCCCTCTTTTGGGCGTAGGTAGAGCGCTTTTTCGGTAAAAACGATCTCATCTTCGCTAGTTGCAAAGCAGCGTTTTACAAAGTGAGTTTTCTCATCTTTTGGATAGCGAAATACGACTATATCGCCTCTTTTTGGGCCATCGCCTGTGATTAGATGTCCGTTGTCATTTAGCTCAGGTAAAATTTTCACCTCAAGCCAAGGAATTCTTGGCGTTGGTATGCCGTAAACATATTTTTTAGCAAATAAAAAATCCCCGACCAAAAGCGTGTTTTTCATCGAACCAGACGGAATCACAAAGGCTTGAGCTACAAAGAAAATGACAAGCAAAACGATGATAACCGTGCCTGTCCAGCTCGAGCAAAAGTCATAAAATTTAGTAAAAAATCTCTTCATCATCTCACTCTTTAATTTTTTTTGCCTGTGCAGCAAGGATTGTGTTGTTTAAAAGCATGGCTATGGTCATCGGACCCACGCCGCCTGGTACTGGCGTGATATATGAGCATTTTGGTGCGACATTCTCAAAATCCACATCTCCAACAAGCCTGCCATCATCAAGTCTGTTTATGCCCACATCAACGACAATCGCGCCATCTTTTACCATATCAGCCTTTAAGAAAAATGGCTTACCGATGGCTGCAACTATGAGGTCAGCATTTTTGCAAATTTCTTTTAAATTTTTAGTCTTGCTGTGTGTCACAGTAACCGTTGCAGAGGCGTTTAGGAGTAAATTTGCCATAGGCTTGCCAACGATGTTGCTTCTGCCAATCACCACTGCATTTAGCCCAGCTACTTCTATGCCATACTCTTTTAAAATTTCCATCACGCCAAGCGGTGTGCAAGGCACGAAGCCATCAAGTCCGCTAACAAGTTTGCCAACATTTACAGCGTGAAAGCCATCGACATCTTTTTGTGGATCGATCGCTGCTAAAATAGCGTCTGTATCGATATGCTTTGGCAGTGGGAGTTGAACCAAGATACCATGGATGCTATCGTCTAAATTTAGCACGTTTATAAGCGCTAGTAGCTCGTTTTGGGTTGTATTTTTGCTTAGACGGTGAGCCACGCTTTTTATGCCGTATTCGTTGCAGGCTTTCTCTTTTGCTCTAACGTATGTTTGAGATGCCTTGTCTTCGCCGACTAAGACGACGGCTAAGGTTGGCTCGACACCAAATTTCTTTAGCTCATCAGCTCTTACTTTTACGCTTTCTTTGACCTTTAAAGATACGGCCTTGCCGTCTAAAATTTTCATATTCGATCCTTACTTAAAAGCTTTTTTAATCACAAGGGTGGTATCATACCTAAAAATAAATTAAATTTTTAAAAGAGAGGTTTATGAGGTCTGTTTTTTTGATTTTGCTTTTTTGCGTGGCGATTTTTGGTGCTGATTTTATCACAAAGACCGAGTACGCCAAGATGCTCTACCTAAATCCACGTGGCATAGGCTGTGATAAATGTCACGGCGCAAAGGGCGAGGGCAGTCTCATCTCTAAATATAAGCACTTTGA
>CAUUIN010000044.1:0-15641 GCA_963545295.1 uncultured Campylobacter sp. | reverse complement strand
TTGCCGTCACTACAAAATTTCGCCCAAGGGAGGTGAAGTTGCCCTTATTATTTCTTGCGTTGTTGTTTGGGATCTTATGAAACGTAAATTTGCCGCCGTTTCTTTGCGTAAATTCTAGCGGAGTGTCTGTGGCTTTAAAGATACCTTTATTTTGCGCAAGATCAAGGTAATCCCTATAAAAATTCGTCCCTATATCCATGACCTGAGCTTCTAAGCAGCTGCATAAAATGCTTGATACGACAAGAGAAATGCTAAGATTATTTTTCAAGACAAACCTCCATTTTTAAGATAAATTCCATTTAAATCGCAAAAGGCATTATATACCTTTTTAAACCTTTTGACGACTAAAATCTTAATTATTTTTTAAACAATAAATTTACTTTAGCAAATTTATCACTGCACTTTTTAAATTTATCTCGATTTTTAAGCTAGCATTTGGCTGTGATCACTCAAATTTAGATTGCGGTCGCAATTTACATTATAAATCACATTCAAAGTATCTCGCAAAGGCAAAGTAGAGAGAAATTTGGCAAAAGTTAGCGATAAAAGGCACTGAATTTAGTGCCTTTTTGGTTTTTACTTGTGGCTTGTGGCTAAATCTTGTAAAGTTATATTAGATATCAAAGTTATAAAAAGCATATAAAAGTGCAATTAATTCGTAGTTAAAGTAAGTTTTGCTCAAAGTCAAAGTGACGAAATTTTCTTTACATTATTTTGAAAAATCTTTTTGCAAACCCTTTTAAAAGCCCTTTAAATGTGCTTTTAAACCACGCATCTTAATATTTTAGCTCGACTTTCATCTAGCTTTGTAGCTTTGATAGTCTTTGTTAATGCTTATGATATGAAGCACTCCATCAGAGCTCTTTTAGAGCAACTTAACCATGAAATTTCTGCAAAATTTATAAATTTACTTTGCTTTAAAAATACAAACATCGTTTTGTATAGTATTTAAATTTATGCTCGTATTTGTTTGCTATTGCATAAATTTTGTCTTAGCAAGCTACCTAAATTTACACTTATTTTAAATTTACAAGCTCAAATTCCGTCCAAAATTCGCTCCCAGCGCCAGCTTCGCTCTTTGCACCAAGCTTTGCGCCGTGGATTTTGGAGATATTTGTAGCGATAGCTAGCCCTAGCCCACTGCCTGTGTTTGTATTTTTATTTCTTGAGCTATCGGCTTGATAAAATTTATTCCAGATCAGATCGCTATCTTTTTGCGAAATGCCAGCTCCGTCGTCTTTGACAGATAAAAGTGCGTGTGTTTTTGACACGCTTAAATTTAGCTCTATTTTACTTGAGGCAAATTTTAGTGCGTTGCTTAAAAAGTTATCCACGAGCCTTGATATCATCAGTTCATCGCCAAGGATTTGAGCATCTGATGCTACCACGCAGCTAAATTTCAGCCCCTTTGCACTTGCTAGTTTCTCATAACCGCTGACTAAATTTTGCAAGATAGAGCTTAAATTTATACGTTTTAGCTCCAAATTTCCGCCAACTTCCAGTCTTGAAAGCTCCAAAATTTGATCTAACAGCAAGGTTATTTTCCTTGACTGTCTAGAGATGACCTCTAGCGACTCCTTGGCCTCGTCTAAATTTTGTGCGTAGCTCGCGGCGTAGTCGCTCTCTGCCATGATGACTGATAGCGGAGTTCGTAGCTCATGTGAGATGTCTGAAGTGAGCTGTTTTTCGCTTTGATAGACCTTTTCAAGAGAGTCAAGCATCTGGTTAAAAACGATTGCAAGTGCGTGCAGCTCGTCTTTGCCGGTGGGTAGCTCGATACGCTTTGAAAAGTCCCTGCTTTTGCCTATATCAAGGACGGCTTTGGACATCATGGCGATTGGCTTCATCGCGTTTTTTATCATTTTGTAGCCACCATAAAGCACAAAGGCAAATAAAACCGACACAAAGACGCCAAGAGCTAGTAAAAATAGCCCCCCCCTTTTTTTTTGAAAAATCTCTCCGCATTTATGACGCCTCTGATCCAGACTTTTTTGCCTTTGGCTGCGGTATCATAGTAGTAAAAGCGGTTTTCGCCGTTTTCATAATATCTCACCTCGCCGCTATCCATTTTAAGCGAGCCATCAAAATTTTTAGGCACCAAACCGCCTAGCACTTCGCCATTTGCGCTGTATTTTATAAAAAATATCCCATCATCATAAGGCTCAAATTCTTCCGTATCATTAGCGATTTTGGTGACTGATTTGGCTAGATTTTTTTGGCTCGCGTCCTCAAAAATTTCATCCGCCACAACCGCTGAGATAGCTATGAGTGCTGCCATGATGGCCATGATAAAAAACGTGTACCAAAGTGTCGCACGAACTATGATGGGGGCACTTGCAAGAGTGCGCTTAATCCTTAATAATATAGCCAAGCCCTCTTTTAGTCTGGATCACATCGCACTCGCCAAGCTTTTTTCTTATATTTTTTATAAGCACGTCGATGACGTTTGAACCGCCCGTGTAGCCAAAGTCCCAGACGTGCTCTTTGATCTGCTCTCTAGTCAAAATTCTGCCCTTGTTTAGCATCAAAAACTCTAAAATTTCATACTCTTTGCCTGTTAGATCGATGCTTTGCCCGTCAAATTCGACTGACTTTTTAGAAAGGTCGATCTTTAGCTCGCCTGCGTAAATTTCATTAGCTGTGCTGCCGCTCTTTCGGCGTATTAGCGTGCGAACCCTAGCTAGCAGCTCTTTAAAATCAAATGGTTTTACTAAATAATCATCAGCGCCCGCATCAAGCCCCTTTACGATGTCGTCTATCTCGTCCTTTGCGGTGAGCATGAGCACGGGTGTGGTTGGCTTTTTAGTGCGTGACTTTTGCAAAAATGTAAGGCCGTCCATCACCGGCATCATGATATCAAGCACTATGAGGTCGTAATGCGCCACTGCGGTAAAGTCCATCGCCTCCCCGCCGTTAAATGCGCTATCAACACTATATCCATTTTTCTTAAGGTGTTTTGTTATGATGTTGTTTAGACCTATCTCATCTTCAACGACTAAAATTTTCATCTTTGTCTCTTTTGGTTTTTGCCAGCTATTTTGTCAAATTTAGCTCTTTATTTTTAGGTCTAGTATTTCTCCGTTGCTGGCTGCTATCTTGAAGTAATATAAAAAGTTGTTAAATTTAGTCTTTGTCTCGTAAAAATACTCTCTGCTAGCTTTGTTAAATGTCTCTAACTTGCCTAGGTAAATTTGACCAAATTCAATATTGTCAGCCTCTGTTTTTAAGCGTTTGGCGACGATATCTTTGACTAGATCACTTGAAATGATCTGCACGCCGTCAAATTTAGCTTGCTCTTCATTTATCTTTGAAAGCTCCGCCTTTTTGGCGTCATCTTTTAGCTCGTTTGCTAAATTTCCTAGCCACGCACCAGTCCAAGCTAGCGCGCTAGCCGTAGTTTGAAGTGAAATTTCTAATGTCTTTTTGGCTAAATTTAAAGCCCTATCTGCACTGCAGCTTGTTTTTTGAATATTTTCTTCTAAATTTTCTTTTCTTTGCTCTGTTTTGTCTAGAGTTTGGCAAGTGTTTTCATTTAAATTTTGGTTTTCGTTTTTGCTTGTAGCAACCATCTCAACATCTAAATTTTTATTTACATTCTCACCCATCTTTTTCCTTAGTTAAATTTGGCGCCCAAATTTCTCTGGGCGCACAAGATCACTTGTAGCTACTGATGATCTCGCCTGTTTCAGCGTTTATTATCACTCTTTTATCACCCAAGCCTTTATCAAGCTCGATGTCGTAGACCCATGTGCCGTTTTTATTGTCAAGTTCGGCTCTGTCAAGGCTCCAGCCAGCTTCAAGGGAGAGTGCTTTTTTTACAGCATCATCTATATTTAGAGCGAACTTTGAAAAGTCTATCGCCTTATTTGGTAGGACTATCATATTGCTTTCGATCTCATGTTTTACTACCTGACCGCTGTTTGCATCGATCTTTATCGATTGTTCTTGTTTGTCTTTAAAAGACTCTATCTTATAAAATGCTGTTCCTTTTTTAACGTCTACCGAGACTTCCTTGACGCTTGAGCCTGGGAAGTTTTTCTCCGCCAACTTTAAAGCGTCATTAAATGTGACAGCTGCTTGTAAGCCTGTGGCACCTAAAATAGCTGCTAAAGCAGCCATGCTTAATACCTTTTTCATTTTTGGTCCTTTTGTTTTTTATTTCCAACTCTTTGTTTGGATGAGTGGATTATAAAAGTCTAAAATGAAGCTAGGATGAATGAAAAAAAATTTATTTTAACTTCGCCGAAAATGAATATCTAATAATTTTGACCACAAATCAGAACGATATATTTTGAAATAGCAAATAAAGCTGAGGAGAAGTAAATGGGGAAAATGCAAAAAATAAGAAAACTTAAAGTTCTTAAAACATCATTAAAATCGCGGTTTTAAAAGGATTTTTGAAGATAAATGGCTCCGGATGCTGGGTTCGAACCAGCGACCAAGTGATTAACAGTCACCTACTCTACCGCTGAGCTAATCCGGAACACTTAAAAGAAGTCGTATTATAGTTAGCAATCATTTAAAAATAGCTTAAATAACTAAAGATTAGAGAATTTATATTAAAAATCAGTTAGGGGCAAAGCTGCCCCTAGTTTTAGTAAAGACCGAAAGTTCCGTCTGTTCTTTTATAGATGACGCGCATTTTTGCGTCAATGTCGTTAAATACATAAAATTGTTTATCGCTTGATTTTAGCTTATCAAGTGCCTCTTCTACCTCGAGAGGTTTGTAAATTTCAAGCTCCATAGGCACGATCTCTTCGACACCTTCGATCTTTTCTTCGCCTATTCTTGAGCGAAAATCTTTATCATCAGCCTTACCTTTTACAGTAAATTTCTTATCGTGCTCTCTTCTTAAAACTTTTGAAGCTTTTTCAACCGCAAGGTCGATCGCTGCGTATAAGTCTTTATCTTTTTGGCGAACGACTATCGTGTCTTTATGTGCCATATTTAGAGAAAATTCTGCGTTAAAGCCCTTTTTGCCTTGCTTTTCGTCTGCTCCTACCACGCATCTTGCTGAGATGATGTCGAGATTGTACTTACCAAGGGTGTCAAAAGCGTCTTGGATGTAGTTTTTGATGGGCTCTGTTAGCTCAAATTGTTTTCCTACAATGCTTATATTCATCGTAATCTCCTTTATAGAAAGTATGATGATTATAACACGACGAAACTAAAAGCAAATTAAAGTAAAATCTTTATAAAATTTTAAAGTTTCTGAAGAGTTCGTTTGTGAAAATTTATAGGATTTGAGGCTTTTCCTGGTTTTGAGCTAACAAAGACATCGAGCATTATCGTGCCTTGATTTGGCCCTTTTACTATCACTGCCTCTTTGTTTTTGCACGCTTCGCCCATATCGCCAAAGTATTTTACATATACTACAAATGTAAAAAGGTCACCAAAATCACCTGTTATTGGTTTGTTTTCACTCGCTTCTTTACTCTGGTTTCCAAGGCAAGTAGTGCTAAAATCATTTCCTATGATAGCTAGCATGGCGTACTCAGTCGCTGCGCGGGCTACTAGCTCACTTTGCTCTCTTAGATAAATTTCGCTATTTTGCTTAACTGAAGTGCTAGCTATCGAAAGGGCTAGCATGCAAATAGAGCTTGCGATTACCACAAAAAATATCGCTGCAATGAGCGTAAATCCTCGTCTCATCAATAAACCGCCTTTGACTTACAGATGGTTATCTCTGAGTTTTTTGCCCTCATGCAAAGTTTTAGCACGATGACACCATTTTTTTCAGTAAAGACAAATCTCGTCACATTTTTAGCAAGGGTTGCCTTTTCGCCATTTGGATTATATTTCTCTCCCATCCACGGCTTGTAGTTGTAGTATAAATTTAGATTAAATACGCCATTGTCTTTATCTGCTTGGTTCTGGTTCTGCTCTGGCACTATGGCATTTGCTGTGTAGGCTAGATGATACTGCTCTGAAATTTGCTTGTTAGCAAATCCTGAAATTTCTAGCGTGTCGCCATCAATGCTTTTTACACCAACTTTTGCTATGTCTAAATTTAAATTATCTTTATATCCAAAAGAGTTTTGCACATCATAATAAACATCAGAAAATATCGCCACTACGCCACCATCTTTATTTTCAAAATCCACGCATTTGTTACTTCTTGTGTCATTGTCATCTTTGCAAGTTAGATCTTTTATGGTTTCAACAACTTCAGTAGAAAAATTACTTCCAGGACTTATAAGACCAGTTGCTGGTGAACTTTTAGCAAGATCCGCATAGCCGCTATATCTGCCTGCTTTATTACTACCAGAAGGTACATCGTTAAAAATTTCATAGGCATATGGGATAAATTCTAAAATTTCATACCCACCATCTAAATTTACTCTGCTATCGTTTAATGCCAAAAACTCTCCGCTGGGCTTTCTAGCGATCACGCTTGGCTTTATGCGGTGCTCTAACCTCTTTGAAATTTGCTCCAGTGCGATCTCGGTTTGTGTTTCGAGCTCATTTACTGTCCTTGTTTGAAAGTAGTTTGAGTAGATGTTCATTATGGCGTTAAAGCTCATCATAGCGATGATGCCAAGCACGACGATAACGACTACAAGCTCAAGGAGCGTAAAGGCTCTTTTCATTTCCATACTTTCGTATTTAGCGAGCCACCCTCACCTAGGTTAAAAGCATAAGCTCTTAGCACTGATGTCGTCTCTTGTTTTGTGTCATTTTTATATGAGGTTGCTGTTACTACTATCTCTTTTACGTCGCTATTATCTAACCCTAAATTTGGCTTAAACCAGCCCTTATCCTCGCTAACACTTACCTCATAGTCTGAGCCAACTATGTAGTCTCTGTTTTGATTTGCTGTGTTTAAATTTTTATTTTTTGTTTTGTAATAATCAACCGATCTTATCGATGTATCAGGCGGCTCTAACTCTGGTAAGTTTGTATAGGCGAAAACTCTATGCCCATCACCTGTTATTTTATTTATCTTATAAAATTCATTTCTTTTATCACCTGGCTTTAATATGATAGGAAAGAAGTAGGCCGTCTCAGCGCTACTGCCGCCAATGTTTGTTGAGACTTTTATGATCCTATTACTAAAAGGAGCTTTTAAGATAAGCCCCATATACGTCTTAGCATTCATCAAACTCTCTTGTGTAATCGCCTTTTGATTTAGTTCAGATGTGGTCTTTAGCACAAGTGGTATCGATGTACTAACGATCGCCACAACGACTATCGAGAGGATAAGCTCTATAAGAGAAAAGCCTCTTTTTACCAAGAAATTCTCCTATTTGTCTTATCGCTTAGATCGTTAAAGTTGTTTTCGCCGCCTACAACATTTCCTACATTGCCTTTATTTGAGCCACTTTTTAGCGTCTTACCTGCCCAGTCACCATTTGGCACGAGAAATCTTAGCGTGAAATCATTTGTCGCTGCATCTTTATCAAATTCATTATATATGAGCCAGTTTTCTGCATCCATCTTAGCCACGTCAGTTACAGCTTTTGGGTTACTTACAAAGATATAGCTTATACCATCAGCCGGAGATGTTCTCTTTGACTTATCCTCAACCGTTCTTGAGCTTTCATTTGTATA
This sequence comes from uncultured Campylobacter sp., assembly GCA_963545295.1. GTDB lineage: Bacteria > Campylobacterota > Campylobacteria > Campylobacterales > Campylobacteraceae > Campylobacter_A. The sequence goes on along the minus strand of CAUUIN010000044.1, from coordinate 8,090 downwards.
AGTGTAGTCTTTTACCTTTCCATAGGCTGAGTCATGTAAAGGATTTACATACCACGAGTGAGCCCCTGCAAACTCCTCCCAGCGAGCAGTTGATCCAGGTTTTTGCAACATAAATTTACTCTCGTCGCAACCGTTACAATACACTCCGTAGTAAATTTTCGCCTTAAATCCAGTATTTGGTCCCTCATAGTAAGGTGCGTATGTCCTAGCGTAGTAAAATTTCGCCGATGTTTTTGTGGTTGGTTTTTTATATCCACTGTCTTTATTTGCCTTATCATCGACTAAACTTTCAAAGGTAAATGTATCGCTTGTCACCTCAAAAGGATTTTTAACCACATTTTTTTCACGTTTGAAGTTAAATTTGATGTTTATCTCGGCAGTGCCATCGCTTCTAAAGAGCTCTTTTTTTACCTCGTAAGTTCCATCGTGTGGTGATAAATTTACTTTTTTTACAAGAGCATTTGTATCTCTATCACCAAAAAACATTATTTCACTATTTAGTTTCTTGACACCGTCTTCGCCACTACTTAGTTTTGAGCCATTGTTGTCGATATAGTTAGCTATTATTTCTCCTACTTTTATCTTAAAAGTTGTGTTGTTTGAGTAGCAGCCATCTTTATAAAGGAGTGCTGGATTGTCGTTAAATAGCCTTGCTCTAACTTTAAAATTTAATGTTGGAGCTGGCGCTTCAGACTCATTTGCAACATAGCTGATACCGCTTGATAGAATTTTAAATTCGCTCACTTCAAGATCTTTTGGATCAAAGTTGAATTTCTTTTCTCCAAATTCTATATCACAACCAAATTTTCCATCGCTATTTTCACTATTGCTACTACTGTCAAGCACACAATCACTTGCTTCATTTGTAGCTTTTTGATCCACTTCTGTATAGCTTTTATCTCTTACATAAAATTTAGCTTCCCCGATATCAGAGTAAGTAAAACCTTCACTACTTGAGCCTATCTTACTTATAGTTCCTACGGCCTTGTTTGGATTGTCAAAGACTATTTTTAGTTTATTGTCTGATCCATCTTTTAGACTTGACTTTACCACACATCCTGTCTTATCAACAGCTAAAAGCGATACCGTGTCTTTCGTAGAACTATCAGCGCTTAGTGTATGTATATATCCGTTTGCTAGTGTTGCTCCATCTTCGTTATAAGCAGCCAAAGCGATATCTTTATAGCTTTTACCACCTGTTAATATGGTACTTCCTGTGTATAATCCACCAACACCTGACTTGTCATATAGCTGAAACATAGCGGGCCTTACAGCAAAACTATCAAAGCCATCACACTTCTCATCGGTTTGGTTTGTAACATTATTATGATAAGTAAGCTTTACATGCAGATCTCTATATGGCTTTGGCACTTTTACTTGCTTTGTTAATGTATGAGTAGATGTTGTAAAGTCATATACTACATCTGGTATGACTGAGTTATTCAAACTACAACTAGTTACTAACTTCATGGTCACTTTTGTATTTGAATCAGGCGCTTTTAACTTACCATCTAACTTACTATAATTTGATATTGTGATATTAAAAGACTTATTTGCTATTTTTGTGAAAAGTCTATTTTTAAAATTTTCGCTTGTATCATTTCCTTTACTTCTTGGATAAAAGTCGTTTTCTTCTTCATCTACGATCTTTAAGTCATAATTTGTTGGTGTACACTCGCTTATTCTATCTTCGTATTGCAAACCAGCGTCACTATTTTCAAATTTAGACTTATATCCTATCTTTTTGTATTCAGAGTTTAACTCTCCTACAAATTGAACTCTTGCATAGTTTGAGTGATCATGCTTCAACTTTCCACCTGTTGCAAAAGTAGCTCCTTCGCCAATTGTATATTCTAAATTATGACTACTTATCACCCTTAAATTCTGACCACTGTTGCTAAGAGAAGTCCAGTATTCATCTTTTGGATTTGCAGTAGAGGTTATTATTTTGCTTACATTTTTATAGCTTATAAATTTAGGGTCTAACTCTACTCTTAAAAGTGTCTTAAGGGCATCTTCGCTACCTCTATTTTGTACCGTCACAGTCGATCTTAGTAAAGAGCCTTTTTTTACAGTAGTTGCTCCGCCTGCACTACCTTTTGTATTTACTGCTATCCAGCTTGCGCCATTATCTCTACTAACTTCAAGCTTTTCTGTATAGCATACTTTCGGATTATAAAGCAATGTAGAAAATGCAACCATACCTATGTTTTGTCTATCACCATTAAAGCCGCTTGCTCCCATCATTCCAGCAGCTTTAAATCTAACATCAACCTCTGTTTGTCTAGGTCCCATTTTATTAGATATATCCATTAAGTCTAAATCCATTTGCCCATTGTAAATTTTATTATTATCTGCAGGTTTATCAAATCTAGCAATAGAAGAGTTAAACTGATTATTAGATGGATTTTGTGAAGAAAATATGGTTTCAAAGTTATTGTTGTTTTTATTTTTTACTTGTATGTCTTCGCCTAATATTTCTGATCTAGCTCCAAAGCCAAAAAAAGCTAAAGTAGATTGTTTATTTCCGCTTGGTGGAGTGTAAAATCCATCAAATTTAAGGTCAAACTCCTTTTGTGGCTTATCTTGATTGGTTGTATCTGGGTAGATATCTGCCATACCATCATAGATATTTATAGCTCTTGGCTCGATACCATTTTTTTCACCCTCTTCACCCATATCATAGACTATAACTAAACTCCAACCGCCAAATTGAGCCGGGCCAAATGCTGAGTTCCACTTGCCATCCGCGTAAAGTATGGCTCCATAAGGCACACCAAATTTCTTTGTTACCATGCCAAAAGGTGGAGTATCGTGAGGATTTTGATTGGTTGGAAAGGTTATGAATACGCCAGATTCTCTGTCTATTTTTTTCATTTTTTCTATACTCGCCACTATTCCACCGACAGCAAATACCCTATTTCCATTATCTGTACCAAGACTTGCCTTTACTTGCTCGGTCACATCAGCACTTGCCTGATAAACATAATAATACCCACCTCTTCCGCTAGTATTAATTACATCGCTTGCATTCCAACTATCATCCGTCATAATAGTTGGATCACCTTGTGAAAATGACCCAGTTAATTTGATGTCTTTTTTTTCTGCTTGTACTACGTATGTATCTTTTGGAGTTTTAAAATTTACTCTTGAATAGCCATACATATCTTCAAAAATAGTCGCCGTATAGTCTGTCTTTAAATTCCACTCTTTATATAAGCTGCCTCCCCAGTATAGCCTTGCATACTTTATTTTGCTTCCATCTATATGCTCTCTTTCATATTGACTTTTTTCTTTAAATTCAAATTTGGCACTAGATGAATTATTGAATTTAGTTGTACCTAAACCAGATATTTCATTGACAAATTTTCTATCTACTACTGGAGATGGTAATTTACCAGCCTTGCTTGGGTCAAAACTATACTCGTCTTCTTTTGGTATGACAACAGTAGCCCCTATAACATCCATATCTCCGATGACCCTTTTAAAACTACCATCGTCTCTTTTGTCAAGTTTATAGTTCTCTGAATTATTATCGTTATATCTCTTCACTTCTGCTCTTGCAGGATTACCATGTTGATCAGTGGTTGCGTAATACATTTTCTCAGTTCCAGAAGTATCTTGTTTTATACAGTGTTGGTTTTCATCATAATCAAGCATACAAGTTGTTCCGGTAGGGCAAGTGCCTGCTGTTGGAGTGCAAGATGTGTTGGTGTTTTTTATAAAGCCTGTTCCAGCTGGATATACAGCATCACCAAAAAGATAAACAAAAGATAATAGGGATAAAAAAAGAATTTTCAAATTACAATCTCCTTAATGTAATTAGAGCTAATAGCTCTAAACGTCCTTGCTTATTATTTTTGTATGAAATTTTCTATCATTTCAGCTTGTCCGTATTGTGGGTACTTTGTAACGTCAAGCACTACTTGAGATAAAGTCATATTGTCCATATTGCAAACGATAGGAGCCACAAAATTCACAGTTGATTTCTCAAGCGGAAGGGCAACTACGATGATGTTGTAAATTCTAAGTTGCGAACTTTCTTTAATATCCATAAGCTCTTCATAGTAGCTTGGGATGTCAAATTCATAACTTCTTAATGCAAAAGGATTTATCATTGTAAAAGATGTTTCGTCATCTTTGCTTGCTAGCTTAACAAAAAATTTGTCGAGCTCAATAAGTTCCATCGTCTTGATATGCTCGAAGCCTAAAATAGGGCTTTTAACACTAAAAATCATACTAACTCCTGTTTTGTAAAATTGCCTTATTTTAGCATAGTTTTAAAAAATTTATACAAAAATAATGCCAAAAAATGTAAAATAGGCGAATTTAAAATTTTTAAGGAAAAGCATGAAAAGATTTTCTAAATTTCTAGCAGTCGTAGCTCTTTTAGGGCTTTTTAGTGGTTGTGCTGAAAAATACACCGAACTTTACAATCTAACCCCAGACGAGTGGTACGCTCAGGTTATCGCTGATATCAAAGATGGCGATCTGGAGTCAGCTGATAAACACTATGTTTCAATGGCTAGCGAGCACGTAGCAAGCCCGCTTTTGGAGCAAATTTTACTCATCCTTGCCCAAGCTCACGCAAATGACGAAGAGTATCTCATGGCAAACCACTATCTTGATGAATACATCAAAAGATATGGCGATAACGGCCCAAAAACAGAATTTGCCCAGTATCTAAAGATAAAAGCAAATTTTGACTCATTTACTCAGCCAAACCGCAACCAAAAGCTTATGGAAGATAGCGTAACTGAGATCGAGAAATTTCTTTATATGTATCCAAACACCGAGTATAAGCCACTTATCGAGACTATGCTTATTAAATTTAAGCTCGCACTTTACTTCTTAGACATGCAAATAGCAGATCTCTACAAGAGAACTGGCCGTGACGTTTCGGCTAAAATTTACGAGCAGAAGCTAGAAGAGTCGCCGTTTAAAAACTCAGATCTTATCAAACCTGACGTGGCATGGTATAGAAAACTGTTTGAATAGGAGAAATTTTGCAAATAAACGAAAACAAAAGCTTGCCAACCGAGATCCCCATCATCGTTGAGGACGAGCTATTTTTATATCCATTTATGATAACTCCGCTTTTTTTAAGCGACGAAGAAAATTTAAAAGCTCTTGAGCTAGCCATACAAGAAGAAAGCCCGATCCTTGTCGTGCCTACAAAACCACAACAAGACGGCGCTAGAGACTTTGATGGTATATATGACGCAGGTGTGATCGGCACGATAATGCGCCGTGTGCCACTGCCTGATGGCCGTGTGAAGGTGCTATTTCAGGGCATTGACAAGGGCAGAATTTTAAAACAATCAGGCATAAATCCGCTCCGTGGCATCGTCGATATGCTCCACGTCAAGCGCCCATCACAGGTAAAAACTGACGCTCTTATCGTGGTTTTGCGAGAAAAAGTAAGAGAACTTTCGCAGTTTAGCCACTTTTTCCCGCCTGATCTTTTAAAAACGATCGAAGAAAGCGCTGAAGCGATCAGGGTTTGCGACCTAGTCTCAAGCGCGCTTCGTCTAAAAAAACAGATCGCTTATAGCTTTTTTGTCGAAGAAAATTTAGAGCAGCGCCTGCTAAAGCTCATCGACTATGTCATCGAAGAGATCGAGGCAAACAAGCTTCAAAAAGAGATAAAAAATAAGGTCCATTCAAAGATCGACAAGACAAACAAAGAGTACTTTTTAAAAGAGCAGCTAAAGCAAATTCAAGCTGAGCTTGGGGCGGACACTAGCCGTGAAGAGGAGCTTGAAGAGTACCGCAAAAAGCTTGATGCGAAGAAGAAATTTATGGCTGAGGACGCCTATAAAGAGATCAAAAAACAAATAGATAAGCTTTCTCGCATGCACCCAGACTCAGCAGACGCAAATACCTTGCAAAGCTATCTTGACTGGGTTTTGGAAATTCCATTTGAAAATGTAGCTAAGAAAAAGTCCTCTATCGCTGAAGTGAGCAAACACCTAAATGCCGACCACTACAGCTTAGAGAAGCCAAAAGAGCGTATAGAGGAGTATTTTGCATTGCGTGAGCTTTTAGAGCTTAGAGGCGTTGGCGAGAAGGTAAATAATGGCGCCATTTTATGCTTTGCAGGCCCTCCAGGCGTGGGCAAAACAAGCCTTGCAAACTCGATCGCAAAGGCGCTAAAGCGTGAGCTAGTTAGGATCGCACTTGGCGGACTTGAGGATGTAAATGAACTAAGAGGCCACCGCCGCACCTATATAGGCGCTATGCCAGGCCGCATCGTGCAAGGGCTCATAGAAGCCAAGCAGATGAACCCAGTAGTTGTACTAGATGAGATCGACAAGGTTGGCAGAAGCTACAGAGGCGATCCGACCGCTGTTTTGCTTGAAATTTTAGACCCAGAGCAGAATAATAAATTTAGAGATTATTACCTAAATTTCAACATCGATCTTAGCAAGATCATCTTCATCGCCACAGCAAATGACGTGAGTATGATACCAGCTGCACTTCGTGACAGGATGGAGTTTATCGAGCTTAGCTCATACACCCCACAAGAGAAATTTGAGATCGCTAAAAAGTATCTCTTGCCTCAAGAGCTTAAAAAGCACGGCCTAAAACCAAGCGACGTTAGTATCAGCAAAGATGCACTTGAGCTAATAATCAGCGACTACACAAGAGAGAGTGGAGTGCGAAATTTACGCCGCAGGATCGCTGATATACTAAGAAAAGTAGCTAAAAATATCCTCACCAAAAAAAATGAAGGCAAGATCAGCGTTACGGCTAAAAATTTAAAAGAGTTTTTGGAGAAAAAGGTCTATGAGATCGAGCCAGCGGATAAAAAAGACCAGATCGGCTTAGTAAATGGCCTTGCATGGACAAGTGTTGGTGGTGACGTGCTAAGGATCGAGGCTATCAGGATCCAAGGCAAAGGCAATATGCAAATCACTGGTCAGCTAGGCGATGTGATGAAAGAGAGCGCTCACATCGCATTTAGCGTGGTAAAAGTACTGATCGATAACAAAAAACTAAAAGTGCCGATGTCTATCGTGCCAAAATTTGACGACGACAAGCACAAGCTAGAAGCCAGCGACGTTTATAGACGCTATGACCTTCATTTGCACGTGCCAGAGGGTGCGGTGCCAAAAGATGGTCCAAGCGCTGGCATCACGATGGCAACTGCGATCGCATCGATACTTACTGATACAAAGGTAAGACACGATGTGGCGATGACTGGCGAGATCACGCTAACGGGCAGAGTTTTACCTATCGGTGGACTAAAAGAGAAGCTGATCGCCGCTCACAAAGCTGGCATCAAAACAGCTCTGATACCTCGCAAAAACTATGACCGCGACCTTGTCGATATACCAGCTGAAGTAAAGGGTGATATGAAGATCATCGCCGTAGATACGATCGATGATGTGCTAAAAAACGGTCTTGTAGCCAAAAAATAATCAAATTTCTAGCCCTAATCTCACTTAGGGCTAGGAGAATTTATAATCCTAAAGTCCAAATAAAAGCTATATAACGTATAAACGCATGCGACATACCAGAGAAAATAAATCAAATTTTAAAATTAGAGCTAGCATATCACGCAGTCAAATTTAAACTTGATTTGTAAATTTTAAAACTTTCATTCACCCCTAAGAGTTGGCTACTAAAATTTGACTTTGCTTATAGCTTAGCTCAAATTTTAGAGCCGAAATTACTCGTTTTTAAAATTTTGCTTGAAATTTTTACTTTAAATAAACCGCATGCAGTGCGCCAGCACCATTGCATGATACTGCTAACGTCGTCAAGGTTTTACTCGGGCTTTATCTCGTAATTGCAAGCAGACATGGGATTTTAAAAAAGTGGATAAGGGGACAGCTTCATGTTCGTCCTGCAGTTGCTAGCCTGCAAAGCATCAAGCCCCTTTGCCCCCCCCTTTTTTTAAATAAAATAAATTTTAGCCTCTTTGTGCGTTCCTTTTGGATAAATTTAATATCCTTAGGCAAATTTTAAAACTAGGGCTGGCATATCACGCCGTCAAATTTAAACTTGCTTTGCAAATTTTAAAATTCCATTCACTCGCAAGAGTTGACTACCGATTTTAGGTCTCGCAAAGCTTGCCACTAAAA
>CAUUIN010000043.1:0-15701 GCA_963545295.1 uncultured Campylobacter sp. | reverse complement strand
ACCGCAAGCGTTAGTGCGATAGGGTGGATGTTGCCAAGTGGGCTAGGGCGCTTAAATATAAATTTGCAGCTCAAATTTACTATCACAGCAGCCACGATCACCATCGCTAAGCAAAATTTGATCATAAAAGCGATCTGTAAATTTGTCCCAAAGTAGCCTCCAGCATTGCTTCCGACCAAGCTACTCATCATCATACCGCCAGTTAGCACCAAAAGTAGCACGCAAATAGGCATGATCCTGATGGCTACTGAGCCGATGGCTTGCTTAGCCTTTTGCGCAAGCTCTGGTGGCATCTTTTTGCTCGCTGCTCTTAAGATGATCACATCAAAAAATAGGTAACCAACAAATATGATCGCACAAAAAAGATGAACTATCTTTGCGTAGGAGTATAAATCTTGCATCATTTTCCTTATCTGTAAATTCCAACTGCTTCACGCACTTTTTTTATCGTTGTGTGAGCTATATTTTGAGCCTTTTTAGCGCCAGCGTCTAAAATTTTAGCCACCTCGTCAGGGTTGTTTTGATAATACTCAAATTTCTCTCTTGCCTCTTTGAAATAGTCCCAAACAAGCTCGTTTAGATAGGCTTTAAAGTGCCCGTGTCCCTCGCCGCCACGCTCATATCTAGCCTGCAAGTCGCGCTGGCCACTCTCGTCTAAGAAGAGCTTTGCGATGTTATAAACGTTGCAGTTTTGCCACTGCTTTGGCTCTTCAAGCGGTGTGCCGTCAGTCACGATGCTTGAAATTTGCTTTTTAAGCGTCTTGGCGTCCGCGAAGATATCGATCGTGTTGCCGTAGCTTTTGCTCATTTTTTCGCCGTTTGTGCCAGGTACGGTAGCGACACTTTCATCGATCTTTGCCTCAGGCAGAGTAAAGATCTCGCCATGTTCGTTGTTAAATTTAATAGCAATATCACGTGCGATCTCGACATGCTGGATCTGATCCTTGCCAACAGGCACGACCTGCGCGTTATATAGCAATATATCAGCCGCCATCAAAACTGGATAGCTAAATAGTCCGTGATGCGAGCTAAGGCCCTTTGCGACCTTGTCTTTGTAGCTGTGCGCGCGTTCAAGCAGTCCCATAGGCGTGTGCTGGCTTAGCACCCAGTAAAGCTCAAGCACGTCTTTGACGTCACTTTGCACCCAAAATGTGCTTTTATCAGGATCGATCCCAAGAGCCAAAAATGCACACGCAGCGTCAAAAGTGTTTTGTTTTAACGCATTTGCTTCGCTAAGGCTCGTCATCGCGTGGTAGTTTGCGATAAACATAAACATCTCATTTTTCTCTTGCATATCAACCATCTGTTTTATCGAGGCAAAATAGTTGCCTAAATGCAGCTTTCCACTTGGTTGGAGGCCGGTTAGTACTCTCATCTTATCCTTTCAAATTTTGGCTTTAACTTTTTGAGCGCCTTTAAATGAGTTTGCAAATTTTAATCATCGACAGGCTAAATGCCTAGTCTTGATTAAAATTTAGCTGCACAACATTTGTCGCTTTAGCGTTGCGAACAAGTGAAGCAAAAAATCATCTCACGATACTTCGCTGAAATGCTTCGTTAAATTTCAACATCAAGTTAGACTTTTACGTATCCAACTTGATCTTAAAATTTAGCTTGGCAGGCTAATGCCTAGTCTTGATTAAAATTTAGCTGCACAACATTTGTCGCTTTAACGCTCTAGCAAGTAAAGCAAAATTTATCTCAAATTTTCGTCAAAATTTCTAACTAAAAAACGTTAAATTTAGCTCAAACATCACAAATTTCAACACCACGCCAGACAGCCATCTAGCCTGATCTTGAAATTTATCGTTGCAAGCAGCTCTTGCCACTTTGCAACTAAACTTTTAAAAGTATCCTTATCTCTTTTACGATCTGCTTTGGTGTCTTGCCCTCCACTTCAACGATATAATCAGCCTTTTTCTCATAAAGCTTTTCTCGCTCCAGATGAAGTGCCTCAGCCTTTTTCAGATCGCTTAAAAGTGGGCGTTTAGCGAGCTTTTTCTCGCTATTTTTGCTGTTTTTTAGCCTTTGCATGATCGCATCAAAGCTTGCTTTTAGGTAGATCACGGTGCCTATTTTGTTTAAATTTTTAACTTTCGCAAAGCCCCCACCTGTCGAGATGATCGCATTTTTGACATTTGTCGCTAGAAATTTGGCAAGATCCTTTTCAAGCTGTCTAAAATGCTCCTCTCCATACTCTTCAAAGATAGTTTTTATCTTCATATTTTGTGAGCTTTCAAGAAGATCGTCGCAGTCAAGGTTCATCGTCTTTAGCGCCTTGCTTAAAGCCCTTGCAGTCGTCCCCTTGCCAACGCCCATAAATCCTATTAAAACGATATTATTGTTCTTTGTTTTCATCGCTCTCTCCACGTTTTTTAGGGATTAGCACGATAGGCACGCCAGTTAGGTTAAAGCTCTCTCTAAGCTTGTTTGTGAGATAGCGTTTGTAGCTAAAGTGCAGGCACTTTGGACGGTTCATAATGAGTGCTATCATGATAGGTGCGGTCTTAAACTGCACTGCATAGTAAATTTTCACAACCCTGCCTTTATCTCGTGGCAGTGGGTGCGCTTTGGTCGCTTCGCTGATCACTTCATTTAGCTTTGAAGTTTGAATTTTTTGGGTGTAGTTTTTGTAAATTTCAACTATGAGTGGGTAAATTTTATGCACTCTCTTGCCGCCAAGTGCCGAAACGCTGATGATCGGTGCGTATGAGAGAAATTTAAACCTATCTTTTATCTCTTTGCAAAGCTCGTCAAATTCTTCGCTACTTTTGTCCCATTTGTTTAGCACGATGATGACGCCAAGCTCGAATTTTGAGGCGATACCTGCGATGCGCTCATCAAGCTCGGTTAGCGGCTCAGAGCTATCAAGCACGAGTAGCGCCACGTCTGTCTCTTCTAAAATTTTCTCAGTTCTATTTAGTGCGTATCTCTCGATACCCTCGATCTTGCCGCGCTTTCTGATACCAGCAGTATCGACAAACTCAAAAACTCTGCCGTCATGCTCGTAAATTTCATTTACTGGATCGATCGTAGTGCCTGCGACGTCGCTCACAACAGCTCGGCTCTCTTTTACAAGGGCGTTTAGAAGTGAGCTTTTGCCGACATTTACGCGGCCTATGATGCCAACTCTTATGTTTTTGCTCTCATAGTCTATCTCGTCGTTTAGCTCGCCCTCGTCGTTATAGTTTTCTAAAAAATCATCAAAATCATCGCTCGTATCGGCCTTTATCTGCACTTTATCTTCTAGGTGTTTTGCTAGCCAGATACTAAGCTCATCGACGCCAGTGTTGTGGCTTACTGAAATTCCAAATGAGTTTTTTGCGCCAAAACTTACAAATTCCCACTCTCTTTGCTCGTCTTTTTTGCTGTCGATCTTGTTGATGACTAGAGCGATTGGTAAATTTAACTTGCTAAGTTCATAAAAAATGGCTCTATCTTCGTCATCTGGCATCATTTTGCCATCGACCATGTATAGGATGACGTCTGAGTTTTTGGCTTCTGCCAAGGTCTTTGCTTTTACGTTTTTAAAAAGCTCGCTGCTATCATCAAGCCCACCGCTATCGATTAAAATGCACTCTTTGCCTTCAACTTCGATCCTAGCTTTATTTGTATCTCTTGTAGTGCCGCTAACGTCGCTTGTGATGGCGATGCGTCTTCTTGCTAGGCGGTTAAAAAGTGAGCTTTTGCCGACATTTGGCTTGCCTACTAATATTACTTTTTGCAAATTTTGTCCTTTTTATGATGGCTGATTATACAAATTTTTCTCTTATATAAAGTATAAAATTACGCTTAAAAGCGCCGAAATAAAAGAAAAAATCAACCAAAATTTAAGCCATTTTTCATTAAAATGAGTGCTTTAAATTTAGAGGTTTTGCGATGTTAAAAAGGTTTTATATTTCACATCTTGGCATTTTTTATATGCTCTTTGCTTGTTTTATGTTTGCCGTGACTGGCGCATTTGCAAAGTATCTGAGCAAAGATATGCCTTCTATCGAAGTTGTTTTTTTTAGAAATTTAATCGGACTTTTCATCGTCATCTACGCCATCTACAAATTCCCATTTAAACAAACCGGTGGGCACTTTTTCTTGCTGATGTTTCGCGGTTTTGTCGGCACAGTGGCGCTTTTTGCATTTTTTTATAACGTCGCACACGTAAATTTAGCCACAGCCTTTACCTTTCAAAAGACAAATCCAATCTTCACAGCGATACTTGCAGCCATTATCTTTAAGGAGCGGCTAAGCTCGCTTGGCTGGTTTGCTGTATTTTTAGGATTTGGTGGGATTTTGCTTGTTATCCAGCCAAATTTAGGTATCAATAAAACCGATATCATCGGCATTTGGAGCGGCCTTGGAGCGGCTATTGCCTACACAAGCGTCAAGGAGCTAAACAGGAGCTACGGCACAAATATCATCGTGCTAAGCTTCATGCTTTGGGGCTCGTTTTTGCCGCTTATTTGCATGGGGCTAGCGGAGTTTTTTACCTATGAGCCGCTTGATTTTTTATTTTCTAAATTTAGCATGCCAAACTGGCACAACCTCATTTTCATCTTGCTAATGGGGCTTAGTGGTTACTATTTTCAGGCGTTTATGACAAAGGCCTTTGCGGTCGGTAAAAAGGCTGGTGTGATCGCTGCGGTTAGCTACGCAGACGTCATTTTTACGCTTATAATTGGTTATTTTATGGGCGATGCGTTGCCAAATCACCTAGCGCTTGTGGGTATCGTGCTTGTCGTGGTGAGTGGAATTTTAGTTGTTAAAGAAAAATAAAGGAGAAAATATGATATTAATCGCTGGACCTTGCGTTATAGAGAGCAAGGAGCTTGTTTTTGAAGTGGCAAAAAGGCTAGTTAAATTTAATGAAAATCCAAAGCTTGATTTTTACTTTAAGTCAAGCTTTGACAAGGCAAATCGCACGAGCATTAGCTCGTTTCGTGGGCCTGGGCTTGAAAAAGGGTGCGAAATTTTATCTGAGGTAAAAAAAGAATTTGGCTTTAAAATTTTAACCGATATCCACGAGAGCTATCAGGCAGCGCCTGTTGGCGAAGTGGCTGATGTGCTGCAGATCCCTGCATTTTTGTGCCGCCAAACCGACCTTCTTGTAGCAGCTGCAAAGACAAAAGCCGTGGTAAATATCAAAAAAGGGCAGTTTTTAGCAGCCTCAGCGATGAAGCACTCTGTTAAAAAGGTGCTTGAAACAAGGGGTGTGAGCGGCGATGGATATGAAGTCGCAAAGGCAAATGGCGTGTGGCTAACGGAGCGCGGAAGCACCTTTGGCTATGGGAATTTAGTCGTTGATATGAGAAATTTGGTGATGATGAGAGAATTTGCTCCAGTCATTTTTGACGCGACTCACAGCGTGCAGATGCCAAGCGCTCTTGGCGAAAAAAGCGGCGGTGACGCTAGGTTTGTGCCATACCTTGCAAGAGCGGCAGCTAGTGTTGGGGTGGATGGCTTTTTCTACGAGACGCATATAAATCCTTGCGAGGCGCTATGTGATGGGCCAAATATGCTAAATTTAGACGAGCTTGAAAAGGTCGTAAGTGATACGCTAAAGATAGAGGAAATTTTAAAATTTTAAACTAAGGAGAGAGTGATGAAAAGGATTTTAACGCTACTTTTAGGGGTGTTATTTTTAGTGGGTTGTAGCTCGTCTCAACCAAAAGTGCCACTTGCTGGCAAGTATAAATTTGAGGGAATTAGCTACACCCACGTGCAGCGCCACGAGCCGACAAAATTTCTATATCAAAGCCCAAAAATGGTCGAGAAAAAGTACAATAAGCAAATCACCGAGGCGCTTACAAAAGAAAATTTGCTTGATCCAAATTCTAGCGACGAGCTAAAGATAAAGATAACTCACCGCAGAGAATTTATAGGTGAAGCAACCTTTGCCAAAAGCGACAGAATGGGCAATATCTACCTTACTTACGATGTAGAAGTCATTAGAAATTGCGAAGTTTTGAGGCATTATGGCTCTAGCGAGCTAAGGTTTGACCCTGGATTTTTTGGAAATTTAAAGGGGCTAGTTGGACAAAATAACGATGATAGCTTAGAAAATAAGGCGATTAGCGCAAATGTAAAAGAGATCGTTGATACCATAAAAGGTATGAAGTAAATTTATGTCAAACAGAGGTTTTTTGTGGATATTTCTAGGCGCAGTGGCCGAGTGTGGCTGGGCGTATGGACTAAAGCACGCGTCAAATTTAAGTGAATTTTTGCTTACGACACTGCTTGTAAGTATAAGTTTTATCTCGTTTATGAAGGCTTTAAAGTATCTGCCTGTAAGCATCTCTTATGCTGTATTTGTGGGCTTTGGAACTGTTTTTATCGTCATAGCTGAGATCGTTAGCGACTACGTAGCAAGCGGGATCATGCCAAATTTTCTTAGGCTATTTTTTATAGCCACACTCATTTTAGGCGTGCTTGGGCTAAAAGGTATAAAAGAATGATCCACTTTTTAGCGCTTTTACTAGCTGGATGTTGTGAGGTCTCTGGCGTCTTTTTTATCACGAAATTTTCAAAAAGCACAGGGGTAAAAAAATGGGCAAATTTCATCCTTTTGCTTGGAAATTTCGCCCTTTCTCTAACGCTACTTAGCTATGCGATGCAAACTATCGCTATGTCGGTGGCGTATGCGATCTGGACGGGCATCGGAGCGATCGGAGCAGTCGTGGTTGGCGTAGTTTTTGAAGGTGAAAAGATAAATTTTAAAAAGGCCTTGTTTTTAACGCTTATCATCTTTAGCGTGGTGATGCTAAAAATAGTTTAGGGGGATTAAAATGAACATTTTAAATCAAATTAAAAATATAGATAACAATATTTGTGAAAATATAGATAAAAATTTGATATTAAACGATCGTGGCTTTTTATCGCAAAATATTCTTTCTCAACTTAGAAATTTGGTAGAGCATTGTTCAATGTATATAAATCTACATCTTAATGGATTAGATGATAATATAAGTTTAGAAGAAGCAAAGAATAAAATACCATCAATACCAAAGAATATAAGCGATATAAGTAAAGAGTTTAGATTTATAATAAAATTCCATGATTTAATCCAGACAACAGAATCTCACTACACGCATGATAAAAATAATTCAGAGCGGTTGATGTTGAAATATTATGAATACATGTTACGCTTAAAACAACTTTGTATAAAAAAATTTAATTTAAGAATTCTTAGTAATTTATATAAATTTCCTTTGGAGCTGGATAAAAATTTAGATGAATATTACGAAAAAATATTATTAAAATTAAATCAAATAAAAGATTTTGGATTAGCAAATCAAGAAATTATAAAAAATAGATATTATGTATGGAAAGTTAAACCGATTTTTGTAAACGAAGAGATATTTTACGAGATCATTTTGACCAATGCCACGGATAATGTTAGTAAATTTAGTCGCATAGTGGTTTTTAGTAAAATAAGCATAAATAGTAATTATGCAATAAAAGCAGCACTTTATAAAACCAATATATTTATTCAAAATAAGAGTATGCCTATTCTACTTATATCGGATATTATAGTATCGATAAGACCATGCGAATTTGAAAATTTTGCTAAGATTTTTACAAAAACACTTAGCTGTTTTGGTTCAAGTACTGAAACACAGAGGATCAATGATTACATTACAAGGAATGATTGTAATTTGCTTGATATCATTTGTTTTGAAAAAAGTGAATATGATAAATTTGAACAAGAAATTAGCAGTGGACATATACAGACGTTTTTTCTCAGTATCTTAAATGAATGTAGAAAGATTTGTTTAAACAATTCCAAAGGTTCTAATATTTTAAGATATTTGCTATATAAAATGAATAACAAAATTATAAAAGAACAATTTTTAAAACCAAAAGTAGGCTACGTATACAGACCAAATGATAAATTATCAAATTTATATTTAGAATACAAAAGTATTCCATTTGACCAAATGCCCTTTGTTTCAAGTCTATGTGGGCATAACCCAAAAATATCTGATTTGCTTGAGTGCATTGAGTATGAAAATAGAGAGCACGAGTTTCTGGCTAGATTTATAATCCAAAACACCCAAGACAATGGAGTTTTATATACAAAAAAAGAGGAGTTAGCCCATTTTAGGAATTTAGATAATTTGGCTCAGAATTTTAATAAACTACTTTATGAAACACATAAAGATCGAGCAATTTGTAATTGGAATGGAAATTATTACATTAAAGAATATGAAAAAAATGTAATAAAAATTCTTACAAGATTAAAACAGTTAGCCCAAAATGGCATAATTGATTACGATAAATTTATTGCATCCAAGATAAAGGATTGTAAAAAATATATAGATGACGAAGTAAAAATAGATGTCATGAATAAGATTTTTTTAAAATCAAAGGTTGCTTTTATCTATGGAGCTGCTGGAACTGGAAAATCGACTTTAATAAACTATATTTCAAATTTATATAAGTCTCAAAAGCAAATTTTTCTAGCTCAAACAAATCCAGCTATAGAAAATCTAAAAACAAAAGTTGATAATGCCAATAATGCTAATACGAGGACGATTGCAAAATTTTTAGGCGATAAAAACCAAGATATTGAATGCGAATTACTTTTTATTGATGAGTGTAGCACCGTTAGTAATGCCAATATGGTAAAGATATTAGAAAAAGCCGAATTCAAACAACTAATTTTAGTCGGAGATACGTATCAAATAGAAGCTATACAGTATGGCACCTGGTTTAATATATCAAGAGATTTTTTACCAAAATATTGCTTGTTTGAGCTTAAAAAGCCGTATAGAACTAATATTGATGAGTTGTTAAAATTTTGGGAGAGTGTTAGAAATTTTAAAGATGATTACAATGAAATAACAGAATTTTGTGCATGGGGGAAATATTCGTTAAATTTAGATGAAAATAATGATGAAATTTTTAAGAAAGAACATGATGATGAAATTGTGCTTTGTCTAAATTATGATGGTCTTTACGGAGTAAATAATATTAATAAATTTTTGCAAATAGTAAACAAAAATCAATCCTTCGAAATTGGAAATTTTGAATTTAAAGTCGGTGATCCTGTTTTGTTTGTAGATAATAATTTTTTTATAAGTGATTTGCATAATAATCTTAAAGGCAAAATAATAAATATCATTGATAGAAGTAAAGAAAATGAACTGTATTTTGAAGTAGAAGTCGATAAGATTTTTGAAGATGGTCATGTTTTTACTGCCGGTTTAAAACTTATCTCTACAAATGACGATAAATCTATTGTTGGTTTTAGTGTGGATAAAAATATAAATACAGACAATGATGGTGATATTGAAAAAATTCCATTTGTGTTGGCTTATGCTATTTCTATTCATAAGTCACAAGGCTTGGAGTATGATAGCGTAAAAATAGTGATTACAAGAGAGATTGAAGAGAATATATCACATAATATTTTTTATACAGCAATTACTAGGGCTAAAAAATATCTTAAAATTTATTGGTCACCAGAGACACAACAATATATAATAAAAAATTTTAATATAAGAAACAATAAAAAAGATGTTAGTATTTTAAAGGCTAAAAAAGAATTTTGATAGAAATTTAACGAGCAAACATGAAAAGAATCGAAGGAAATTTAGCTTTAAAAAGGCAATGAGAAGATGGCGATCATCAACGTAAGATTTAACCACATCATCACAGACCACTTGGTATAGAAGACGCAAAAGACGCATTTTAACTTTAGTGCTAGTTCTTGGCTTGAGATACCTATGGCGCTTAAAAGGTGCTTGCAAGCAGTTATTTGACGCGGTTTGATGCGTGGAAGCGGTACTAGTTGGGGTGGTATTTAACAACGAAAAGATAAATTTAGAAAAAGCCCTCTTTTTATCGCTCATCATCTTTAGCGTGGTGATGTTAAAGATCGTTTAAGGAGTAAATTTGGAAATAGTAGAAGAGGTCACATCGCGAGATAGTGCCATCGTAAAAACAGGCGTCATAGGCATAGTTACAAACGCCATTTTAGCGGCTATAAAGGCTATTGTGGGCTTTGCAAGTGGCTCTATCGCTATCATCTTAGACGCGGTCAATAACCTAAGCGACGCACTCTCATCAGTCATAACTATCGTTGGCATCAAGATAGCGAGTAAAAAACCAGACAAAGAGCATCCGTTTGGCTACGGCAGAGTGGAGTATCTAACGGCCATCGTTATAGGCGTGATCGTGCTTTACACTGGTGGCACGTCAGTGGTGGAGTCAGCTAAAAAGATCATCACGCCAAGCACCCCAAACTACGACACTATCTCGCTTATTTTGATCGCCGTTTTGGTTGTGGTCAAATTTGCACTTGGACTTTACACACAAAGGGTTGGGCAAAGGGTAAATTCTGACTCGCTCATAGCAAGCGGAGTGGATGCGAAATTTGACGCTATCATCTCGCTTAGTACGCTTTTGGCGGCTTTAGTTTTTGTCCTTTTTGGTATCAGTCTTGAAGCCTATCTAGGCGTGATCATATCGCTACTTCTTATAAAAGCTGCACTTGAAATTTTACGCGACGCGATAGATAAAATTTTAGGCGCAAGGATGAAGCAAAGCAACATCTCGCAAATTTACACCTGTATTCACTCATTCAAAGAGGTGCTTGGCGCTTATGATCTAGTCTTTAACGACTACGGGCCTGACAAGAAGCTAGGCAGCGTGCATATAGAGGTCGATCATGATATGAGTGCTGCACAGATAGATATACTAACTAGACGCATACAGCGTGAAGTTTTTGCGAAATTTAACGTTGTTTTAGATACCATTGGCATCTATGCATTTGATAAAAGAGATAATGCAATCAGACTAAACATCGAAAAGATAGTTTATGGGCATAAATTTATCAAGCAAATGCATGGATTTTACATAAATAAAGAGACAAACGCGATCACGTTTGATATCATCATAGACTTTAATGCACCAAATGCAACGGCAATTTACCGCGAAATTTTATCTCAGGTAAAAAACGCATATCCAAGCTACAAGGTCGTCATCACGCGTGATACAGACTTTAGTGCGTAGAAATTTAAGGAGCAAACATGAAAATAATCGAAGGAAATTTAGCTTTAAAAGGCGATGAGAAGATAGCGATCATCAACGCAAGGTTTAACCACATCATCACAGACCGCTTGGTAGAGGGCGCGAAAGACGCATTTTTACGCCACGGTGGCGACGAGAAAAATTTAACATTAGTGCTAGTGCCTGGCGCATTTGAGATACCTATGGCGCTTGAAAAGGTGCTTGCAAGCGGTAAATTTGATGCGGTTTGCTGCGTGGGAGCGGTGATAAGAGGTGCAACGCCGCACTTTGACTACGTAAGCGCAGAGACCACTAAAGGCATCGCAAACGTAACGCTAAAATACGCAAAACCAGTCACATTTGGCGTGCTAACAGTCGATAACATCGAGCAAGCGATCGAGCGAGCTGGCAGTAAAGCTGGAAACAAGGGCTTTGAAGCGATGACAGGCGTTATAGAAATGCTAAATTTATATAAAAAGCTAGGAGAATAAAATGGCCACACGTCATCAGGTCAGACAAGCCATCGTTTCGCTACTTTACTCAAATGAGATAAATCCCGTAACTACGGAGTTTGAAGAGGAATTTTTAGAAGAGAAAAAGATAAGAAATGAGCGTAAAAATGAAGCTTTGCAGACCTTTAAAGCGGTGCTTGCAAATAAAGAAAAGCTAGATGAAATTTTAAAGCCACACCTAAAAGACGGCGACTTTAGCAAGGTTGGTGCAACAGAGCTTGCCATTCTTAGACTTGGGCTTTATGAGATGAAATTTAGCCAAACAGATAAAGCCGTCATCATAAACGAGGCGATCGAGCTTGCAAAAGAGCTTGGAAGTGATCAGGCGCCAAAATTTATAAACGGCGTGCTAGATAAGATAAAGGGCGATCTATGAGGCTCTGCGTCGCTCTTGACATGGCGAGCAAGGATGAAAATTTAGCCCTTGTTCGTAAGCTAAAAGGGCTTGATCTTTGGCTAAAAGTGGGCCTTAGAAGCTACCTTAGAGACGGAGCTAAATTTATAGAGGAGCTAAAAGGGGCAGGGGAGTTTAAAATCTTTCTTGATCTAAAGCTCTATGACATCCCAAACACGATGGCAGACGCCGCTGAGGTCGTCTCAAAGATAGGTGTGGATATGATAAATTTGCATGCAAGCGCTGGCGTACGTGCGATGAAAACTGTGATGGAGCGCCTTAGTGCGCTGCAAAATCGCCCTTTAGTACTTGCCGTATCAGCCCTTACTAGCTTTAATGAGAGTGAATTTGAAGCGGTTTATAACGATACTATTTCGCGCTCGGTTAGGAAATTTAGTCAGATGAGCTTTGAAGCGGGGCTTGATGGCATGGTCTGCTCAGTCTTTGAAAGCAAGCTCATAAAAGAGGTGACAAATCAAAATTTCATCACGCTTTGCCCTGGAGTTAGGCCTTTTGGCGAGAGTGCAGGCGATCAAAAGAGGGTTGCAAATTTAGTTAGCGCAAAGCAAGAGGGCAGCGACTTTATCGTCGTTGGCAGACCGATATATGAAAACGCAAACCCAAGAGAAATTTGCGAACGCATTTTGGAGCAAATTTAGTGCCCTAACTTGCGTAAAATTTGGTATAAAACCATTTTTAAGCATGGTTTTTGCGTGTAAGAAATTTTAAATTAAATCACCGCGTGAGAAGCCTAGATGACGCTTAGCGTAGTAGCAAGATAAAATTTAGCAAGCTTTGTAACGTAGGAATTAAATTTGAAATTTAATTAGGGTGAGTTTGGCGGTGCTTAAAAGAAATTTGAGGTGAATTTGGGCGATCTTAAGAAAATACCATATGTCGGTGAGGCGACGCAGTCGGATCTGCTGACGCTTGGCTACGAGGATATCGCTTCGCTAAAGGGCGCGGATCCGGACGAGATGTATGAGCGCACAAAGGCGCTCGGACGTGGCAGTGATAAGTGTATCCTCTATGTTTACCGCATGGTTTGCTACTACGCAAATACGCCCAGTCCCGACAAAGCTAAGCTAAAATGGTGGCTTTGGAAGGATTAAATTTATAAAATTTAACTTTATTGATAAGCAACTTGTTAAATTTAAAAAGTTCTGATCTGTAAAGAGCACAAGCTAGCAAAGATAAGAAAAGTTTTTTGTATCAAGCAATAAGTGGGCAAGCGTTTGACGTTATTGCAAGTTTTTATTGTGTGAGTTAGACATTTAAACTAAATCAAGCTAAAAAGTAATTTCACAAATTTAATCAGCTGTTTTTACAAAAAAATCTCTGTTTTTAAAAAGCCTTTAAAACAATGTAACTAAAAAAATGACCCATCTAATGTTTCGTTTCTAGTTGCGTGCTTCTTTACTATCTCTATCTCATTTATATCTTCAAATTTGATCTTAGTTTTTACGATCATGAGGATTTTTTCTTTGAAATTTACATCTGAGACTAGCCCGCTGGATTTTACATAAGTAAAGCCGTCATGGTAGCTCACACGCACTTCATCAGCCACTTTTATTTTGCTTATCTGCCTTAAAATTTCATCGATCTTGCTCTCATCAAGCTCAAGCTTTTCGCACTTTTCTCGCTCTTTTTGTCGCAAGGCTCGCTCTAAGGTAGAGAGCGGGTTAAACGAGCTAAAAATTTTCGCCCTATCTTTACTCGCCACTTTTGTGCCCTCCGATCTTTTTGTTTCTATCCTGCCCAGTCGCTTCTGGTAGCAGGTCGATCGCGCGCAGGATCGAGTTTTTGCCAAATTTCTCTTTTATCAAATTTAGCGACTTTAGCACCGCTTTTTCTTTGGTGTCATCTTCAAATAGGTTAAACTCAACCAAATTTTCTTTTACCACATCGTTTGCAGATATGCCTATTTGCCTGATAAGACCTGCATTTTTTATCTTGTTTAAAAGTAGCTCTTCAGCCGCACTCATCAGCACGCTTGAGATATTTGTTGGCGTTTTAAACCGCACGCTTGCACGTTGCTGTGGCTCAAGCTTATCGGCAAATCTTACATTTATCGTTAGCCCGCTTGCCCTTACATCTTTGTTTATCATCCTAAGAGCGAGCCTATCAGCCATCTCTTTTAGCACGATCACCGCCTCGCAGCGCTCGTAGTCTCTTGGCAAAATTTCTGAGCTAAAGTAGGACTTGGTGCTTGGTTTATAGGCTTTTATCTCAGCTATCGTCGTTGGCTCTATGCCGTTTGCGTGATCGATCGTGATGTAGGCATCGACGCCAAAAATTTTTTCAAGTAGGCTTTTTGGCGCATTTGCGATATCTTTCATGCAAAAGATGCCGCATTTTTCGAGCTTTAGCCTAGTTTGTTTGCCGATACGCCAAAAGTCATCTAGTGGCTGGTGCGTCCAGAGCTGCTCTTTATAGAGGCGCTCGTCTAAAAAGGCGATCCTATCGTCGCTGTGCTTTGCTAATATATCAAGGGCGATTTTAGCTAGGTATAAATTTGTCCCCATGCCGCAACTTGCCGTCACGCCAGTCGTTTTTAAGATCTCATCCATCATCATCTTTGCCATCTCTTTTGCGCCAAGAGCGTAAAATTTCAAGTAGGGAGTGAGATCGATAAAGCACTCATCGATCGAATATACGTAGATGTCCTCTTTGGCGACATATTTTAGATAAATTTCATAAATCCTTGCAGCATAGTCGATGTAAAACTGCATCCTAGGCGGCGCGATGATAAATTTGATATCTCTTGGTATCTCAAAGAGCCTGCAGCGGTTTTTCACACCCTTGGCACGAAGCGCAGGGCTAACAGCTAAGCAGATGCCACCACTGCCACGACTAGCGTCAGCCACGACTAGATCGGCCTTAAATGGATCAAGCCCACGCTCTACGCACTCAACTGAAGCATAAAAGGACTTTAGGTCGATAACGGCGTAAATTTTCTCTTGCAAATTTTCGTTTTTCATAAGGGGATTATAGATGAAATTTGGTAAAAGTTAGATTGTTAAATTTGCTCTTAGGTGGTCAAAAAATAAGAATAAAAATCTTTTAGAAAAAGGCTAAATTTGACTGCATTGATCACACACTCAAGATATCAAAATAACTCCGTGATCAGAAACTACGCAAAGCTTAGCGAAAAAAAGACGGTGCTCATAAATGTAAATGACACCAAGAAAAAGGGCATCGGCGACAGGCGACGTGGTGAGAGCCTTTAACAAAGTAGTGAAATTTTGGTTGGCGCGCTTGCGATTGCTATCTGCGAAGGTGCGTGGCGCGACCCTAATGTGCTAAGCAGAAGAGCCTTTGCAAGCACGGCTACGCCAACGTCCTAACTCACGACAAAGGCACATCTAGTCACTAAAAGCAACTGCGGACACAGAGTGTTAGTAAATTTAGAAAAATATAAAGGCGAAATCAAGCTGATCACTGCATTTTTTAAACCAAAATTTTACAGTCGCTGTAAATTTGACTTGTTATAGTTTGAGGCTTGGATAAAATTTAGAAGATAAATTTTGCGCTAAACATTTAAAACAATGCTTCAAAAGCAAATCAAATTTTAAAACCTAAAACAGCTAAATTTAGCCGTAAATTTTCTTTATATTTTCAAGTTTTGTGCTTGCATTTAGCAAAAGCATATCAGCGATAACTAGCCTTATCATCGCGGTTGCTACGACGCTGCCACGTATGCCTATGCAAGGATCGTGTCTGCCTCGCAGTTCAAAATCCACCGCCTCGCCAGCTAAATTTAGCGTCTTTTGCTCTTTAAATATCGA
>CAUUIN010000042.1:0-16184 GCA_963545295.1 uncultured Campylobacter sp. | reverse complement strand
GGTTAAGAGACTTTTTAAGTAAAAAATAGACAAATGCTGAGAGGATCACGATAAAAACAACAGCCATGATGGCTTGTATCTTGAGTAGAGGCAATGTTTGGCTCGTGAAAGTATCGGCGTTTATAGCGGCAACTGCGAGCCAGCCGTCGTCATTTAAAGGCAAAATTTTAGCCAAGACATTTTCATTTTTTGCGTTTTTATATGAGATTAGCCCATTTTCATCAAAGTCGCTGTTAGCAAATTTGGCCGCCAAATTCTTGGTCGCTTCGACTGAGCTATTTACAAGATTTTCATCTTCATGTAGCAAAATAACACCATCTTTATCTATAAAATAGACATAGCCAAACTCAGTTTTACCAATACCTAGGAGCTTTTTGCTTAAAAGCCTGATATTAACATCAGTAAATGAAGCTCCCACGAGCTTGCCGTCCTCCACTATTGGGGTAGAAAAAGTCATACATAGGTCGTGCTCCGGGGCGACCATATCGATATATGGCTTTGTAAAGATGGTTTTTCCACTACTCTTTGCTGCGATATACCAGCCTCTGCCACGTGGGTCATATTTATCTTTTTCCGGGGTTAAGACTTTGCCATTTGCACCATAAGTATAGCCGTTGCTTTGCGCTGCAAAATAGACACCTACGACAATTGATTTTAAATTTTCTTTTGTAGATTTTAAACGGGCAAGAATTTCATCTTCGTTGCCAACACTGCCCGTTAGCTTGTTGGCAAGCTTTTGCGAATCCTCCATATAATCGCTCACAAAACTATGTGCGACAGACTTGATGTCAGATAGAATTTGATCTTGGTTTTGGCTGATAAGCTTCACCACCTCCTTTTTTGCGTTAAAGTAACTAACGGCCGACATCGCTGCAAAGCAAACACCTAAAAGAACTATAAGTATCAATGCGATCTTGTTTGAAATAGACCTCATTTCATCCTCCTTGTGAAATATTGGCAAAATTATAAAATTTAAAATATTTACTTTTAGTATAAAAATAGGCTTATACATTAAATTTATGCTAGTTAAACTTAAACAAAAGAGAAACTTATTAAAATTAATGTGAAATGCTAGTTTAAATTCGCGAGTGACCTACTAAAATTTGATCCAGAAAGTATTATTAAATTTAGCCAGAAGCAAGCTGGACTGGCTAAATTTGGGGATGTTTAAATTTCCTTGTATCCAACTATGTTTAGCCCAAAGCCAGCCAAACTTACAAATTCTTTATTTTTATTTGAGCTTAGAAGCTCGATCTCTTTTACGCCAAAGTGATTTAAAATTTGCGCTCCGATGCCGTAGTCTTTGCTTGTGTTTGAGTTGTCGCTATCTAAAAAGATCAAAATTCCACCATTTTGGCTTAGAAATTTGATAGTTTTTAAAAGCTCGTCATATTTTGGACTGCTCAAAAGCTCGTGATCGGCTAGAATTTTTTGAAATTTGACATTTGCTTTGCTCTTTGGCTCTCCAAAAAGATAAGCTGAGTGAATTTTGCCCTTGTGATCGGTGATATCATATCTTGCTGCAGCGCAGCCTGCGATCATCACGTCACTTTTTTCGCCAACTCTTATGAGACTTTCATGACTTAGCCTATACTCAACAAGATCAGATACGCTGATCATATTTAACCCAAATTTCTTGCAAAACTCCTCTAAGTAGTCGCGTCTTGCCATCGTGCCATCTTCTTTTACGATCTCACAAATGGCTGCCATTGGGCTAACGCCAGCAAGCTTGCAAAGATCGACCGAGCCCTCGGTGTGGCCTGTGCGAACGAGTACGCCGCCATTTTTGGCGATAAGTGGAAATATATGCCCAGGACGCACGAAATCATCAGGCTTTGAGCTAGCCTTTGCTGCAAGCCTGATCGTCATATCGCGCTCATATGCGCTCACACCCGTTGTCGCGTCTTTTGCATCGATCGTGACTGTAAAAGCTGTCTCGTGGCTTGATGTGTTTTTAGCTACCATTAGCGGTAGATCAAGCCTTTTAGCGTTTGCCTCGTCCATCGCAAGACAGAGCACACCTTTTGCATGAGTGATAGCAAAATTCACCTTTTGCATGTCGCTACTAGTTGCCGAAAAGACCAGATCACCCTCATTTTCGCGGTCCTCATCATCAACCATGACGACCATTTTGCCATTTTTTATATCTTCGATCGCTCTTAATACATTTTCAAGTGCCATAATTGTCCTTTTATAAATTTTTACGATTATATTGATATTTTGATAATCAAAAGATAAAAACCACATTTTTTCTTTATCGGTAATCACTTTTGAGAAAAAATAGAATTTATGCAAAGGTTTAAGCTTTTGAGGTCAAATTTAGCCATTAGGTAGGACAAATTTATCTCACAAAAGCATAAAATTTATATGGATATTTGCGTGATAAAAACAAATTTGGACTTTAAATTTTAAAAAGTGCCTTAAATTTTAGACAAAGACAAATTGTTATTTTAATTTGCTAATGGCGCCGCTATAAATGTAATAATAAAACTATCTTAAATTTAGAAAATGCCTGATAAGAAAGTTATAAAATTTAAATATTTTTTATTTAAAACACAAGTGAAATTTAGGCTATCATCGTTATTTTTAGCCATAAAACTAAAAATTTTTAATAGAAAAATATATTTTAAATTTCTCTAAAGACAATATTTTATGTATTATTTTACATATTATTTAACAAAATATTTTTATAAAAATTTTGCATTAAATTTAAAAAAGACAAAAAATAAAAAAATATGAAAAATTTAAAAGTAGATGGCGCAGCGGACGGGGCTCGAACCCGCGACCTCCGCCGTGACAGGGCGGCATTCTAACCAACTGAACTACCGCTGCACCTAAAAGTAATGGTGGTCGCTATAAGACTCGAACTTATGACATCCACCTTGTAAGGGTGGCGCTCTACCAACTGAGCTAAGCGACCTAAAATTTAAAATATCTGGCGACCCTTAGAGGATTTGAACCTCTGTTCCTACACAGAGAAAGTAGAGTCCTGAGCCACTAGACGAAAGGGTCATAAACCCAAAAAATGGTGTCCTGCGTTGGATTCGAACCAACGGCCCCCTCATTAAAAGTGAGATGCTCTACCGACTGAGCTAGCAAGACATTTGTTTAAAAAAGAGTTGAGATTATACAAAAAACATTATTATATGTCAAGAAAAGATTATTTAAATTTTAGAATAAATCTTTGATTTTATTTATCCATATTATTTTAAAATAAAAAATAAATTCTAAAAATTTTATTTTATATAATTGTCTATTTTTTACAAATTTTTGAGTTATAATCCATTTGAGTAACAACAAGGAGTAAGGATGATCATTATAAATTCACGCCTTCCAACTCAAAATTTAAAAATAGCAAAGTCTTTATCAAAGCTCATACAAGGCTATATTTATAGCTATTTGCCAAAGGCTGAACATGACGGATATAAACATAAAGATAGTGGTAAAAATTTTAAAAGATCAAATTTTGATTTTAAGCTAAATGGCTTAAGTTTAGAGATAAGATTTAGCTCATTTGTGCCAGAATTTGAAAAAACGATCGCTTTTGCTGTGCTAAAAGACGGATTAAAACTTAGCAATATTTGTTTGTTTGATACATCTGTGTCAGTAAAAGAGCATAGAATTTCACAAAATGAGGCTGTTTTACAAGGATGCGTAGCGTGTTCAATTATTGGACTTTTGGGATACAAAGTGCATCTTGAACCGCAAGACTCCAGACATCTTGAGATGATGAAAGCCAACGCCTTGCAAAGATTTGAAACACTTATGGGACATAAATATGAGGGTGAATTTGAGCTAAATTTACTTTGGCAAAATTTACAAAAGACCTTTTATTTTTACTACGGCAACAACAATATGCCAGTCAAAGCATGGCCTGCAAAATGGCATATCAAGGCTCGACCTGAACTTATAAATTTGATCCTTGATGTGGGTGTTGGTAGCGGATGTATGAACTGCGGACTTGGGTTTTTAGAAGTGGTAGAATAAAATTTTTATAAATCTTTAAGGCACATTGTTCTAGCATTAATAAAAATTTTTAAGGTCAGTTTAAAATGGGACTTGCTCATAAGTTGCATGTGATCGGAAATTTAATAAGTGATGACGATACTGTCGCTATGATAAAAAATTCAAATTTTAAAGATAGCGAACATATCGTTTTAGTTATTGATTTTAAAATAGAAAATTTAAAGCTCATCGATAAACCCCAAATTTATAGAGCCTCACTAGATAATATCAAGACACTTTATACCAAAAAGATAGGTGGTACTAGCAATTCATACTATCTATATCCAAATTTTGAGTATCAAGGAGAAAAAGATCTATATAAGAAATTTAAAGCTATCTCTCATACGCTACAAAATTCCGTTATGACCTACACAAATGAAGACAATAAACGCATTGCTACTTTAGTATTTGAATACATTAAAAACTATGAAAATGACGAGCTTGAGCTAAAAAATTTCAAGCAAGATGACTATTTTTTGATCTTACTCATCAATGGCAAGAGCTTTTATGAGCTTATGCCTGAGGTTTTACAAAACTATCTTAACGAATTTGTGCGCCCTCATATTAAAAATAGTAGAAACGAACCCCAGTTAAAAGAGCTGGTCGATGTCGTCACAAAAGAGAAAATTCCTTGTGGATATAACCCTGATATTAAATTTTTTACTATGGATAA
The DNA here is from genome assembly GCA_963545295.1 of uncultured Campylobacter sp. Lineage (GTDB taxonomy): Bacteria > Campylobacterota > Campylobacteria > Campylobacterales > Campylobacteraceae > Campylobacter_A. The sequence goes on along the minus strand of CAUUIN010000042.1, from coordinate 11,506 downwards.
CTATGATGATAGCTATGCTATACAACAGATAAACAAACTACCAATGTCTCTAGAAACTGCAAAAACAATAAAAAAAGGTTGGATGTTTGCTATAAATCATTTAAAATTTTATTACAAAGGTCTAGAGTATATAATCATCCCTTCTATGGTAAATTTTGATGCTGAAATTTTTAAAGGATTGATAAGCTTTCTTAAAAATGCAAAAAATATACAAGAAGAATCCGAAAGAGAAGAGAGCTTTATAAGAAAATTGCGAAAACAAATAGAAAATTATGAATATATAAATAGTTTTACGCTTGATATTTTATTTACAGAGGTTGATCAGACAAATTTATCTGTTAAGATCTTTTCTACGCTTGAAGATGTTTTGCCAAGCAGGATAGCAAAGGTCGTAAAACTAATGCAAGAGCGTCATATCACCGACTCTTCAAAGCAAATTCAAGATACAGATGATGATATAAAATTTAGCTATCTCAAAGACTATTTTGGAATTCTTGAAAGATATGCCGCCGCCACAAAAGTCAAAGGACTTGACAATAAAATCATGCAAGAGAAAATTTTTCTAGCAAAGTTGTTGCTTGGATATGCAAAGATAGAATATATCGAACTCTTAAAACGATTTGAACATTTTAGGGAATTTGATGCCCAAAATAAGAAAAAGATAAAGGACGGGATTAAAACCTGGATAGCCTATCCTGAAAATTTCGTCGAAAATGAAGATAAAATTTTTAGATTTCTACAAGAAATAAACGCAATAAGGATGTAAATTATGAAGCTTTTTTCTGATTATTTTAAGGAGCTATTAGAAAAACAGTCTGATTATTTTAAAGATGATCTAATCAAAGGTGCTTATTTGATAGGCGCTTATTCAAAGAGCATTATAAATAGTTCTTTTGCCTCAGAAGTTTCTAAAGAGAATAAGACATTTGAAAAGTGGCTTTCAAATCAAAAAATAATAGCGCCAAATTTAAAGAAAATTTTTAATAAAGCAAATGAATTTGAGAGAAAACTAAAGCTAGGCAGTGCGATAAATAGTGATCTGTCACAGATGATAACTACGCATTTTTGCAATGAAAAAAGTAAGAGCGTTTCTCGCTATGAAATTTCATTTGCATTTATACGAGGCATGAACGACTACGTTAAATTTAAAAAAGATAATCAAGAATTAGGAGAAAATAATGAGTGAGACAGCAAAACATAGCGAAATTTTGTTTTTATGGGACGCAAAAATGACAAATCCCAACGGTGATATGTTAAATGACAATGCCCCAAGATACGATGAAAGCGACAGAAAGGCTATCGTAAGCGATGTAAGGGTAAAGCGAACTATCAGAGACGATCTGCAATATAGAAAATCTCAAACCATCTTTGTAAATAACGCCGAACAAGTGCAGTCAGCCGAAACTAGATTTGCCGAAGTAAAGAAAATTTTAGGCGAAGCAGATGACAAAACGGCATTTTTAAGTTGTATCGACAATAGACTTTTTGGCGGAGTAGCACCAAAAAGCAATATCCAAATCATAGGTGCAGTGCAATTTTCTTGGGCTAAATCGCTAAACGAGACAGAGACTATAATGTCACAAGGAACTGGTGCATTTGGTAAAGACGGTAGCAGCAATAAAACATTTAGAACTGACAACTACATACCGTACGGCTTATTTGCAATGTATGGCACCATAAATTCACTAAATGCCACCAAATCAAACGCTAGTGAAGAAGATATCGCGCAAATGCTTGACTCGATGTGGCAAGGCACAAAACTACTAAACACAAGAAGTAAGGTCGGTCAAAAGCCAAGAATGCTTATTAGAGTGATTTATAAAGACACATACATGATAGGGCTACTTGACGAGCTTGTAAAGCTAGACAATAAAGACTCTGATCAGATCAGAAGCATTGACGAATGCGAGTTAAATTTTACAGCCATTACTAGATCGCTAAAAAATATGAGCCAAAAGATAGAAAAGGTTGTGATCTTTTACGATAACTCTTTTAGAGGATATGTGGATCATTTTAAAGAGCTAGGGCTAGAAATAGACGCAAGAGAGCTATAATGTTTGCATTTAAAATTTGGGGTAAATTTGCTTGTTTTAAAGATCCACTTTCCATAAGCCAGAACATCACTTTACCGCTACCGCCAAAAACAGCCGTAGGCGGTATGTTGGCGGCGCTGCTTGGCGTGAATGATTATTTGAGTGATAATGAGTTTATGGATTTTAAATATAGCGTCGTTTTGGACGGTGGCATTTCAAAGAAAACCTTTTCGCAAAACTACATAAACGATTACACAAAAAAGACAAAAACTCATCTAAATAGCCTTAAAAATTTAGATATGCAAAAGATTTCAAGTGGCTTAAGAGATAAGGCTGCACCACAAAAACCTATAAACAGAGAACTATTAATCGATCCAAAATATACTATCTTTATCGATAAATTTAAATTTGAAAAGAAAGCGATAGATAGTTTAAAAAATAGAATTTCTAAATTCCATTTTTATCTTGGCAATAGCGAATTTGCAGGCAATTTTGAGTTTATGGAGATAGCAAATTTTGTAAATAAAAATTTTGACGAGGTAAGTATTGACTCGTTTGTACCGCAAAGCAAGGCGCATAATATATGCTTTGACGAAAATGTTTTATACTCGCCAATCTGCTTTGCTGGAAGCCTAGATAACGACAGGTCTCCAAAAACGCATATAAATTTGATAATTTCAAACGACCAAATAAGGGCAAAAAATATAGAGGCTTGCGAGGTGATTTGCGCCCAAAAAACTTACCGCTGCATATTTGTATGATGCAAATTTCAGACGTTTTTAACTCACATCCGCAAAAATCATACAACTCACACATTAAAAATATAGCCAACAGCTTTGATGACGATGAGCACAAGGAAGCAGCATCTTTTCACGATCTAGCTAAAATTTCACAAAAATTTCAAGACTATATAAATTTAGATGCTAAAAATTTTAACTCGGCAGATGAATTTGAAAAAACACGGCAAAAGCTAAAAACTACACACACGCTAGAAAGCGCTTTTATATACTTTTTTGCTAGAGCCAACAAGGATATAAATTTTTTAGCAAATTTCTTTACTATCTTAAAACACCACTCTGATTTACCTGATATAGGCTCCTTTGTCTCAAACATAGGATCTACAAAAGCAAAAGTAGCAGACAAGCTCAAAAAGATAGACGAGATCACTCAAAGAGCAAATTTAGATATTGATATAGAACTCTATGATTTTGTGGATTATTTTTTTGACTTAGAAAATGAACTATCAAAATATTATGGTTTGGAGAGCTTTTTTATTTTTAAAAAAAGATACTCAAGGCTTATTTTGGCTGATAAATTTGAGGCTATTTTTTCAGAAAGCTATCAAAATTTAGCCGTTTTAAATGCAAAAAAGATAGATCTTTATATAAACCAAATAAAGAGCATAATAGCCGCCAAAAAACAAGATGAGTATAAAAATAAAGCAAGAGAGATCATTTTTAAAAATTACAATGCAAACAAAGACAAGAAAACATTTCTCATAAAGGCACCAACAGGCATTGGCAAAACGTTTTTAGCGTTAAATTTAGCCTTAGAAATAGCTAGAAACGGCAATAAAAGGCGCATCATAACGGCTATACCTTTTACGTCTATCATAGACCAAACACACACCGAGTATCAAAAGATCATAATAGATCAAGACGTTTTAAAGTATCACCATCTAACAAGCTACAAAAGCCAAAACAACGATGAACAAGAGCAGTTTATGCAAAAGGTATTTTTAGCTGACATCTGGCATGAAAATTTTATAGTTACGACTTTTAACCAACTCTTTTTTATCTTTTTTTCAAACCACAACAAAGACAATCTCAAGCTTGAAACTCTGCGAGATAGCGTCATCATCATAGACGAGATACAAAATATTCCGCGAGTGCTGTTAAAATCCATCGCAGCTGCTTTTAACGAATTTTCAAAAAGATACAATATCCATTTTATAATCATGTCGGCAACTATGCCTCATATCGCAGCTGAGTTAGAGAGCTTTACCGAGCTTTCTGAGCCTATTTTATACAAACGCAAAAAAGATAGATATGAGATCGTCTATAAGCCTAATATAAATGGCTTTAGAGACTTAGTAAATGAAATTTTAAAACATCAAGACAAGAGCGCGCTTTGCGTCGTAAATACCATTTTAAAAGCCAAAAAACTATACGAAGCCCTAAAAAACAGCGGCAAAAAAGGCGTCTATCTTTTAACGACGCATCAGATCCCACTTCATAGAGTACAAATAATAGAGGAGATAAAAGAAAAACTTGAAAGTGGCGAGAAAATAACCCTGGTTGCCACTCAGCTCATCGAGGCTGGGGTTGATCTTAGTTTTGACGTGGGGTTTCGCGAATTTGCACCCATTGGTGCTATCATCCAGGCTGCTGGCAGAGTAAATCGCAACGACACATCCAGTAAGCCAGCAATGGTCGTGGTCTTTGACTACTTAGACGGCAAATCATTTCCATACCACGATATAGATCTACAAGAAGAGAAGGTAAAAGAAATTTTAGATCATGCAATAAAAGAGAGTGAAATTTATCAAATTTTAGAGAGCTATTTTCAAAGTACCAAAGACGAAACGACGAGCGTAGACTTATTAAGCCTTGCTAAAGAGTTAAAATTTCAAACGCTATTTGATAAATTTAATGCCAACTTCATGCCAAAACAAGACTATAAAGTTTCGCTTTTTATAGAGCAATACAATGGTCATTTTAATGATTTTTTAGAAAAACGAGAGGCACTTTTGGCTTCAGGCAAAGATAAATTTGTCGTTTTAGCAAAGATCAAAGAGCTTGAAAAAGAGCTAGCACTATATACCATTGCGGTTGGCAAAAATATGCTTGGCGATATTAAGTCTTATACTAGAGAGCTTTTTGGCAGATATGTTTTAGCACCTAGCGATTTTTATAATAAATTTGACGGATTTTTGCCTGAGCTAACAGCGGTAGATGAGGTATTTGACTAATGTTCTCAAAAGAGCAGATCACCGGTACGCTTGTAAATTACTACGTCACTTGTAAGCGCGAGGCGTGGCTTTACGCGCATCAGATCCATGCCGATCAAGAGGACGAGAACGTGCTAATGGGCAAGGCTTTGGCTGATATCAAAGAGCAAGATCTGCAAGAATTTGCCTTTGGCAATCTTAAATTTGACAAACTCTCAAAGCAGCACGGCCACTATCTCATTACCGAATACAAGAAGAGCCTAAAAAACGAGCGTGCTGGCAAGATGCAGCTACTTTTTTACATCTATCTTTTAAAAACGGGCTTAAATTTAAAAGAGGTAAAAGGCAAGCTAATAAGCGGTAAAAAGGTGATATTAGTGGATGATAGCAGCGAAAATTTCGCTCTGATAGAGCAAATTTTAAGCGAGATAAGCGCGCTTGCAAATTTAGAAAAGCCGCCCAAATTTACTAGCTGTAAATTTTGCCAAAACTGCGCATATCACGACTATTGCACCGCTTAGGAGACGATATGTATGTGATACTATTTTACGACATCGCAGGACGCGAGCAAAAAGAGCGAAACAACGCAAACCGCATAAGAAAGGCGGTCGAAAAGTTTCTGCCGCGAGTGCAGTTTTCGGTATATGAGGGCGAGATCCGCGAGAGCGACTTTAAAAAGCTAAGCAAGACGCTGCAAAAAGAGTGTGTAAACGAGCTTGACTCCATCGTGATCTACACATTTAACTCACTAAAATACTCCGAGCGCATCGTCATCGGAGTGGATAAAAATAGCCCGATATTTAGCTAAGGAGCAAAGATGCAAAAGAGCGATAGGACGCACTTTATACTTAGTCCAGGCAGGCTTTATAGGCAAGATAACAATATATATTTTGACAAATTTGACGAGACGGGCGCAGCCCTTGCCAGTAAAATTTTGCCGATAAATGCGATCGATGAAATTTACATGCTAGCAAAAGTCCAGATCGACACCTATACCATGGCGTTTCTAGCCGATAGCAACATCCTTTTGCACATCTTTAGTCCATATCAGAGCTTTCGCGGGAATTTCTACCCAAACACGCCAAATTCGGTCAATAAAAGCGGCTTTGTGCTGCTTTCTCAGCTCCGCTCTTTTGATGATCCGATCAAACGTGCATATATCGCGCGTGAGATCACGAGAGCTCACATCATAAATGACGCTGCAAACTGCAAAAGGCATGGCGTGAAATTTGACATGCAGCCACACTTAAAGGCACTAGATGCTGCCACCAACGTGCCTGCGATAATGGCAGCAGAAGGAGCGTTTCAAAAGCTCTACTACGAGAAGTGGAATGAGATAATCGCAGATCAGCGAAGCTTTAAATTTACTGTCCGCTCAAAACGTCCGCCGGCCGATAAGATAAATAGCTTCATAAGCTACGTAAATACGCGCATCTACAACATCTGCCTAAGCGAAATTTACAAGACCGAGCTTGATCCTCGCATCGGCTTTTTGCACGAGCCAAACTACCGCGCGCTAAGCCTTCATCTCGACCTTGCAGAGATTTTTAAGCCGATCTTGGGCGATACGCTTATATTTAATATGCTAAATAAAAAAGAGATCACCGCAAAGGACTTTCAAACGGATGCCGGCAGGATAAAATTTAGCAACGATGCCGTGCAAAAGATCGAGCTAAAGATGATCTCGCGCCTTTGCGAGACGATCTCGTTGGGCGACAGAGAGCTAACGTGGAGGCAGGTGATCCGCCGCGAAGCAAACAAGCTCAAAAAATGTATCTGTGAGGACGCGCCTTATGAAGGATTTAGATGGGAGTGAAATCGCATTTTGATAAAGCGTTTTTTAAGATTTTAAAATGCTTGAAATTTAGGGCTTGGTGTATTTATATGTGGCTAAAATTTAGTCAAATTTAAGGCGAATAAATATAGACTTCTTGCACCAAAAGGTCTATAATATCAGCTTTTTGGTGCTATTAGAATTTACTCCGTTGGAGTTTGAAACTGAAAATAGGTATCATCGGACTTGGTCTTATGGGTGGCATTAGAATTTACTCCGTTGGAGTTTGAAACTTAATAATACGATCGTATCGTGTTGGTATCTTGCCATTAGAATTTACTCCGTTGGAGTTTGAAACTGAGTTTGTGGCAAACATTCACGACGAGGTGCAAATATTAGAATTTACTCCGTTGGAGTTTGAAACAAGGTAGGGGATAGTGACGATACAAAGAACCAAAATTAGAATTTACTCCGTTGGAGTTTGAAACAAAAAATAATCATCAGTATAGAGATCAACACTTGATTAGAATTTACTCCGTTGGAGTTTGAAACGTGTCTTGGAGTAGCTATCACGCACTAAATTTTCATATTAGAATTTACTCCGTTGGAGTTTGAAACTATTTGGTGCACGGCTAAAGATGAGCGGGTAAGAATTATTAGAATTTACTCCGTTGGAGTTTGAAACATCACGTTTGTTTTTTCGCTTTCAAGTTGTGCCTTGCATTAGAATTTACTCCGTTGGAGTTTGAAACAGCAATGACGAAATGCAAAGACTGCCCGAGGGGGAGCGAATTAGAATTTACTCCGTTGGAGTTTGAAACGTGGCAAGAGTGATATTTACGTAGGCAAAGACAGCGATTAGAATTTACTCCGTTGGAGTTTGAAACGAAACCTAAGCCAAGTAGTGGGCGGTGGCGTAGAATTAGAATTTACTCCGTTGGAGTTTGAAACGCCCTATGACAATGGAGTTTAAGGACACGCTAAACGGATTAGAATTTACTCCGTTGGAGTTTGAAACGCGATGCGGTAAAAGCTGGCATGGAAAGAAATGCCGATTAGAATTTACTCCGTTGGAGTTTGAAACACTAACCCTATCGGTTGGGCAATTATGCTAATAGGCGCATTAGAATTTACTCCGTTGGAGTTTGAAACGATTTATGCAAAGCCATAGTATCAACAATAATGAATTAGAATTTACTCCGTTGGAGTTTGAAACGCCTTTAACGTCGGCAAGTTTGCAAGAATTTACAAGATTAGAATTTACTCCGTTGGAGTTTGAAACTTATGCCTGCCTTTATTCCTTTTTGCTTTCCCCACCATTAGAATTTACTCCGTTGGAGTTTGAAACGTTTGGGCAAATTCACTGGTTCTACCGCAAGACAAATTAGAATTTACTCCGTTGGAGTTTGAAACATTCCTCGTTTAGCTCAACCGACGCGCCCCAAAAATTGATTAGAATTTACTCCGTTGGAGTTTGAAACCCAAGCTATTTTTAGCGACTTCAACATCAGGGGCATTATTAGAATTTACTCCGTTGGAGTTTGAAACTAGCTTCGTTGTAATCTTCTATCTCATCTTCTGTGAGATTAGAATTTACTCCGTTGGAGTTTGAAACTTTAGGCTTTGCTTCGGGATTGTTTGGGAGTGCTTAGGATTAGAATTTACTCCGTTGGAGTTTGAAACTATAACTCTTTTGGCAAGGCTTTTAACTCAGGCAAAATTAGAATTTACTCCGTTGGAGTTTGAAACGGTGATAAAACCTTGCTTGAGGCTGATATTTTTGACACATTAGAATTTACTCCGTTGGAGTTTGAAACATTCTGCCATATCGCGGATCGATCACTGCACCCAATTAGAATTTACTCCGTTGGAGTTTGAAACAATCAAATTTGGCAGTCTGCGTATAACATCACTCAAAAATTAGAATTTACTCCGTTGGAGTTTGAAACAATGGGCTGAGAAAATAGCGAGGGGCGAATAATCATTAGAATTTACTCCGTTGGAGTTTGAAACGCCTAGGAGATGTCGTAGTATACAAAAGGGACGTAGGATTAGAATTTACTCCGTTGGAGTTTGAAACATTTAGATTTTAGCGCACCAAGTGGAGCAAGCACTACAATTAGAATTTACTCCGTTGGAGTTTGAAACTAGAAAAAACTATAGGTGTGGCAACTGTGCCGCGAATTAGAATTTACTCCGTTGGAGTTTGAAACCTAATATTGCTATCACTCATTACTCCTCCTTAAAACCATTAGAATTTACTCCGTTGGAGTTTGAAACGCACTAGCACTACTAGCTTCAAGTCTTGCTTGTGATAATTAGAATTTACTCCGTTGGAGTTTGAAACTAAACAAAGCTAAATAATCCAAAGCAAAGCTAAACAATTAGAATTTACTCCGTTGGAGTTTGAAACGAAACTCTAGTAGGTTGCCTAGAGGGTCTCTTTGAATTAGAATTTACTCCGTTGGAGTTTGAAACTCAAAACTCTTTAAAAGCTTTTCGTAACCTTTTGGCATTAGAATTTACTCCGTTGGAGTTTGAAACGTTTTGGAGTGTGTGGGATTGTGTGGCTTTTGTTGTATTAGAATTTACTCCGTTGGAGTTTGAAACGTAAGGGTGAGTATCTCGATGAGCTTGTAAAACTAATATTAGAATTTACTCCGTTGGAGTTTGAAACTCGATGACGGCGCTAACCCAAGCTGTGCCACGCCACGATTAGAATTTACTCCGTTGGAGTTTGAAACTTGTTTTTGTGAGCCTAAAGCAACCTGAAGCACTATTAGAATTTACTCCGTTGGAGTTTGAAACCATTTTAACTTTTTAAGCATATAATAGTCTCAATAATTAGAATTTACTCCGTTGGAGTTTGAAACTTGTTTTTGTGAGCCTAAAGCAAAGCCTAAGCACTCATTAGAATTTACTCCGTTGGAGTTTGAAACCGTTAGCCGTAGGCGTTTCAAAACTTCATTAAAAGATTAGAATTTACTCCGTTGGAGTTTGAAACTTTGGCATTTGATACCCTGAAGCAAGTATTAAAACGCCATTAGAATTTACTCCGTTGGAGTTTGAAACTTTGAGACTAGCACCACACGAGCGAAAAGGGCAAAATTAGAATTTACTCCGTTGGAGTTTGAAACGAGAAAGTGCGATAGTATCGAGGTTTGAGATGAAAATTAGAATTTACTCCGTTGGAGTTTGAAACTTGTTTTTGTGAGCCAAAAGCAACCCAAAGCACTATTAGAATTTACTCCGTTGGAGTTTGAAACTTTGCCTCTATTGCATCACTAACCGCCTTTTCGGTTACATTAGAATTTACTCCGTTGGAGTTTGAAACAGAGAGATGAGCCTATCTTGCTCGTTTATCTCAATTAGAATTTACTCCGTTGGAGTTTGAAACTTGTTTTTGTGAGCCAAAAGCTCAAGCACTCCCAAACATTAGAATTTACTCCGTTGGAGTTTGAAACCACTAGCAGCCTCATAGAGCAAGCTATCTGCATCTATGATTAGAATTTACTCCGTTGGAGTTTGAAACATGTTATAAAGCTCGCCATTGTTTGAAATGATGTAGATTAGAATTTACTCCGTTGGAGTTTGAAACGGGCGGAGCTTCGCCCCTAATGTGCCACACTTATGGATTAGAATTTACTCCGTTGGAGTTTGAAACTAGTTCTATCATTAGTAGAGCACGTCCTAGAGTTCTTAATTAGAATTTACTCCGTTGGAGTTTGAAACGCTTTACGTTTGCCTATATAGGATTTTTTATTATTATTAGAATTTACTCCGTTGGAGTTTGAAACTTAGCTAGTGCTATTTGTCCTTTGCCTGTTATCATTAGAATTTACTCCGTTGGAGTTTGAAACCATGCTCTTACAAGCCTACGTGAAGACGTAGCAGCATTAGAATTTACTCCGTTGGAGTTTGAAACGAGTTTTGAGATCACTATATCTTTTAGTGCGTCGATCATTAGAATTTACTCCGTTGGAGTTTGAAACATAAAGGCTTAGCGGTTAATGCCCCTAGCCTAATTAATTAGAATTTACTCCGTTGGAGTTTGAAACTTAACCTGTAACACAGAGACATCTTCAGCATTACATTAGAATTTACTCCGTTGGAGTTTGAAACTTGCCCGCTCGTTGCCCGTCGCCTAGCATTTCCATATTAGAATTTACTCCGTTGGAGTTTGAAACAGTCCTTCAACTCTCAGAAGTGATATAGCTACCTAATTAGAATTTACTCCGTTGGAGTTTGAAACTATGACACTTATAGATATATTTTTGTTTAAACTTAAATTAGAATTTACTCCGTTGGAGTTTGAAACAATTTAAAGCTTAAAGCAGAGTGCGAAGCAAAGCTTATTAGAATTTACTCCGTTGGAGTTTGAAACATTATTGTGTCGGCTTTACGCCCTAGCACAGTCTCATTAGAATTTACTCCGTTGGAGTTTGAAACTAAATTACCCTTGCGTTAGGATAAATTTGCTTTATATTAGAATTTACTCCGTTGGAGTTTGAAACATGAAGATATAGCAAATTATGTGACAGAATACCAAAAATTAGAATTTACTCCGTTGGAGTTTGAAACTCGGCGTTCTTGCTGTCGTTTTCGCGGTGAAAAAGGATTAGAATTTACTCCGTTGGAGTTTGAAACTCGCCAAACATGATTAATGATAACCACAATCACTCTTTTAATAGTTGTTTTTTTGGAGCAATTCCATACAAATTTTTAGTTTGTAAAGTTAGATGGTAGGTA
>CAUUIN010000041.1:0-16539 GCA_963545295.1 uncultured Campylobacter sp. | reverse complement strand
CAAGTCTTTTTGCTCTGCTCGATAAGCTCATCAAATTTAAATCCAAGCATCACAATACGATAAAGGTTTGGCTTGTGTTTTCGCCAGTTGTAAAGCGTTGCGACATCAACGCCTAAATGATAAGCCATATCACGTTTTGTCATCTTAGCCACTTTACACTCCTTTTTTGCGAGTGATTTTATAAATTTTATTCTGATAAGAAAACATAGGTTTAAGCCTAGCTAGTGCCGCTGCTTTAGCGCAAGGAGCGTTTGTAGGAGTTGAAGGAGATTACTCTTTTAATTCAAATTTAACAGCAAATAGCGACAATAGCAAATCAAAAGCTAAAAAAGCACAACCAGGTCTTGGCATAAAAGCTGGTTATGACTTTGACGTAGCTAGAGTTTATGGAGCTTACATATATGACTTTCAAGCTAAAAAGTCACTTGGCGACGAAGATGGCACAATAATAAAATGGAAAACGCATAAATTTATAGTAGGAGCTGACTATACTCCAAGCGTAGCAAAAGATCTTAAACTAGTTCTTGGTGGCTATACTGGTTTTTCAAAGCTTAAAATGGATGTATTTGATACACATGATGGCTCTGAAAAAGGCAACGCAACTGGCTGGATACTAGGTGCAAGAGTTGGTGCTGAGTACTCTATCAACGAAAACAACGCAGTTGAGTTTGGTTTAAAGGCTGATAGAACAAAATATCGCTCTATAGCAAAATATGATAATGCAAAAACAAAAGAGACAAACGTCGGTCTTTATATGGGATATACATATAAATTTTAATAAGCAAAAAGCTCAAATTTCAAAGCAAAATTTGAGCTTTTGTTAGAAACTATAAATTTACAAGTTTTTCTAAATTTTCGCCCTCAATGCGGTAGGTTCTCCACTCAAGAGATTGGTTTTTAGCACCCATACTCTCATAAAATTTGATACTTGGCTCGTTCCAGTTTAGGCAGCACCACTCAAGCCTCTTTAAATTTTCATCCTTGCAAATTTGAGCTAAAAATTTAAAAAATGCCTTGCCGATGCCTTGATTTCTAAACTCTTTTTTGACGTATATGTCCTCAAGATAGATCCCGCCAAGTCCTAAAAATGTAGAAAATGTGTAAAAATAGATAGCATATCCTATCACCCTGCCATCACTCTCGCAGACTAGGGCTTTTGCATGATTTTTATTAAATATAGAGTCCACAAAAATTTCATTTGTAAAAGTGACTTGATCGCTCATCTTTTCGTAAGCCGCAAGCTCTCTTACAAGCTCGCAGATCACGTCTATATCGCCCTTGGTTGCTTTTCTTATTTGAAATTTCATTAGTTATCTCCAAAGAGTGCTTTTAGATCTTTAACCATTTCGCCATTTTCGCTGCTGCTGCTAGTTTTTGAGCCAAGCTCATTTAGCTCGATCTCATAGCCAGTTAGCATGCTTGCTAGGCGGATATTTATGCCGTTTTTGCCGATTGCTTTGCTCTTTTGCTCGCTTGCAAGCGTTACGATCGCCTTGTTTTCTTCGATCTTTACAGATGTGATGATCGCAGGTGCCATAGCGCGAGCTACCAAGATCGCTGGCTCAGTGGTGTATTCAATCGCATCGATACTCTCACCATGAAGCTCTTTACTTACAGCATTTATCCTAACGCCCTTTGTGCCAACGGTTGCGCCTACTGGATCGATGTTTGGAGTGGTTGAGATAAGTGCTACTTTAGCCCTTTCGCCAGGGATCCTCGCACTTCCTTGGATGATAATGCCGCCATCTTTTATCTCAGGTACTTCTGAAGTTAGTAGCGCCTCAAGAAATTTAGGCGAAGTCCTTGAAAGCTCGACCTTTATGCCTAAATTCTTATCTGTAAAAACTTTTCTAATGACCGCTTTTACCACATCGCCTACTTTAAATTTCTCGCCTTTAATGCGGTTTTTACGTGGCAAGACAGCACGAAGCTCGTCTATCTCGATAAAGGTATTTTCGTCGTTATCAACCCTAACAACCGGACCAAAGACCATATGACCGCTCATCTCATTATATTTTTGTAAAATTTTCTCTTCAACTAGGCGCTGGATGTGATATTCAAGCTCTTTGTGAAGCGTTTGAGCTGCGGTTCTACCAAGGTTATCAAGGCTTAGCTCATAAGTGAGCTCATCTCCGATCTCAACGCCACTATCTATCTTTTTAGCCTCTTTTAAGCTTAAAAAGTGTTCATTGTCTTCAGCAAGCCTCTCATCGTCGTTTGCTACGATTGAAATTTTTTGATAAAGCTTTAAATTTTTATTAGCATCGATGCTCACGTCATACTCATAATTTTCGCCATAAACCCTTTTTGCAGTGTTTATCAAGGCTCTTATAACGCGCTCTTTTACATCTTCTATCTCTAAATTTTTCTCATTTGCAATTGACTCTATGATATCTGAAATTCTTTCCATTTTTTCTCCATTGTGACGATAAATTTCGGGGATTTTTCGTGAAGTTTTGAAATTATACATAAGCCATACTTTTAATAACTTTAAGCTTGTTATTAACTTTTATTTAATCCTTTTTTTATGATGATTTGGGTATATTGACCGATTAAAATTTAAGATTTTGAAAGGATTAAAAATGGAGCTAAAACTTGCAAGAGCCGAATTAGACGCAAAACCAAAAACGATTTCACTAGAAAAGATAGAGGCAGCTGTCGAAAAAGAGGGTCAGAAAATTTTCTATTTTGATAAAGAAAACACACACAAACAACTAATCGCCTTAGTCGAGCACTTTGAAGAAAAAGGGCTAAGCGTTTATCACAGAACCGTAAAATACGGGCTTGATGATAGCGATTATATGTATGAAGTGCATATACTTTAATGAGTAAAAAACTCTTTATCCAAACTTTAGGTTGTGCTATGAATGTTCGTGATAGCGAGCATATCATAGCCGAGCTCTCACAAAAAGAAGACTACTCCTTAACACAAAACATCGAAGAAGCTGATTTAATCCTTATAAACACCTGCTCGGTTCGTGAAAAGCCAGTTCATAAGCTCTTTAGCGAGGTCGGAGCCTTTGAAAAAGCCAAAAAAAGAGGGGCTAAGATAGGCGTTTGTGGCTGCACTGCAAGCCATTTGGGTAGTGAAATTTTCAAACGCGCGCCTTATGTTGATTTTGTCCTTGGCGCAAGAAATGTTAGCAAGATCACAAAAGCGGTAAATACGCCTAAATTTATCTCAACTGACATCAACCACGACGAGAGCGAATACGCATTTGGCGAATTTAGAGGCTCACCATACAAAAGCCACATCAACATCTCAATCGGCTGCGATAAAAAATGCACCTACTGCATCGTCCCACATACTAGAGGCGATGAAATTTCCATCCCTTCAAGCCTCATTCTAAAAGAGGTAGAAAAGGCCGCAAATAGCGGTGCAAAAGAGATATTTTTACTAGGGCAAAATGTCAATAACTACGGCAAAAGATTTTCAGGCGTGCAAGAAAATATCGATTTTAGCGACCTTTTAGTAAAGATAAGCGAGATAGAGGGCGTTGAGAGGATAAGATTTACAAGCCCGCATCCGCTTCACATGGATGATAAATTCCTTGAAATTTTCACGAATAACCCAAAAATTTGCAAGTCTATGCACATGCCACTTCAAAGCGGAAATACCAAAGTTTTACGCGAAATGAATCGTGGATACACAAAAGAGTGGTTTTTAGACCGCGCGCTAAGGCTTAGAAAAATGTGCCCAGATGTTAGCATCTCAACCGATATCATCGTCGCATTTCCAGGCGAGAGCGATAGCGAATTTGAAGATACGATGGACGTGCTTGAGCAAGTTAGATTTGAGCAAATTTTTAGCTTTAAGTATTCGCCTCGTCCGCTTACAAAAGCAGCTACTTTTACAAACCAAATAGATGACAAAACCGCTTCAGAGAGGCTCACACGCCTGCAAAATCGCCACAGCGAAATTTTAGACGAGATCGTGGTAGCGCAAAAAGATAAAATTTTTGATGTATATTTCGAAGAGCTAAGAGCAAATGGCGGCGTTGCTGGGCGAAGTTTTAACAACTTTTTGGTTCAAGTTGATGGCAGCGAAGAGCTTCTTGGCACTACACAAAAAGTAAAGATCACAAATCCAAAACGAATGGTTTTGTATGGCGAGCTGCAAATTTAAAGACACCCTTGAAAAGGTCGCCTTAAGCGTTGGCGTCTTTTTCATCTACATTTTGATGTGGCTCATTTTTCTAACCTGCAAAAAGAGCTACACTCCAAATTTCTTACCACAAAATGGCTGCGTCGTCGTCTTTTGGCACGGCAGGCTTAGCTTTATGAGCTTTGCTTACAGGCAGTGGTGGAGCAGACAAAACAGAAAACAAGGCAAGGTAATAATAAGCGACCACAAAGATGGCGAGCTAATCACTAGAATAATCAAATTTTTTGGCATAGGCACCATTAGGGGTAGCAGCTCAAAAGGCGGCGCAAAGGCGCTAATCGAAGCTCTAAGAGAGATAAAGCAAGGTCACGACGTCATCATCACGCCAGATGGCCCACGCGGACCAAGACACAGCGTGGCAGACGGAGCTGTAGCGATCGCGCAAAAGTCATCTTGTGAAATTTATGCTCTAAATTTCGAAGCAAACTCATTTTGGGAGTTTAAAAGCTGGGATAAGATGATACTTCCAAAGCCATTTTCAACTATAAATTTTAGCCTCTCAGCCCCTTTTAGCGTGGCAAATTTAGAGCAAAAAGAGGCAAAAGAGAAGATACAAAACGAGCTTTGGCAAGCTTCACAAAATGACGGTGGCAAGAGCGCGCTACAAAACAAAGAGGACTTTAGGTCAAATTTAAAAATTTGGTGGAAAAAATATGCGCATAAAAAACCGCCGATAAGTGACGAGATAAGAGAAATTTTGGACGAAATTTATGAAAAATAAAATTTCTATCTTTATAGCCATTTTCATAATAGCCTTGTTTGGGCTCTTTTTTTACAGCGGCAACTCCTATAAACTCGCCCTTGAAGCGAAATTTTACTACGAAAGCAAAGAGTACGAAAAGGCTTTAAATTTAAGCCAAAAAGCCCTTGATCTTGACGCCTACAACAAGATGGCCGCCACCACGCTTAATCAAAGCAAGGCAGCTATGAAATTTAACTCATACATAAAAACAGGCAAGGAGTATCTTGAGCGCATCAAAAAAATGAGCCAAAGTGGCGTCAGCAAAGCTGATAATGAGCGTATCAAAATGATGTGTGATGTGATGATAGATGATTTTGAGAGCTTAAGAAATTCTGCTTTGCTTGATGATAGCCTAAAGGGCGAAGCGCTAAGCACAAAAGAGATTTTTGTTAAGCTCAAAAATGAGCTGTTTTAAACTTATTTAATCCCTTTTTAGCTAACATAACAAAAATTTGCACTTAAATTTAGGAGAGTTATGTCTTTTAGCATCAAAAAGCTTTTTTCAAACCTTTTCTTAAGCGCCGTGATCGAGGGCAATGAGTGCGTTTTTTACGGTCAGGTCTTTAGAAATGGCAAGCTTATAAAAACCATAAATGCTAAATTTACCGACATAAGCATCGAAAATGTCGATGAAAAGGTCGTAAAATACATAGAAGAGCAAGAAAAGGCTTATTTTGGCGTCTATGTTTCGCTCTTTTTTAACGACGACTCACAAGGTGCATTGCCTACTGCCAACTTTGACGAATACAAGAAATTTAATATCAACACGCAAAATTTAACCAATCTCGTAATGCAAGATAGTTGGAGCATATATGCAAATTTAAACGCAATAAGAAGATATAAAAACCTCTTTGGGCAAGGCAGTGTCGATCTTATCTACTCGCCCATCGCCCTGCTCTTTCACGAGCTTTTAAAGCGTGGAATTTCACCTAAAACTACGCTATATCTCTACATCCACTCACACTCTTTTGCACTTGCGATATTTAAAGACAAGCAGATGAAACTCTCTACATTTTTAAATATGAGCGACGCTGAAGAAGGTAACGAAGAGATCGAAAGCCTAAAAGAAGAGGACATAACAGATATCGACAATCTTATCGTCAAAGAAGAAGATGGCGCAACGGCACTTGACGATTTTAAAAGTTTGGATGATTTTTTAAGCGACGATAAACCAAAAGAATTTGAAGATCTAAACTACGAGCTAAACATGCCAGCCTCGAGCAATGTCGAGAAGTCAGTGGCGATCTTTGGGCGCGATATGAAGATGTTTGACTACATCGCAAAGGCCATGAAAGAATTTTATGAAAATCCAATTTATGGCGGCGATTTTATCGAGCAGATCATCGTTTTTGAAAACACAAAAACAAGTGCGACCTTTTTACAATACCTGCAGTCTGAGCTATTTGTGGAGACATCAAGCTATCCGATCAACACAAATCACATCATGAACGAGATCATGCAAGAAGAGATAACACTATGAAATTTAGCTTCATCACCCCAGAACCAAGACCGCTTCTATCTATCTTTAGCAAGCTCTGGCTAAGCCTTATAGGCTTTGTTTTTGTGGTGCTTTTGGTGGCAAATTTCTTTATAGTTTATAAAAACTACTCAACCAAGAAAAATATAGAATTTCTAGCTAACGAGCAAAAAGAGCTTAGTCAAAAGATAGTCACCACAGATGAAATTTCAGCCAAACTTGCCGTGCAGATAGACTCAGCAAACGACATCTTTACGTCAAATTCTATCCTAAAGCAAAGCTTGCATAACCTTTTTGACCTTGTGCCTGATAGCATCACGCTTGAAGAGGTCTTTATGGATAAAAACTCACTCATCATCCGCGGTATAACGCCGACAAAAGATGTCTTTAACCAGCTTTTAGCCTCACCGCTAAGATCTATTTTCACCACGTCAAACACTAGCTTTTATCAGAGCAAAAACGGCTGGTACGGCTTTATAAGCACAAATAAGATTGATAATTCTGAGGGATATAATGAGTAAAAAAGATACGAGCTTAGAAAAAATCGACCCTGTAAAGCTTTTACTTTTTATATTTGCTTTTATCATAGTTTGCTTCATAATGATATTTGGCTTTATCGTGCCAAACATAAAAGAATTTAAAAGCCTCTCAAGACAAAACTACTCACAAACCTCATCATACACGAAGGTAAAAAGCGAATTTGAAGCCAAATTTAAAGCTCTTGAAGCGACAAGACAAAAAGATGGAGCGATCATTTCGGCTTATGATACAGCTTTTAATAAGGATAAATTTATAAATTTCGCATCGCAATTTTTTAGCGAAGTTAGCCTTAGCAAGATAGAAGAAGGCGAGAATAACGCAACTGAAAAGTTCTTTAGATACCGCCTAAACGTCACTAGCTCACTTAAAACTCCTCAGAAATTTTATGACTTTTTAGATGCGCTTAGCAGCTACGATAGCATCATAAAAGCAGAATTTCCTATCGTTATGAAGGGCGAAAACGACAAGATCCACACGACCTTTAACATAAAAGTTTTTGGGTTAAAGTAACCAAATCTAATAAATTTCTTCGCATAAAATTTAAAATCGCAGTGCTCTCTTAACAAAGAGATGGATATAAAATACAGCCAGAGCCGCCTTACTACAAGGTTAAACAGCCTTATACACGCAGGTGCTGGCGTACAAAGCGAGGTCGTAAAACTATATAAAGAATTTCTAAATCAAGACATCATCCCAGCAATGCCAAACTCTGGCTCAATAAGCAAGAAAATATCACCCGCGCAGACACCATTACAAAAAGAGCTTCAAACCACGATCATAATGGCGACAAAAGATCTCTTTGAAAACAGGATCAAATTTAAAAAAATTTACGAATACGATATGAGGAGCAAACAGCTATTTAAAAATGGCGAAGAGGTGCAGATGCCTAAAAATGAGGCCAAGCTTTTCTTTTTACTTGTTAGCAACATAGAAAAAGTGGTGAGCTACGAAGTGATCGAAAACTACGTCTGGGGTGAAAAATCAATGAGCAATGAAGCTCTTAGAATGACTATAAAAAAGATAAGATCAAAGACAGACGCCGATCTCATCAAAAACATATCAGGCGTAGGATACAGACTTGACGGATCAAACTAAATTTAGTCTAGATATAGGCTAGCGGAGCAAATTAAATTTAGCTTTGTGTAGCTTTGAATTTAAGCCACACAAATTTAAATTTTACTTTTTATCCACACATTTACCAAGTTGGCAGGCTCTTTTGTAAAGTGCATTTGCCTTTGCTTCATCGCCGCTTAGCTTTGCAAGCAAAAAGCATGACTGAGCATACTCAAGCTCGCAGCTCTTTGCCAAAAGCTTTAAAACTCTAGCCTCGGCCTTAGTTCTATCTATCTTATGAGTTTTTAAATTTTCGCTTTCGATGTAGGATTTTAGCCCCATTGCCTCATTATAGCAGCCAACACCGTCGCCACTATCGCAAGCTAGTTTATAAAGCTTTAGTGCCTTTTCGATATCTCTTTGCTCATCAACTAGCCCCTGCTCATAAATTTGACCCAAATTTGAGCAAGCCGTCGCAAGCCCAGCGTTGCAAGCCTTTTCATAGTAGCCTTTTGCCTTTACGAAGTCCTTTTCGTTGCTAAAATTTACAGCTAGGTTGTTGCAGTCGATGCTATTTCCACTCTCGCAGTTTTGCACCATCTTCTCTTTTTCAAGCTCAAGACGCTCCGCCCTAGCCTCCTCATCACTTTGCCAAAAGCCAAAGCTCACCATCTTTTGCCATGACCAGCAGCCACTTAACATAAAGCTAGCAGCTACGATAAGCCCAAAATTTAAAACTTTTTTCACTTATGTTCCTGCTTACATGCCTAGCTTTGCGCCAAGTCTTTTCATCTGTGGGCACGCTTTGTTTAGACCGCGAAAGCAAGCGACTTTGTAAATTCCATAAGCTCTTTTTTCATCTTTGTTCATACCAAGACCTAGCTCATACATAGCACCGATATTTGCGCAGCTTGGCAGATCTCCAGCATTGCAAGCGTTAGTGTAGGCCTCCATCGCAAGGTAGTAGTCTTGTTTTACGATCTCGCCCTTTCTATAAGCATTGCCTAGATGATAGCAAGCTTGCACGCCGCCACTGTTGCAGCTATCTTTGTAAATTTCGACCGCTTTTTTTGGATCTTTTTTTACGCCAAGGCCGCTTTCATAGAGCGTGCCAAGATTTGAGCAAGCAAGCTGCACCTTCGCATCGCAAGCCTTTTTATAGTTTGCATAAGCATTGTCATACTCTTTCATAAGCTCGTAATTTACGCCCAAGTCGTTGCAAGCTTCTGCATCGCCACTCTCGCACTTTGGAGTTAAAATTTCTATCGCATTTTTTGAAATTTCCTCTTTGCTTTGCACTACCTTTTCGTCCTTTGGCTGTTGCCATGAGTCATCTTGCTTTGGTGTCTCCCCGATGCCGATAACGTTTAAGCATCCTGTAAAAAATAGAGCAGTTAAAAGTAGTAGATATTTTTTCATTTTTTTCCTTTTAGTATTGTCCAAACAAGTCATTTAGGGCTTCGCTGATGCTTGGATGAGTGAAAATTTGGTTTTTAAAGAAATTTGCATTTGCTTTTAAATTCATAGCTATCGCGATCTCATTAATTATCTCATTTGCGTAGATGCAGTGAAAGCTAGCCCCCAAAATTTCGCCGCTACTTGCTTCAACGATCGCTTTTAGCATGCCTACATCGTGATTTAGCACCTTTGCGCCTGGCACTGCTGCCATGCTAAGCTTTAGCTCCTTAAAATTTAGCCCAAGCTTGCTAGCTTCTTTTGCATTTACACCAACTCTTGCTAGCGGAGTATCGGTAAATAGCACATTTGCGTGGATGCTTCTGTTTTGTGTGGTGCGTTTTTTATCGCCAAAAATTTGTGAGAAAACTATCCTAAAGTCATCCAAGCTAGTGTAGGTAAAAAGCTCTCCGCCGCGCACGTCGCCCACTGCGTAGATGTTTGACACGTTTGTTTGAAGGCGTTCATTTGTCTTTATAAAGCCTTTTTCATTTAGCTCGACACCAGCGGCTGCTAAATTTAGATCGTCTAAATTTGCCACTCTGCCAAGAGCTACTAAGAACGCATCTGCCTTGATGATCCTGCCTTCACCATCTTGTTTGAAATTTAGTGCATTGTCTTTTAGACTCTCTATCTCGCAGCCCTCTAAAATTTCGATGCCCTGCACGTTTAGCGCATCTTTTACGCTTTTAGCTATATCTTCATCTTCGTTTTTTAGCAGTTTAGAGCGTCCGACAATAGTCACTTTAGAGCCAAAATTTGCAAACATTGATGCAAACTCGATGCCGATGAAGCCACTGCCAACGATGACAAGATGTTTTGGCATATTTTTTAGATCAAGCAAAGTTTTACTTGAAAAGACGTTTGAGTTTGTTATCTCAAATGAAGCATATGCCTCTTTTGAGCCTGTATTTATGATAATAAACTCGCCTTCAACGACTTTTTGCTCGCCGTTTGAGGTTGTAACTAGGACGCTATTTTTATCTTTAAACGAGCCAACACCATCGATCACGTCGATATTTTCTTTATCATTTAGCATCGCATAGTTTTTAGAATTTAAAGCTGAGATTAGCTTATTTTTGTTTTCGATACTAAGCGTGTAATACTCGTTTTCAACGCTATTATCTGCATATATCGCCTCTTTTGAAGCTGTGATCAGACGTTTTGTCGGTATGCAGCCCACATTTATGCAAGTGCCTCCATACATCTTTGGCGATCTCTCGATTAGCGCGACCTTTTTGCCAAGCGCAGCCGCCTTTACCGCTAGCGTCTTGCCAGCCTTGCCAAATCCTATAATAACAATGTCATATTTCATTTAATTTTTCCTATTATGTAGTATGTAGTTTCGTTTATCTTTTTGATATCCATTTTGTATTTATTTGCCCAGCTTTTGATGATCTCATCGACCCGCTCTTTTATCTCTTTGACGGTCGCAACATTTTTTATCTTTAACCTATCTTCGCTCCCGCTCATCGCTACAAAGCAAAGGTGTGGCTTTAGATGATCGTTTAGCTCGATCACACTTTTTGGCAAAAGGCCGTCAGTGTTGTTTAAAATTCTACGCATATGCTCAGTGGTCGTTTCATCTACGTTGTAGCCAAGCTGTGTCAAAAGTGCGTTATGATCCATATC
The DNA here is from genome assembly GCA_963545295.1 of uncultured Campylobacter sp. GTDB lineage: Bacteria > Campylobacterota > Campylobacteria > Campylobacterales > Campylobacteraceae > Campylobacter_A. The sequence continues at coordinate 5,475 of CAUUIN010000041.1, read as the reverse complement.
GTTCCTTTTTGCTTAAATTTGCGGGCATTATAAGATAAAATTCGATAAAATCGCCTAAATTTTCAAGGACAAATATGAAAAAATTTATCATTTTTCTATTTAGCATTTTGCTATTTTGGGGCTGTTCAGCAGAGCAAATTTCGCAAAATTTAGGTCTTAGCGAGCCGCCACTTGATCCTGAAGTCGAGCAGATAGCAGACGCCATCTATCTATATAACGAGGGCAACTACCAAAAAGCTTGCAAGAGATTTTACGACTACGCAAAAGATGGCAATGTTCTAGCCATGCAGCAAACTGGCGTTTGTTTTCGCGATGGCAAAGGCTTTAGCAAGGACATTTTAAGGGCACTTTTTTGGTTTGAGACAGCTGGCAGATACGGCAACATAGATGGACTAAGAAGCGCTGGATATATCTACGAATACGGCCTTGGGGTCAATAAAAATTTAGAAAAAGCAATATATTTTTACGAAAAAGCCACTAGCCTTGGCTCAAGCGAGGCCAGCTATGATCTAGGGCTTATCTATCTAGGCAAAAATGACTATAAAAAAGCGAGAATTTATCTTGATGAGGCTTGCTATCATGGCAAAGAAGAGGCATGCATGAAGCTAAAAGAGATGAAATTTTAGCTTTTAGTTAGTCTCAACAGAATTTAGAGCCGAATATTGGGTCGAAATCACACTTGCTATCATAAGAACAGATACAAAAATTCCCATTTTTATCCTTTATTTTTTAAATCTTTTATCTCTTTTAATATCTTTTTAGACTTTGCATTGCCAAGTAATATTAAAATCAATAAAAGAGCTGCGCACATGCAAACACTATAAAATTCTAGCTTATCAGCATAGTCCTTATAGTGTGTAAAAATCCAGCTTATAAGACCAACCAGTATTGTAACAAAAATTCCGAGCCAAAATTTTAGCATACCCAAGCGCTCTTTGGCTTCATCAAATTTTTATTTTTTGCTTTTAACACATAAATTTAACAACTAGCTATATTTTAGCCTCTACGCTTCAGCCTTTTGAGCGATCAAGACGCCCTCTATCATCTTTTTGATATCACCATCAAGTATCGCATCAGTTTGCGAGTAAGCCTCACCACTGCGGTTATCTTTTACCTGTTGATATGGGAAAAGCACGTATGATCTTATCTGATGCCCCCAGCCGATCTCGCTCTTTTCGACGCTATTGCTCGCCTCTTGCTGTTTCATCAGCTCAAGCTCGTAAAGGCGTGACTTTAGCATTTTCATCGCTGTGGCTCTGTTTTTGTGCTGACTGCGGTCGTTTTGACACTGCACGACGATGCCTGTTGGTATGTGCGTGATTCGGATGGCTGATTCGGTTTTATTTACGTGCTGACCGCCTGCACCACTAGCTCTATAAGTGTCTATCTTTAGATCTTTCTCTTCTATCTCGATCTCGATATCATCATCTACTTCAGGGCTTACCATGACACTGGAAAAGCTCGTGTGACGGCGTCCTGCGCTATCAAATGGACTTGTGCGAACAAGCCTGTGGATGCCATTTTCTGCCTTGAAGTAGCCATAGGCATTTTCGCCTTTTACTATAAAGCTCACGTCCTTTAATCCAGCCTCTTCGCCCTCTTGAAAGTCCAAAGTCTCGACCTTAAAGCCCTCACGCTCGCAAAATCTAAGATACATCCTATAAAGCATGCTTGCCCAGTCGTTGCTCTCAGTGCCGCCAGCTCCAGGGTGGATCGATACGATCGCGTTTTTGCCGTCATCTTCGCCACTTAAAAGCATAGAAATCTCTAAATTTACTATCTTTTCATCTAAATTTTTGGCATCTTCAAACAAAGAATTTATAGTCTCCTCGTCATTTTCAGAATTTGCTAGCTCAAAAAGCTCCTTTGCGTCGCTAACTGCTTGATGAGCATCGCTAAATTTAGCAAGCATGTTTGAAATTTTCGTTTTTTCTTTGTTTAGCGCCCCTGCTTTTGCGATATCTTGCCAAAAGCTAGGGTCTTGCTCTATGGCCTCGATCTCTTTTAGCCTAGCCTTTATCTCATCAGGCTTTACGATAGAGCCTATGTTTTCAACTTTTGTTTGTAGCTTCTTTAAAAGCTCGTTGTATTCGTAACTATCCAAGTTTTTCTCCATAAATTTTTGCCGATTTTAGCCAAAAGTTGCTTACATTTTTAAATTTACGCCCTTTTAATCCTTTTTTGTTACAATGCCAAGTTAAAATTTAAAACAAAAAGAGTTAAAAATGCAGATCATAAGAACTACAAAAGAGCTTGAAAATTTTGTCTCAAACGCAAGCGGCAAGATCGGTTTTGTCCCAACAATGGGCGCACTTCACAACGGACACGTTAGCCTCATCAAAAAATGTGTGAGCGAAAATGAGATAAGCATCGTCTCAACCTTTGTAAATCCAACTCAATTTTTACCAGGCGAAGACCTAGAAAAATACCCAAGAAAAGAGCAAAGCGACATCCAAATTTGCGAGCAAAACGGCGTTAGCGCTATCTTTATACCAGATGCTAATGAGCTTTACTTTGAAGATGAGCCACTCATTGTCGCTCCAAAGAAGCTTTCGACCATTTTAGAGGGCAAAACTAGACCAGGCCACTTTGATGGCGTGCTAAGAGTGCTAAACAAGCTATTTCGCCTAACTCGTGCAAATAGCGTCTATATGGGCAAAAAAGATACGCAACAACTAATCATCGTGCAAAATATGATAAAGACATTTTTCTTAAACATCGAACTAGTGGTTTGTGATATCGTTAGAGAGCCAGACGGTTTAGCGCTTTCAAGCAGAAACGTCTATATCTGCGACGAAGATAAGTGCAACGCGCTAAGGCTTTCAAGATCGCTAAATAAAGCGCAAAATTTGATCCAAAACGGCGAAGAAGACGCGAGCGAGATCAAGGCAAAGATGCTTGAGGTGCTTGAGCCACTAAAGGTTGATTATGTCGCGGTTACAGATAGAAATTTAAATGAAATTTCAAAGGTAGAAAAAGGCAACACCATCATCTTAGTAGCCACCTATGTTGGCAAAACTAGGCTAATAGACAACATCTGGATCTAAAAATGCCAAAACTTCATCTAATCTCACTTGGTTGTAATAAAAATTTAGTTGATTCAGAGATCATGCTAGGGTGCTTGCAAAACTACGATATCACGGACGATATCAGCGATGCAGACGTCATCATCGTAAACACCTGTGGCTTTATCAAATCCGCCAAAGAAGAGAGCATACAAACCATCCTAGAGATGCACGAAGCTCGTAAAAATGGCTCTTTGCTAGTAGTGACTGGCTGTCTTATGCAGCGCTACAAAGATGAGCTCATCAAAGAGCTACCAGAGGTTGATCTCTTTACCGGTGTAGCTGATTATGACAAGATCGATGAGATCATCTTAAAAAGACAAAATTTATTTAGCCCGCAGACCTATTTGCAGGCAAACGAAGAGCGCGTGATAACTGGCTCAAACTACCACGCCTACATCAAAATTTCAGAGGGCTGCAACCAAAAATGTAGCTTTTGCGCGATACCGACATTTAAGGGCAAGCTAAAATCACGCTCGCTTGAAAATATCGTAAATGAGGTCAAAAATCTAGTCAAAAAAGGCTACTACGACTTTAGCTTTTTATCCCAAGACTCAAGCTCATATATGCGCGATCAGGGCGTTAGCGACGGACTAATAAATTTAATAGACGAGATAGAAAAGATAAAGGGCGTAAGAAGCGCTAGAATACTCTACCTCTACCCAAGCACGACTAGCAAGGAGTTAGTTGAGCGCATCATCGCCTCGCCTATCTTTCACAACTACTTTGATATGCCTATCCAGCACATCAGCGAAAATATGCTAAAGATAATGAAGCGTGGAAGTGGCGCTAAAAAGATAAAAGAGCTTTTAAATTTGATGAGAAATGCTAAGAATTCATTCTTGCGAACTGGCGTCATCGTGGGACACCCGGGCGAGAGCGAGGAGGATTTTGATGAGCTTTGTGCCTTTTTAGAAGAGTTTAAATTTGATAGAATTTCAGCCTTTGCCTACTCAAAAGAAGAAGACACAGCCTCTTTTGAAATGGAGCAAATCCCAGCCAAGATCATCTCAAAAAGGCTAAGCAAGATAGAAAAGATAACCAAAAAAGCGATAAATGAGAGCTTGCAAAAAGAGCTTGGCAAGCAAATTTACGCATCGCTTGAGGGCATTAGTAGCGAGGGTGAGATGTTTTACGCTGCCAAAAAAGATATCTGGGATAAAGATATAGACGGTGAAATTTTAATAAACGAAAGCGACGTAAAAGAGCTTGAGATCGGCTCGCTCTACCTTTGCGAAGTAAGCGATGTCGTGGATCAAAAACTAGTCGCAAGAATCATCAAAAAAGCAAAATGATAAGCCAAAATGTGCGTGAAAGGCTAAGCTTGGGCGCAAACCTGCTTGCCTTCTCGCACGGCATAGATAGCACCGCACTTTTTTATATCCTAAACGAGGCTGGGGTCAAATTTGATCTAGCCATAGTCGATCACAACGTAAGAGAGCAAAGCAAATTTGAAGTTGAAAGCGCCAAAGAGCTTGCCAGTAAATTTGGCAAAAAAATCTACATAAAAAGCGTAAATTTAGATAGGTCAAATTTTGAAAGCAAGGCGCGCGAGGCGAGATATGAGTTTTTTAGCGAAATTTGCCAAAAATACGGCTATGAAAATTTGATCCTAGCACATCAATTTGACGATAAATTTGAGTGGTTTTTGATGCAGCTTGGTAAGGGCGCTGGGCTAAAAGAGCTCTTTGGTATGAGCGAGCTTGAAAAAAGAAAGCACTTTTGGCTGGTTAGACCGCTTTTAAATTTACGCAAAAAAGAGCTTCAAAACTACCTTGATAAGCGAGGCTTGCGCTACTTTGTCGATGAGACAAATTTAGAGGGCAAGCTAAAAAGAAGCTTTGTAAGGCTAAATTTTAGTGAGCCGTTTTTGAACGAGTACTTTAGCGGTGTAAAGAAAAGCTTTGAGTTTTTGGAGGCTGATAGGCAAAATTTGCTGCCAAATATCGCCAAAATCGATGATGAAATTTTCATTATAAAAAATGATAGCAACGTTGTGCGAGGCGTCGATATGGCGGCAAAAGAGCTAAATGTGCTTTTAAGCAAGGCTCAAAAAGATGAGCTAAGCGCAAATTTAGCAAAGCAAACAAGTGTGGTGCTAAGCGGCAAGATCGCCGTTGGCTACGCTAATGAATACATCTTAGTAACGCCATTTTGCAAAGCCGTAATGCCAAAAGAGTTCAAAGAAAGAGCTAGAATTTTAAAGCTACCAGCGATAAATAGGGGCTATTTATTTACAAACGGCGTTCAAATAGAAAATCTTTCTAAAATTTTTAGCAAATAGAGTGTTTTAAGCTATAAATTTGATCTACAAAAGGCTAATTTAAAACTAAATTTTAAGCTAGAGCACCCACAAACATTAGCAGTTAGAGCTAAATTACAAATTTGGTTTTAGTTTTTTCTGAGATAA
>CAUUIN010000040.1:0-17108 GCA_963545295.1 uncultured Campylobacter sp. | reverse complement strand
CCGTCCCCTTATCCCCCTTTTTAAATCCCCCAATCCCCTCGCACGTTAGAGGTGCATGCTTCAGTGCTAAAGCACTGCATGCGTTTTGTTATAAGATAAATTTAGAGCAAATTTTAAAATTTATGAACGAGCATATCATGGCTCTAAATTTAGTGCTAAACGCAGTGCAGCCTAAATTTAGTAGCCTGCTAAGGCGAGTGAGTAAAGTTTTAAAATTTGCTCAAAATGTATAAATTTACAAAAAACTCTTATCAATTTTAAAATTTCACGAACGAGTAATTTCGGCTCTAAAATTTGAGCTAAGCGATAAGCGAAGCCAAATTTCACCAACTGCCGCTAGCTCCGCCTCCGCCAAAGCCGCCACCTCCGCCGCTAAAGCCTCTTCCGCCACTTGAGCGACCGCCACCTTCATTTGAGCCTGATCTATCACGCCTAAAGCCATCAAGCGTGCTTGCACCGCCGTTATTTTTCTTAAAAGCGTCTTTTAAAATAAAGAAAAATACCACAAATATAAAGGCAAAAGCACCAAAGATGACAAGGTAGTTTTGCACGCCAAATCCCTGCTCAAGCGCCGTGGATACAAGCCCTGCAAAGCACGTGCTAAAGCCAGTTCTAACAAAAAATTTGCCAAATATTACAGAAGCAAAGCATGAGAGTATGCCTGCGATAAATGCGATCACGCCAAAAGGCATCTCTCCAAGGCTAAATTTACTCCTAAACTCCTCGCCGCTAGCTACTTTTATGATCGCCACCACGCCCCTTTTTATGCCTTCGCTCATATTGCCATTTTTAAACTCAGGTATCATCACACTATTTATGATCTGGCTTGAGATGGCGTCAGTTAGCACCCCTTCAAGGCCGTATCCAACCTCGATGCGAACCTTTTTCTCATTTGGAGCGACCACCAAAAGCACGCCGTTGTCGATATCTTTTTGACCAAGTTTGTAGCCTCTAGCTATCTCTAAAGAAAGCTCCTCAATGCTCTTGTTTTCTAGCGAATTTAAAGTCACAATGGCAATTTGTGTGGTGCTGTTTTGCTCGAAATTTTGCACTAAATTTAAAAGCTCATCTCTTTGGTTTTGTGAAAAAATATGAGCCTCATCGTTGATCTGCTCATTGAAATTTAGAGCAAAACAAAAGCAAAATGCAATGAGCAAAAGAGCGAGAGCTTTTTTCATTATTTCTCAAATGAAACTTTTGGGTTTTTCATATCTTCGCTGCTAACCTCGATGCCTTGTTTTGGCTTCATCTCTGGGTAGAAAATGCCCGCTATAAATTTGCCTGGAAAGCTTCTAAGAGCTACGTTATACTCTTTTACAGCCTCGATGTAGTCGCGTCTTGCTACGCTTATGCGGTTTTCTGTGCCTTCAAGCTGGCTTTGGAGTGAGAGGAAATTTTGATTTGCTTTTAGCTCTGGGTAGCTCTCGCTAACCGCCATTAGTCTGCCTAGAGCTGAGCCTAGCTGGTTTTGAGCCGCCATAAATTCTTTGATCTTGGCTTCGTCGCTAAGACTGCTTGCGTCAATGCTTACTTGCATACTCTTGCTTCTTGCGTTTGCGACGTCTTCAAAGACCTTTTGCTCGTGGGCTGCATAGCCTTTTACGGTTTCAACTAAATTTGGCACGAGATCGGCTCTTCTTTTGTATTGATTTAGCACCTGCGACCACTTCTCGTTGGTGTTTTCATCAAGCACCACAAATGAATTTGCGTATTTGAAAGCGCCAAAAACAAGTGCTGCGATGACCACAACGATGGCTATTAAATTTTTCATTATTTCTCCTTTTAAAGGGGTGATATTAGTAAAATAAGGCTTAAAAATGATGTAAATTTGAAGTTAGGTGAGTGAAGTGAGTGCTTAAAGCGCACTCACTTTTTTGAGATTATAGGTCTGTTTGGACTTTATCGTCTATTTGTATATGGATAGTGTGTCCGCTTACTTGATCGACGCTTGAGTAGCCCTTAAAGCCACTATCATCATAGTTAGAGTCAGCAGTCCATTTGTGATCTAGATCAACTTTTGTAGTTGAGTTGCCATGCTCATCAACAGCACCTTTTATCTTAAGAACGGTGTTAAGATTATCAGTGATGTCAAAGATAGCTTTTGCATTAAATTTTATCTCAGAATTGCCTTTAAGCTCGATATTTTCAAAGCTTTTTACTTTTGAGTCAAGGTCGGTAATACTGCTAAAATCAACTACTTTATTATCAACCACTAAAGTATCATTATTGCTATCGCCGCCTTTCATAGTTGTGTGTTCATTGTATTCAGCTGTAACTGCTTTAGGCAATATAGAAAGTGTCTCAGCTGGAAGTTTGGTCTCTAAGCCATCATGAGTTTTATACGTAGCATCAACTTTTAGATCATATTTTGATATTGGATTGATGTCAAGCACCTGTTCAAATGCACCGTTTGTTATATCTTGAGCTGATAGTGTATGCGTTTGTGTCTTAACTTGCGTATGGTTATCTGGATCAGTGTATTTGATCTCTACTGTATCGCCTGCTCTTGCATCTTCATTAAGATAAACTTTAATAGGTGTTGTGTCCTGATCACTAGAGTTTTCATAACTTTGCAACGCATTATCTCTGCTTGCATCTTCTGTAAATTGAATACCTCTTACAACATCTATCTCAGCATGTGCTTTATCTTCTTTACTTACGCTATTATTAAATGCATCAGTTAGAGTTACTTTTGCCACTGTATCTTGACCAACCGCAATAGCTGCATCAAGCTCTAGAGGGTGATTTGCAGAGACATAAATAGGTGTAGTAGAGCCTGTCTCTTTTAGTGTTATGTTGCCATTAGCATCTTTGTCTATAACTTCGTAATGTTTAATTGCTTGAGAGTTATCAGGATTAGTTACCTCAACATCTATCTTATCACCTTTTATCACGCTTTCTGGAAGAGAAACTTTTACTTTTGAAGTATTGCTACTTGACTCATCTCTTGAGATCACACCATCATCGTTTTTATCATCAGCTATGCTTACGCTTAGTCCTGTATCGCTTAGTAGAGCAAGTTGCGCTTTAGCTTCAGGAGAAGTTGCAGACATATCACCAGCAGCATTTGTTATGGTTGCAGTTGCACTAGTCTCTTGACCTGGGAGCATTTTAACATCACCAATTTCGATAGTATTGTTGCGTAAAGGATGAGAAACGCCAGTTACATCTACTAGTGATATATCGCCATTAGGAGCTTTTGATACCGTATAAGGTAGAGTTCTAGACGCCATAGTGCCATCAGCTTGTGGCTCATTGATAGTTACTGCTATTTTGTCACCATCTATAACATTATATGGCACTTGAACGCTTATAGTTGTTACTTTTACGCCATCAACAGATACAGCTTCATCTCTATCTATCTTGCCATCTCTACTTGCATCATCTTCTTTAAATTCAACCTTTAAATTTGTAGCGTCAAATGTTTCTAGTTCGGCTATAGCTGTTTTTGTTACTCCATTTATAGTAGCTTTAACCTGCGCAGGATGATCTTTGTCTATATGAACATCAGGAATTTTTAGCTTATTACCTGGCTCAAGCGTGACAGGGGCATGAGTTAGCGCATCCTCTATAGTAACATTTGTACCATCATTTGAAACAACTTTATAAGTTTTAGGAGTTCCTCCATCTACATTGACTGTTATAGTATCATTTGCAGTTACAGTAGTTGGGATCTGAAGTGTAGCAGAAGTTGTATTTAATTGGTGATCTTTCATAGCTTCTTCTCTATCAAGTACGCCATTTCTATCACCATCTTCATCGATAAGCAGCCTAAACCTTGTTCCAGTTCCAGCTCCAGTATCAAGGATGATATCGCTCTTTGTTTCTACTTTATCAGCACCAGTACTATCAGTAACTTTGGCAGTAATGACCGTTTCTTCGCCATTTTGTAAATTTGTTATAGGGTATTTAACTGCATTGCCATTTACTGTTAAAGAGGCGCCTCCATGATCATTTGTAACTGTAACAACGCCATTACTATCTTTGTGTATTGTGTAAATTTCATCAGGTGAGCTATTATTACCAGTTTTACTATTTATTATAAGCTTATCACCATCAACAAAATTTGAAGGCAACTTAATGGTTGTCATCGTAGTGTTTCCAGTTGCTTCTGAGTTACCCAAGATACCATCACCATCATCTGCATCAAAAGTTATCTTCATGTCATCATGAAGTTTTTCAAGAGTGTTGTGATTTTGCGCTTCAGCTTTTTTGCCACCGCTTGCATCGGTAGTCTCTGCAGTTACGTTGATGGTTTTACCAGCTTCTATATGAACGCCTTGAATCTCAAACTCATTTTTATCATTTACGGTTATAGAAGCATGAGTAGAAGTATCTTCTAGTGTGATCTTGCCACTTGGATCTCTACCTGTAACCTTATAAGTTTTAGGCGAAGCACCATTATCTATTTTTACGGTTACTATGTCACCTGCTATAACGTTATTTGGCACTTTTACTGCAATTGTAGTTTCTTTTAGGTTGCCATCTTTCATGCTCTCAGCTCTTGTTAGAGATACATTGCCATCTTCATCTTCTACAAATCTTACAGCCATATCATTTATGCCAGCTATCGTAACGCTACTTGAGCCTTTAGCGTGTTGAATACTACCATCACTATCTACTATCTCAGCTGTTACTTTAGTTTCTAAGCCAGTTGCTGTTTTGATACCAGAAATTTTAAAACTTCTGCCATCTGTTTCTGTATTTATTTCATTACCAGCACTATCTTTTACAAAAAACTTACCATTTGCATCTCTTCCAACAGTATATTCTTTCGTTTTAGGAGTCTCATTTGGTTCATTTATAGTTACAGTTAGCTTGTCTCCACTTACTGCATTTTTAGGAAGCTTAATGGTGACTGCCGTACTATTAAGATCACCGTCGCTGATAGCTTGCTCTCTAGTCATAGTTTTAGCTCCATTAGCCTCTTCAAAGATAACTTCAGGTGCTTTTACATACTCTAGGCTAGCTGAAACCTTAGCAGGAGCTATAGGAGAATTTCTATTTGGGTTTATGTGAATAATGCTAGCTGTTATAGTTGTGTCTTCTCCGTGTCTTACGCTAAATCCTTCAACATTAATAGCCCATTGATTAAGCTCCTCTTTTAAAGGAGTGTAATCAACATCACCAGAATTAGTATGCTCTACTACTTTAGTTATAACACCTTTATCATTTACATGTATAGTAAAGTCTCTAGTAGTATTTTCAAATTCTGTTTTACCATTAGAATCTTTTAAAAACGCTTTTCCTTCAGGGTCATTAGGATCTAGTTTAGGAGTTTTTATCGAAAGCGTAAGCTTATCACCATCATCAACTCTATTTGGCAATGTGATCTTTGCAGTTGTATGATTTACTTTTTCATCGCCCAAATCTTCATTGACACCATTAAAAACCTTATCAATCTTAGTAACACTCTCTTGTCTTGAAATTTCATGAAGAGTTTTTTGCTCAGATAGTACTATGCTTAGTCCTGAATCAATTGGATATACATTGTCTGTATCTGATTCTGCACTTTTTACAACATTATTTTTATCCACTACATGAACACTAGCAGTTGTTCTTACTCCAGGAAATATATCAAGTGGTACGCCAGTCACCTTGTGTTCTCTAACCATTTCTGGGGTTAGTTCTACTTCGATTGTTTTTTTATGAGGACCTGATGGGTTATTATAATTTAACGGATCAGTATAAGTTATAACGATCTTATCGCCAGCTACTACATCTTTTGGAAGAGTTATATCCACTGGAGTGCTTCTGTAATTGCCATCTCGTCCATTTTCAAGATCACTTAACCCAGTGTCATTGTCAAGATCTTCAGTAAATATCAAAGTCGGTCTTATATCTGGTGTAACACTATCAGATGCAGTATCGCTCTTCCAAGTGTTAGAATTTGTACTATCAGTAACATAAGCATCTACTTTTGAAACTTTACCCTCAGCAACTGGCATATCAGAGATAGTTTTAGTAAAAGTATTATTTACTATGTCAGTAGCATTGATGGTTATAGGTGGTAAAGGTGTTACTGTACCATCTGGTTTTGTTAGAGTAACATGAAGAATATCACCAGCTACAACATCTGTTGCAGTTATAGTTACCGGTGACTCATTTTGCTTGCCATCATTTTTATTTTCTGTATAAGTTAAAAATCCATCATCTGGGCTCTTATCTTCTGTAAATTCAACGCTTACACTAGATCTATTTGGAGTTACACTATCCTCACTGCTGTCACTAACATGACCTTGAAAATTTGTAATGTTTGCTTCTACTTTTGAGTTTTTACCTGGCTCTACAGGTGCGTCTATAGGATAGCCGTTATTTATGATAGAAGGAGTGATTACTACATTAGTTCTGGTTTCATTACCATTCGGATCAGTTACAGTGATATTTAGGATGTCGCCAGCTCTTACAGTACCATCATTTGGAACTGTAATAAGGACTTTAGATGTATTTATATCTGTATCATTTCCATGTTCAACTCTACTTAAAGTGCCGTCGTTGTTAGTATCATTTACAAAAGTTACAGTTGGCGCACCTGGGATAATAGTATCATCACCGCTATCTCCATCGCTATAACCACCAATTGGGCTATCATATGAAGCAAAAGCTCTATTTGTATCAGTTAAATTTCTATAAGTTTCATTGATATTTGAGTAGTGACCGCCTTCAGCAAATCTAGCTTCACCAAGGCTAACGCCATCTCCACCACCAGCTGCAGCGTTTCCACCAGCAGCAGTCTCTTCAAGCTTTGTTAAATCTCCGCCGTTTAAGATAGCATTTTGCAGAGCGCTTATATCAGCTAAGCCCTCAGCACCTATCGTATTTGGATTTAAAGAAAGCGTGTCGCTGCCTAGGACTGTTATCTCCTTGCCATTGTTTGCAACGATAGTTACTTTGTCGGCTGCATCGCTAGTTTTGACACTCTCGCCCATATAAACGATATCGCCAACTTTTAGCTCTCTCTCGTTTCCGTTTTGATCAACTGCGACCGCCTTGCCACTTAGCGATTTTACTACACCCGCTTCTTTAGCCATAAGTACTCCTTTTAAATTTTTAGCGCGATTATATAATAAGGGTAAGACTAGAAAGATTAACCGAATTTACGGCACTTTTAAGCTATTTTTTAGTTATTTAATATTTTTTTAAATAGTATTAACATTTTTTAAATTTCCCCTAAAAAGGGAGTAAAAGTAAGTTTTTTGTAAATCATTATGTAAAAATATTTTACAAGGTACATGTACCATTCGTTTCATAAAAGCGTTATTCTAGATACTTCCCAAGATACCATCTTTTAAGCTAACACAAAAATATTATGCGATTTTTAGCTATTTTTGCCAAAAAATTTTCTTGCCAAAACCAAGTGTGTTGCTTGTAAATTTAACCTTTCCTAGGCTTATACACCAAATTTCAGGATTCATTGCTTTGGCATAAAAAAACTTATTAAAATATAACTCTTTCTCGTTACCCACCGCCTCTTTCATCACTCCTTGAAACTGCACACCCTCGATCTTACCAACGATCTTCGTATCAAGAGCGACCGTACCAGCAACGAGCTTTGAGTTTTTTAAAAATTTGATATGTGAGCTACTACTTGAACTAGCTATCAAAAGATTAAATTTAACCTCATCAAAGGCGTAAAATGCGCTAAAAGCGTAAGGCTGCCCCTCATCATCTATGACGCAAACACCTGCAAGGTGCATCTTTTTTAGAAATTTAACTATCCTCTCATCCATCTAAATTCCCCTAAAAATCTCTAAAATAGCTTGAAATTTAAAGATGACTATGGCGATTATCAGCACCCAAAGCGTAAAAATAATGAGCTCTATTAGAGTAAATTTATCTTTTGTAACCTTCTTAAAAACAAGCATCGTTAAAAATGCTCCCAAAAAGCCGCCAATGAGCGAAAAGTAGTGGATCGCATTTACCTTTACAAAGCTTGGCAAAAGCCCTTTAAAAAATAGTGAAAACATTAAAATCGAGAGCAAATTTGCAAGTATAAAGTAGTAGCCAACGACTGGCAAAACAGGCCAAAGCCTAGCAAAAACAAAGCTTAAAACAGTGATAAGCATCAGCAAAAAAACCCTAGTCCCAAAACAACACATCGCCTGTCCTTTTTTGACGCATTTTACAAAATTTTGCTTTATGAAATTAAAATTTTGTCGATTTAGCCTCAAAAGGATTTAAAAATGCAAACAAATTTTTACTCTCAAGGAAGCTACAACAACATGAGCTTTTCGATGAAGACTAGCTCAGGCGACGAGATAAGTTTTTCTATGTACGACAACAAAAGTTTGGAGTTTTCAAGCCAGAAAAATGGCACTTCAAGCCAAAAAAGTCTAACTCTAACGCACGAATACGGCTATGAGTTTGCCTACAAAGGCAACGGCATAGACGAGCAAGATATGAAAGAGATCGAAGAGGCGATGAAGCAAATTCGCCCACAAGTTGATGAATTTATGAAAAATGTCAAAGAGGGCGACAAGATCGCAGGCAGTAGCCAAAGCATAAGTGAGCTTTCAAACAAGATCAAGCAGATGTTGCCTGAGCCAAAAGATATAGATCACAAAAATTTCATAAATGATAATATGCTAAAGATGTTTGACGAACTTTTAGCTAAAAATGATGCAAATAAAAATCTACTAAATGCTACAAAAAGGCTATTTGATACCTTGCTTGATGAGAGCAACAAACTATCTTACTACGCATAAATTTAGGACCTTTTGGCTCTAAATTTTAATTAGCGCCTCTCTTTGATAAAAGAGGTGCGACAAGACTATCACAAAATAAAGCTGAAAAAATAGCCCCACTAGCGGCACAAGCGAGATGAGATAAAACAAAAGCGTAAAAGCTATAAATTTAATCCCACCACCTTCAAGCAGTGCTAGCTCAAATTTATCGCTATCAAGCGTGTTTGAGCCAACGTCTATTAGTAAAAGTTTATAGTAAATGTAAAAAAACGGCACGTTGATGATGAAAAAATTTACAAAAGGCACAAACAAAAGTGGCAAGCAAACGAGCAAGATCCCAAGAAATTTCATGATCTCAACCATCGTCACCTTTAGCACTCTAGCCGTGCTAACCTCGCTTTTAAGCACGTAGTTGTAGTGCCTTTTGTTTATCTCTTTAGCCACAACTGGCGTTAAAAAGCCAGCTACGATTAGGGCGATTATTATGCTAATTATTATCGTTAAAAAGGTGCTTAAAACGTAAAAAAGTACGCTTATGATCCATTTTGTGGCGCTAAAACTTAAAATTTTAATAGCTATAAAAGATAGCGTTGAGTTTGTCTCTAAAAAGGCGAAATTTTCGTTTTTTGCCCCATCGCTTAAAAAGTCAAATATCTCACCGCCTCCCCAAACGCTTAGCCAAGCTAGGCAGATGATGCTAAGCAGAAGTGGCAAGATAGATAGCGTTATAAATTTGGCTGTAAAAAAGTCCTTAAAGCCAAGGCGAAGAAGATTTATCATTTTACCTCTTTGTACTCACGCTCAAGTGCGGCGTAAATTTCACCTATCTTACTAACGCCATTTGATAAAATTTCGCTCATCACTTCGTTATCTTCGCGTCCGTTCCAGTTTTTCTTATAGCTTCCCTCTTTGTAGCCGTTATTTTGGCGGAAGCGATTTAGCACGTTTTTAGCGATATAGCACTCATAAAGTGAGTATAAATTTACACCACATTTTAAAGACATTGAGAAATAAATTTTAAAGATATCAAAGATGTCATAGTCAAAGCCACTGCACTCATGTATGAGCATCTCAACGTCGTTCATGATCTCATAAATGCTCTCATCTTCGAGCTTTAGCGGCTCTTTGCAATAGTCACTAAAGCCGCTTGACTGGCAGATATCTTCAGCCAAAGTCTCAACATCGCCAAGCTGCTTTGCCTTATAAATTTGTAGCGCCAGACTCATTATAAAGTGCCAGATATCAACAACCTCGATGCGTAAATTTTGCTCATCAGTCTTGGCGTCTATGCTCTTCCAGTGCTTCCAAGCAAAGCTGTCAATGAGCTCAGCACACTCCATATATATGCAGCGCCTCCAGCTTATTAGTTTATTTTTATTTGTATAGCCATTTTCCCAACCAAGCCCATTTGTCTCGTCATTTAGGCTTTGTTGCATCTTTAACATCTCTAAAACAATAGTTCTTTCATCCATTTTTAAACCTTTTAAATTTTAAATGATTATAACAAAAAACAATTAATGCTCAAGCCAGAAGCTTGAGCTAAATCATCTTAATGCAAGCTTACAAGATGTAAAATCACCCAAAATTTCAAAGGAGAAAAGATGAGAGAGAAAGATCTAGTAGTTTGCAACGTTTGCGGACTAAAAAGCAGCGATGATAAAAATGCAGTTTTCATCCACGCTCACAAAAACGGCGAAGAGGTTGATATCTGCACAAGCTGTATCCCAAGCGTGATACACGGCTCAGGCATGGTCGTAAAATCAAACGAAGAGATAAAGGCTGAAATTTAAATATCAGCCACCATGTGAGAATTCTGCCTTAAAGAATTCTCAAACTCCTCCGCACTCATCGGACGAGATAAGAAATATCCTTGCATTTCATTACAATTAAGCTCTTTTAGAAGCTCTTTTATCTCGTGGCTTTCTACACCTTTTGCTGTCACTTTTAGCTTCATTGATTTTGCTATATTTATGATAGCAGCGACTACTTGAATATCTTTTTTATTACTTACTGACTGAGCGACAAAGTCATTTGCTATCTTTATGCGGTCGATCTTATACTTTCTGATATAGACAAAGGACGTATATCCAGATCCAAAATCATCTATACAAACATCTATATTATTTTTCTCTAAAAGTGAGAAAATTTTATCAAGCGTCTCTTGATCGTTTTTCCAGATATCTTCGCTAAATTCAAGCTCAAACTGCTTTGGATTTAGGTGGTGTGAGTTTAAAGTTAGCATAAATTCATTTACAAATTTTTCAGATGTACTTTGGATTTGCGCTACGTTTATGCTTATTTTTGGCACTTTTAGCTTTTTGTTTTGCCATCTTACAGCTTGTTCTACTGTTTTTGAGACAGCAAGCGTGCAGATGTCGTTTAAGATATCACTATTTAAGCTAGCTATATCCATAAACTCGCCAGCTTCTTTTTGTCCATACTCTTTTGACTGCCATCTAAGTAGCGCTTCAACGCATATGATCTTTAAATTTTTAATGTCATAGATCGGCTGAAAATATATTTCAAAATCATCTTGTAAATTTGCTTTTTTAAGAGCTATCTCTATGTTTGAGCTTTGCTGCATCTCGCTATCTATCTCATTGTTATAAACCATAGGATTTTTGGCTGGGTTTTGCTTAGCATAGTACATCGCCATATCAGCTTTTTTGATGATATTTCTAGGATCACTGATGTTATCTCTTGTCACTACGTGGATACCAACAACACTCTTAATCGCAAAGTGATACTTATCTATTTGCAAAGGTTTTTCTATCGTATCCCTTAGCTCCATACCAAGCTTCATACGCTTAGTGTGGCTATTTTCCTCCATTTTTGAAAGCACGATGAACTCATCAGCGCCGATCCTTGCAGTGACCTCTTGTCTGTTGCACGCTTCACGTATGCGCTTTGCTACCGCTTTTAAAATTTTATCGCCAACCTCATGTCCATAAGATGTATTTATATTTTTAAAGCGACTTATATTTATATAATAAACTGCAATCTCTTGCTTCTCGCCCAAAACACTGCACATACCTTTAAGTTCATTTAGCAAAGAGTCTCTGTTGCCAAGAGAGGTTAGATAGTCTTTTTCAGATACGCCCTCTAAGCTTAAATTTATCATCTCAAGTTCGTTTGTCTTTAGGTGCTTCTCTTTGTTTTTAGCATCATGTAAATTTTGCTCTGCGCTATATATCTCTTCACTTTGATCAAGCACCTTCACAAAATAGCTAATAACCGCGCCAACTACAACGACAAAAATTATAAGCAGATCAACATAAGATGAGAGGTTAGCTTTTATTAGTATTAGTGCGGCCGAGATGATAGGCACGAGCTTAGATGTTGTTTTTATGCCAACATCGGCTGCGCTTATACGCTTGTTTTCTCCTTTTAGATAAAAAGCTCCAAGCATCAAGAGAAAAAATGGCACAAGATAGATAGAGTGCAGAGTAAAATCATACCCTTTATTTATAAGTTCATTATAAAAAACATATAAATTTAATAGCGTAAAAATCGCACTTGCGATTATCAAGAAAAAGCCGCTATATCTAATATAAAGATGGTTGCTATTAAAAATTTCACTTAAAGTTATGAACAAAATAGACAAATTTACAAAAATAGCAATGCTAGCAACAAGCTCAGTAGGACTTTTAGGATGGATCAATATATCAACGCCCATATCTCCAACAATACAATAAGCAAGCGTGAAAACTAGCAAAAGGACGTTAAAGCTATCGGCCAAAACTATGATCTTTTTATCGCTAGCTATAAATTTGACTACAAAAAATATGCCTACAGCAGCTAGGAGTAAAAACATAGGGAGCAGATTAAAAAAATCAAGATAAGAAATTTGCTCTTTGCTTCTTAAAAGAAAGTCTTCATTGACACTTCTAATGGCGTCAATAATAGCCCAGATAAAGACTCCAAAGCATGCAGCAAGCCAGTGCATAGTCTTAAGCTTTGATCTGTTCATGGAGATGTAGATACCAAGAACTACAAAAACAAAGCCCAAAAATATCAACAAATTTTCAAAAATTTTATAGTTTAAAATGCCAGCAAACTGAGAAAATATAAAAAGAGCTATAACGGCATAGAAAATTTGTTTTTGTCTTACTACAACTGACGAATTTGACGTAAAAAAAATGTTTCTCTCCATTATTTATTCTATTTCAAACCTTATTTTTGGTTATAATTTTGCAAATCTTTCATTAAGGTTTATTATGAAATGTAATATCGTCTTATCTGGAGAAAATTTAATAGACTACCAAGCGTTTAATCTATTTTTTTCAAAAAAGGCCAGAAAACAGTATTTTATAAATGTTTTTATGATTTTTACTGAAGCAATTTTGGCTGGGTTTGTCGCTGATATGCTTTTAAAAACCAAAATTTTTACCATTATTGGCACTATTTTTGCTATTTTTTGGATCATTTTTTATCCAATTTTTTTAAAAAATAGACGAAGAATGGCGTTAAAAAGCTTAGAAATTTCAGACTTTAAAAAAAATATGATCTTTGAAGTAAATGAGAAAAATTTGGCATTTTATGAAAATGAGCCAAAAGAAAATGAAATTTTTGACATAAAAGATGTAAGTGAAATTTACGAGCTTAAAAATATCTTTATCATCTTTATAAATGAAAAAATTCATCTTGTCTTGCCAAAAAACAAAGAGACCTCAGAGCTAGTAAAAGTGCTTATAAAAGAGAGCAAAAAAGAGCTACTGCTTTTTGAAAATTTAGACTACAAAAGCGTTATGAGCTAAGCTTGTAAATTTACAAGCTTAGATGCGATCAAGCGTGCTTTTTATAAGCTCTTCAAAGTCTTTAGCGTTCATCGGCTTACCCCAGAAATAACCTTGTATCTCATCACAGCCTAGCTCTCTTAAAATTTCAAGCTGCGTTTCATCTTCAACACCCTCAGCAATCGTCTTTAACTCGATATTTTTAGCTAGAGTTATAACGCTTTTTACAACGTCTCTATCGATCTCATTTATAGCGATGTTATCAACTAACTCTTTTGCGATCTTTAGCCTATCTAGCGGATACTTTTTGATATAGTTCATCGATGAAAAGCCGGTGCCAAAGTCATCGATCGAGATACTCATACCCTTGTCTGAAAATTTCTTTAAGACTGTTTGCATGATCTCTTCGGCATTGACGAGGCTTGCCTCTGTAAGCTCGATATCAACGCACTTTGGATCCATGCCAAATTCTTCAACATAGCCAAAGATATCCGATGCAAAATTTACATTATCAACCTGTTTTGGAGAGATATTGATGCCAACTTTTAGACTGATACCATACTTTTTGTTCCAGTAGCTCATCTGCCTTATAGCCTCTTTTGCGACCCATATTCCTATTGTATTTATGATAGAGCTTTGCTCTGCCACTGGGATAAATTTAGCTGGACTTACAAAGCCTTTTACCGGAGAGTTCCACCTTATAAGAGCCTCAGCGCCTATTATCTTTTTACCATTTAGTAGATACTGCGGCTGGAAATTTAGGCTAAATTCCTCATCAAAATTCATAGAATTTAGCAAAATTTCTATGTAGTTTTTCTCCTGAATGATCTCTTTTATATCATCATAAAAGACATATTTTGTATTGACATCTCTTTTTGCTGCATCAAGCGCAGCTCCTGCTTGCATGATAAGATCATCAGCTAAAATTTCACTTGTTTGCGTTGAGCTAACGCCAACCTTTGCTCCAAGAGCTATCTTATAGTCACCAACAGAGATTTGCTCGGCTATGATGTTAAGCAGATAGTATAAAAATTCTCTATAATGCCCCTCATTTTTTTGCTTTAAAACTATCATAAAGTCATCACCGCCAAACCTTGAGATGATAGCACCTTCTGGCAAGATCGCTTTTACATTTTTAGAAAATTTCAAAAGCACCTCATCGCCCACATAGTGGCCATATGAGTCATTTATAGCCTTAAAGTGATTGATGTCGATACTATAAATATCTATCTTTTCGCCAAGCGCTTTGGTCTTTATCATCTCTGATAGTTTGTTTAAAAATGACTGTCTATTTAAAAGTCCAGTGAGTGAATCAAATTCACTAAGCTGCCTTAAGCGCTCGTTTTTCTCTTCGAGCTCTTTTAAGCTATCTTGGATCTCTTCATCTAGTCTAGCGATGATATGCCTTTCAGATCTAGCTAAATCCCTCATAGCAACTGTACTTGAGATACTATAAATTAGCGCTGCATAGGCTAGCAAAACCATAAGCAGAAAAACTATCCAAACAGAGTAAATTTTGTCAGTATTAGCAGCTCCTAAAAAAAGTAGAGAGATGAAAAGCAAGGCGATAAATTTATATACAAACACCCTTGTATAGTCTTTTCTGTGGCTTCTTATCTTGATATTTGCCTCGTTTTCCTTTAAATGCAAGCAAGCTACAAATATAATAAAAAATGCAACTTTAAAGAAAAACTCGTAATGAACATTTGTACCACCATATAGCGAAAAAGCCCTTGATGAGTAGTATGCATTGCAAATACAAATGATAAGCAAGGCAAATAAATATAAAAGAAGACTCACTCTTTTATAGGTAAAAGCTGGTTTTTTTGATACGAAATTTAGCGAAAATGCGACAACAAAGACAAAGCAAAAGATAAAAATGTCCATTATGATATATGAAAGGCTAATTACAAATTCTTGATTAAACGCTACTGCTAGACTCCTATCAAAAACCACAAACCAAAAAAAACTAACCGTAATAAGCATCAAAGCAAGTGCATCTACCACGACTTGTTGCCATATCACTCTTTTTAAGATCCTTGTAAAAAAGGCGATAAAAGAGATGATAAGCATAAAAAATGGGATCAAATATAAAATTTGCATAAGCTCCGTGCGAGAGATGTTTCCTTGCATGATAGGTGATCTATCATAAAGTAGTAAAAGGATATCTACTAACGCCCAGCTCGCGACAGCTAAAAATATATAGGTCCAGTATGAGTTTAAATTTCTACTACTTTTTAACAAAAAGAACAAAAATATGGCGATCACTACATCAGTGCCGACCGATAAAGCTGTCAGATAGAGCTGATCTCCCAAATAAATAGCAGAAAAATAAGCAATAATTAACGCAAATATAAATAAAAAAGAGCCATTGTGAAAATTTGTTATCCTATCAAGCACGGCTACTCTCCGCTTCCTGGGCTAGTTTTTGCCACCTTTGCCACTCGCCGCTATCATCGACGTCGTTGCCGATAGCCTCGTACCTAGCGTAAAAATGCTCAACAAATTTCTTGCACTCTTCATCTTTTGGCAGATAGCTTTGCTCATCTTTTTGGCAAAATTTCTCCAAAAACGTACTCGCATCATCTTTTCTAGCGTATGTTTGCGCCAGCTCAAAGTAGTTTTGCAAGCAAATTTCTTTAAATCTAGCGTAAGCTTGCTCGCTCATATCCACACTTAGTTTGCCGTCAAATTTAAGCACCCCAGCCCTAAAAAGCAGGCTAAGATGTATGAGCCCCTCGCAGTAATAAGCTCTCACTTCATCGACCTTTCGCCACGCTATAAGCCCAACCGCGCGGGCTATTAGCTCGTGAAAGACGGCCATTTTATACTCCGCCTCTTCGTGCAAAAAGAAATTTACAAGCCCGCCAGTCGTCGCCTTGTACTCTTCTATAAATTTAAAGACGCCACTTTTATTCATACTCATCTCGGTATCAAGTCCGATAAAAAGGATATGCCCAAACTCATGGCCGATCGTTGAAATTTCATATACTTTTTTCCAAATTTTTGGCTTTAAAAATAAAATCTCTCTGCCAAAATCCAAAAATTCCTTGCTAAAAATTTCAGCCCCAAGCTTCATAAAAGGCTTTGCCTTTGCCCCCTCATAGACGTGATTTACAAAAGCAAAAATTTTCTTGCCGCATTTTGCACTCACGCTCTCATCATTTGGCACGACCTGAGCGCTAAAAAGCCCATTTAACTCCGCCCCATAATAGATCATCGGCACGCTTATATAAAGCTGCGTTCTAGCGATATTTTCACTAACTGCCTTGTTTGTCGCGGCGTTATCAAACTTGATCTTTTTGCAGACACTCTCGTAAGTTTTTGCCACTTTTTCTTTAAATTTAAGCTCATCGATCCCTTCGCTATCAACTAGCCTGATGTCCCACTCTAGCGCAACTGCGTGCGTGTAGGCGTCCTCGTAGTACTCTAGCGGATGGCCTGGCTGAAGCGCTCCTTTTACATCCATCCACGCTATCTCAGCCTCTTGCCAAGCATTTATCACCTTTGCATTGTCCTCTTCACAAAAGGCATTTTGCAGCTTTTCAAGGTATTTTACGTAGGATTTTTGCTCGTCATTTTGAGCTAAATTTCTTAAAATTTCAAGATTTTTTATAAATACTTTTTTAAGCTCTCTAACCTCGTCTTTAAAGGCAAGCGCATAAGGCAAAAAGCTAAATTTCTCGCC
>CAUUIN010000039.1:0-17899 GCA_963545295.1 uncultured Campylobacter sp. | reverse complement strand
TTCATAGTTGCCATCTTTTATCTCATTTACAAAGGTGTTGGCTTTTTGGATGAAGATACTTTGATCTTTCATACCATCTTCAATGGCTTTTATGTTTTTGTTTATTAGCTCTGCCATTTGACCAAATTCATCTTTAGAGTTGATCTCTATAGGCTGGGCTTTGTTTGTCTTGTGGTTTAGTAGGTCAAAGAAAGATAGTAGTCCTGTTTTTAGTTTGAGGATGATTTTTAGGAGATATGAAGACATTAGAAGTGAAACTATCACAGAGATGATGATCGCTGCTAAGATAACGCCGATAGCTGAGTAAAATAGCGTATGCAAATCTTTTAAAAGCACGTCCTCGTCCATCTCGCCAAAGAGGTACCAATCAAGGCTTGGGATATATTTTGAGCCAATTATCAAATTTCTCGTGCCGTCAAAGTGACGGATGACGCCGCCATTTTTATTCATCAAAACATCAAATTTCTCTTTACCAAGGACATCTTTTACATTTACTTTGCCGACCCTGTCGCTCTTTTCTATTTTTACGATGCCACTTGAATCAACCATTAGAAATTTACTTCCCTCACCCATGGTTTTTGAAGTGACTAAATTTACGATGTCGTCAAGGTTCATACCTATCGCGCTGACGCCATAAAATTTGCCGTCTTTTTCAACCTTGCTATTTACATAAAGTGTTAGCGAGCCAGTGGCTTCTGAGACTTGGATGTTTAGAGAATTTACCTCTTTGCCATTTTTAACGTCAAAATACCAGCTATCACGTGGATTGTCCTTGCTAAGCTGCTTTAAAATTTTGTCATTTGTGTAGTAGTTTAGAGTTCTATCAGAGACAAACATCGCCGTTGAGAGGTTAAATGCCTTCATAAGGTCGGTATTGTAGTTAAAAAGTGTTGCTAACCCGTCCTTTGGCTCGCCCTCGTCGATCCACTTTAGAAGATAGTCGTTTTTAGTCATCTGATAAGAGGTGTTGATGATCTTGTCTATGGCATAGCCGATCTCACCTGCAACGTTTGAGACAGCTAATGGTAGCTCATCTTTCACAACTTTTTGTGTATATAGATTGCGAGCTATGTTGTAACTAATTAGGCTAACGCCAATTAGTAGTAGCACGATCACAGCTGTCAAAATAACAGAAATTTTCATCCTTAAAGACTTCATAAATCACTCCTTGATCAATATTTGCGTAATTATTCAACTTTTTACATAAAAGTAAAATTAATTTAAATAAATATGAAATTTTGTTTTAACTATGTCACTTTACGGGGTTATAATGACACAAATTTAAATCACTCTTTACTCTAAAGTGCTAAAAATTTCTAAGTAGCTTTTCAAACTGCACACCATACCATGTGCGATTATCATCTTTTAGCGTAATCTTGATGCTTTCAAGCACAAAATTTGCTGCCTTTTTGATAGCATTTTGCATGCTTTCACCATTTATCAGCGAGCCAAAAAGCACTGAAGCGAAAATGTCGCCAGTGCCACTTGCATGAAACGGCAGATACTCGTGAAAGTACTCCACTTTTTCTTTTGTCTTTGCATCGTAAGCTATGATGCCACACTCGTTTTGCCTATACCTAATGCCCTTTAAAACGACCTTTTGCGCGCCAAAATCAGCCAAGCCCTCAAGCAACTCTAAAATGTAATCCTCACCGTATCCCTCGCTTAAAAATGGCTTAGCGCACATAAAACTTGCCTCAGTTATGTTTGGCGTGATGACGTGAGCCTTTGTGCAAAGCTCCCTCATCTTTGCCACAAATTTCTCATCAAAACCGTGATAAAGCTTGCCATTATCACCCATGCAAGGATCCACAAGCCTTAGTAAAGAGCTAGCATTAAATTCAGCAAAGACCTTCTCTATAAGCTCAAGCTGCCTAAAACTACCTAAAAATCCAGTGTAAATTCCATCAAAGCTGATGCCCTCTTTGTGCTAAACCTGCGTTATAGCGTCAAATTCGTCAGTTAGATCACAAAAAGTAAAATTTTTAAAGCCAGTGTGGGTTGAGAGCAGTGCCGTTGGCAAGATGCATGCCTCGATGCCTTGGGCGCTGATTATGGGAAGTGCGACGGTGAGCGAGCATTTGCCAACGCACGAGATGTCTTGTATAGTTAAAATTCGCTTCATCTATCATCTTAATTTATAAAATTTAACGCCAGCAACGTCAGTTTGATAAACCACGCCATCTTTTAAGAGGCTGTTTAAAATTTGCTTTGAGTGCTCTGAGAAATTCTCTTCAATATTTGCCGTAGTTTGCGGACGACGCTCTAACATGGCTAAAATTTCACTCTTATTAAATTCATACTTTTGCTCTATCTTGTGAGCTTTAACTATGGTAACTGGCACGCCCTTTATCTTACCTGCTAGCTCTTCAAGCCTACTAGCATCCACGCCTTTTACATTGTAAGCTGGCGGGCGATCTATCGTGCCCACATCCACTCGGTGTGGAGCTATCTCATTTATAGCCTCATTAAGCGCTATAAATTCCCCTTCTTTGTCGTTAAATCCAGCCACAACCAAAATTTCAAGCACAAGCTCACCCTTAAATCCCTTGCGAAATTTAGCCATTGCTTTTATAAGTTCATTTACTTCTATGCCACTTTTGTTGCGGTCTATCTTTTTAAAGGTGCTTTGCACGGCGCTATCTAGGCTAAATTTAACTATATCAAGCCCTTGTAGCGCTTCACAAATTTTTTGATCCATCGCGCCTGAGCCGTTGCTTAGGATGAGAGTTTTTGCCCTGCCCTTTAGCTCATTGACTTTTGCGATCAGCTCTTTTAAATGCGGATAAAGAGTTGGCTCGCCATTTGCTGTAAGCGTGATAACATCGATGTTTTGATGAAGTTTTAACGCTTCTTTTAAAGCGCTTATGATCTCATCGACGCTTGGTGGATATTGTATAGCTTCAACAGTTTTTGCACCCTTTAGCTCGCAATAAACACAATCAAAATTACATGATTTTTGCTTTGGGCTTAGATCGATGCCAAGGCTCATGCCAAAACGGCGAGAATTTATCGGTCCAAAGACTGGAGTGCTATCTTGCACTTTTTCTTTGAACCTCTTTTATGAAATATTTTGCGTGCTCGACTGGCACATCAGGCAAGATCCCGTGACCAAGGTTGAAAATATGCGGCGCGCCTTTCATCGTGCTTAAAATTTTATCCACGCCTTCATCGATCGCCTTTTTGCTATAAAGTCTTGTTGGCTCCATGTTGCCCTGAAGGACGTATTTTGGGCTTAGTTTTTCTTTTGCAAGCTCGATCGGTGTGCTCCAATCAACGCCAAAAACGTCAAAAATTCCAGAAATTTTATCTAGATATCCGCTTATGCCCTTTGGGAAAACGATGATAGGGATCTGCGGAAATTCAGCCTTTACGCTATCAACTATCTTGTTTATGTAGTTAAATCCAAACTCAAAATAAGCCTGCTCTTCAAGCGCAGCCGCCCAGCTGTCAAAAATTTGCACTGCATTTACGCCAGCTTTTATCTGCTCTTTGACGTAAAGGATGAGCGCTTGCGTCACTTTTTCTAAAATTTGATGCAAAAATTCTGGATTTTCATAGAGCATCTTTTTGCAGATCGCATAGTTTTTGCTACCGCCACCTTCAATCATATATGTAGCTATCGTCCACGGCGCCCCGCAAAAGCCAATGAGAGCCTTGTCTTTGGCTAAATTTTCACGTGTTAGCTTGATCGTATCATAGACGTATGCTAAATTTTTTACCGATCTTTCGATACCAAGTGCATCAAGTGTGGCTTGATCACGCAAAGGCTTTGTAAAAACAGGACCCTCGCCTTTTTCAAAACGCAGATCCATACCCATTTCAAGAGGCACAACGAGAATGTCACTAAATAAAATCGCCGCATCAACGCCTAAAATATCAACTGGCTGAAGCGTGACCTCGCTAGCCTTTTTATAGTCTTTACAAAGTGATAAAAAGTCCCCTGCTTTAGCTCTTACAGTCATATATTCTGGCAGATATCTGCCAGCTTGGCGCATCATCCAAACAGGCGTGTATGGGGTATGTTTTTTAAGGCAAGCGTCTATGAAAATCATCAAATTTCCTTTAAATTTTTAAATGGATATTATCCAAAAATAGCTAAAGAAAAGATGTAGGAGAAATTTTAAGCGTAAAAACGCTTAAAATTTTAGTGTTCGCCCTTGTAAAGAAAGTAAAGTCCAAGACAAAGTGCGAGGATAGAAGCCGCAAGATAGGCCATCTCAAGCGGAGTTGTAAAGCTTGCGTGAAGCACTCTTTGGAAGAAATTTACGATGAGTACCATAACGATCACTTTGCCAAGCTTATCTTTTAGCTCATCAAGCGAATGCACTTCAAGCACCTTGCTTTGCTTTGACTGCTTTAACTGTTCGATCTCCGAGATGAAAAGCTCGTAAATTCCGAAGCTAAATATATAAAGAACAAGCGCCATCAAGTATAGATCAATCGCTCCAATAATCTCGCCAACAACTTCTGAGTGAAAATTTTCAACGTGAAAATCTGCGACAAAGAAATATTTATAAATTTCTAAAAGTACCTTGCCGACATCATAACTAGCGATGATAAAAAGCGCGATCGCACCTAAAAGGCCAAAAACTACTGGGAAAAGTGTGAAACTGTTGCTTGCAAGCAAAATTCTCTCAAATATTTTACGCAATAAAAACCCTTTTTGTGAAATTTAAAAAGGAAGTATTTTATAGTTTTTTCCTTAAATTTTAGGTGCAAAATCGCAATTAATTTTAGCGCAGACTACTCCTGCATCGCGATCCATTTTTGTGCGATCCTAACGGCATTTGTCGCAGCTCCCACTCGGATCTGATCGGCACTACATCTTTTAATTGCGGCTTAAATTTTAGTGGTTAGTGTGTAGTTTAGCGGCGAGATTTCATTGCGATTTGTATTTATTTGGCTTCACAGCTAGGTTCATCGCAAGTAGGTATTTCACTCTTTTGGGCTAGAAATTTAACCCAAAAGACAAATATCAATCAGTGCCAAAACAGATAAATTTAGCAGGCTGAAGCTGCAAGGGTTATTAAAACAAGCTATTTACGCTTTCGTTGTGATAAACACGGCGTATCACTTCGCCAAAAAGTGAAGCTGCGCTTAGCACTTTTATACAAGGGAGTTCTTCTTTTAACGGAATCGTATCAGTCACCACTAGCTCATCTAAAAAGCCAAGTTTTAGCCTATCATAGGCTGGTCCGCTAAGCACTGGGTGCGTGCAAAACGCCATTACGCTAGTTGCGCCACGCTCTTTGAAAATTTCAGCTGCTTTTACGATGGTGCCAGCAGTGTCTATCATATCATCGACCAAGATCACATCTTTGCCTTTCACATCGCCGATCACGTTCATCACTTCGCTCTCGTTTGCTTTTTCACGGCGCTTATCAACGATGACCATATCTAATAAATTTAGATTTTTCGCCAAGGCTCTAGCGCGAGCCACACCGCCTACATCTGGGCTTGCGACGACTGGATTTGGTAAATTTTTAGCTTTTACGTAGTCGTTAAAGATAATGCTGCCATAAAGGTTATCTACTGGGATGTCAAAAAATCCTTGAATTTGTCCTGCATGAAGGTCCATCGTAACGACCCTGTCGATGCCTGCTGTTTGCATCATATTTGCCACAAGTTTTGCAGTGATCGGCACTCTAGGAGCTGCTTTTCTGTCTTGTCTAGCGTAGCCAAAGTACGGCACGATCGCTGTTATAGAGCTTGCACTGCTGCGTTTTAAAGCGTCAGTTAAGATAAGAAGCTCCATTAAATTTATATTTGCTGGGGCACATGTTGGCTGGATGACAAAAACATCTTTCCCACGCACGCTTTCGCCGATTTGCACGCTAATCTCACCATCGCTAAATCTTTTAATGCTAGCTTCACTAAGCGGAAGCGACAAATATTGCGAAATTTTCTTCGAAAGCTCGATATTTGCGGTGCCTGAGAAAATTTTATAGCCTCTCATAATAGTAACCTTTTTTAGTGATTTTTATGTTGTAATTTTATCAAAACGAGCTTTAAATTTAAATTTATTTACCCACAAATTTTAGTCAAATTTTCTACCCATAAAGCCAAAATTTACACTGAATTTTTAAACTATTTTATATTTGTAAATTTATGAGGACTAAGATTACAAACATGTTTAAGATATGTAGAATTTACGACTTTATTAAAAGCGACGACGAGAAATTTAAAGGTGTCTTTATCGATAGACTTTATCCTAGAGGCGTGAAAAAAGAGATATTTTCTAGCTTTATCTGGCTAAAATCAGTCACTCCATCAAACGAGCTAAGGTCATGGTTTCATGAAGATAAAGAGGCTAGGTTTGATGAGTTTTGCAAAAGATTTAGGCAAGAGCTAAATGGCAAAGAGGGGCAAGAGGGGCTAAAAGAGCTTAAAAAGCTAGAAAAAGAGTATAAAAATGTGGCGCTTCTGACTGCTGTTAAAGAGCCAGAATTTAGCCACGTTAAGGTGATAAAAGAGGCGCTTAAGACCTTATAAAACCGCTTGCGATGACGCGATCACCATCATACATCACGCAAAGCTGACCTTGCGCTACGCCAAGTGCGTTTTGATTTAGCGTTAGTTTTGCGGTTTTGTTAGCTTTATCAACCATGGCAAAAGCCTCAAGTTTAGGGCTTCTATACCTTATCTTTGTTTCGCACTCAAATTTATCTTCATCTATAAATAAATTTACATTTTCAAGCTCAACCACCTTTTGGGCAAGGTCGTCCTTCGTGCCGACAACGATCTCATTTTTATCAGCGTTTATCTTGATGACAAAGTGTGGCTCATGAGCACCAAAAACCTCAAAACCACGACGTTTGCCGATAGTGTAGTGCATGTAGCCTTGGTGACGACCGATGATCTTACCCTCTTTATCGACCACATTGCCTGGTAAATTTGTGTTGTAATGCTTGTTTAAAACCTCGATATAGGTGTTTTCCACAAAGCAAATTTCGCTACTTTCAGCCTGCGTCGCAAACTCTTCAAGGACTTTTACGCCTCTTGCTAGCTCTTTTATATCTTTTTTAAATTTATCTCCAAGTGGGAAAATGACATCTTTTAGCACCTCTTTTGGCACCTGAGCTAAAAAGTAGCTTTGATCCTTGCTTGGATCTTTTGCGCATGTGATAAAGCCATCAACCACCTGCACGTAATGCCCAGTAGCAAGCTTCTCGCAGCCATTTGCCTTTGCAAAGTCAAGTAGCACTCCAAGCTTTATAAATTTATTGCACAAAGCACAAGGATTAGGCGTTTTGCCCTCTTTGTAGAGCCTGACAAATGGATCATAGACATATTCGTTAAATTTATCCTGCAGATCGAGGATATGCACCTTGATGCCAAGATACTCGCCCACTTTTTTGACTTTTCTGATGTTTTCTTCGTGATATCCGGGCTTTTGATGAAGCATCATGTAGCAGCCTTGCACCTCGTGTCCAGCCTCTTGCAGAAATTTAGCCGTCATCGTGCTATCTACGCCGCCGCTCATTGCAACCATTATTTTCATATTTTTACCTTTTTTAAATTTAAAGGCGATATTTTATATCTTATTTTTAAATAGCCAAAATTTCGCTTGCAATAAGCTCTATATCATCGGTGATTTTATATAAATTTAAATCTTCTTCGTTTATCGTTTTTTGAGGGATCAGCGTCTTTCGTATAAACTCATCAAGCCCCTGCCAAAACTCGCAACCATAAAGAAAAATTTTCACTTTTTTGCTGCCAACATGAGCCAACACTAAAATTTCAAATAGCTCATCAAGCGTGCCAAAGCCGCCAGGAAAGACGACAAATGCGATAGAGCTATCAGTTAGAGCAAATTTTCTTGGACTTAAATTTGAAAATAGATATTTTGCGGTGACGTATGGATTTGTTTGTTGTTCAAATGGAAGCCTCACGTTTAGCGCGACACTTGGGGACTTTGCACTGTCAAATGCACCCTTGTTTGCCGCTCTCATTATGCCGTCCCCACCGCCAGTTAAGATAGCATATCCTAGCTCATTAAGCTTATAAGCTAGCTCGTATGCCTTTTTGCAGTAGAAATTCTCTTCATCAAATCTAGCCGAGCCAAAGAAGGTTACATTTTTATTTTTATACTTTAAAACGCTTGGAAATTTTAAGAGATCATTTACTAATTCATTCATTATTTTAACTGCTGAAGCCTCTCGCGTTTTGAGCCTATCTGCGTGATCTGGATGCCAAAGTTGCCGTCTATGATGACAACTTCGCCAAGAGCTATCACCTTATCTCCTATCAAAATTTCAAGTGGGTCGTTTGCTAGCTGATTTAGCTCGATAACTGAGCCTATATCCATAGTAAGCACATCTTTTAAGAGCATCCTTTTTGAGCCGATACGAACACGCATAGGAAGTCTAACATCCATGATAAGTCCGATATTTCTCATCTCCTCTGCGCTAAATTCGCCCTTTAGTGCATGAGGAGTGGCTGCACTTTTTGCACTATCTGCTGACTCGCTTTTAGCAGGCTCAAAAAATCTCATAAGCGTATGATCGCAGACAAAAGCCACATGCTCATTTAGATCCTCGATCTTTACGTTAAACAAAAAAAGCTTTTCAAAAACGCTAAAATCAAGCGATGAGTTTTCATCTAAGAAATTTACATTTATCACCTCAAAGCTGATCTTTGGCATGCCTTTTTGTGCGCCAAGAGAGGTGCTAAAAGCACTAAAGAGGTTTGAAAATATCTCTTTTGCAGCGTCAAGCTCGTCGCTACCGAGGTTTTCATTATGTGAGATCTCCTCCTCGCCCATCATCCACTCACTAACCGCACTTATAAGCACCGGCGTGCAGGCGATCTCTGCTTTTGCATTGATGTCGCCACTTAATGTCACGCTAGCCATGACAACAGGCGGTTTTATACCATTTTGTGCTGGCGCATCAAATTCATTTCTCTCGCCGATCTCTGGCGCTCTACCAGTTAGCCCTTCGATGGTCGCTTTTAGCTCATTTGAAAAGATGTTAAAAAATTCATTCGTCATTATCTTCGCTCTCTTCTTCGTTGTTGTGTTCGTTGGCCTCGTCGTATGCCATTAGTTTTGCTTTTCGCTCTTCTTCGTATTTTTCTAGGATGTGCTTGATCTCGTCTTTGTCAGAGCGGATTAGCTGTTCTATCTTGATAGACTTTCTAAATCTATGAAGCCCAACTTCAGCTAAAAATACCTCTTTTTTGTCGATACAAACGATCGCTTTATCGTCAGCGCCTCTATCAAGCCTTAAGATATCGCCCTCTTTTAAATTTAAAAACTCATTTACGCTAACGATTGATTTACCAAGGATCGCCTCATAAAGCACCTCTGCACGGCCTATTAACGTTTTTAGTTCTTTGTTTCTACTCTTTTTAGCACTCGTTTCGCCAAGCATGATGTCTCTGTTAGCAAGGCGCGACAAAATAGGCTCTAGATAGATGACTGGATAGCATAAATTTATCATACCGCTTGAGCCACCGACGATGATCTCCATAACGACCATGATGACGATCTCGTTTTGAGAAACTATCTGCACGACGTTTGGACTGCTCTCTTTTGCCTCAACGTTTGGATACATATCAGTTATCATCGACCAGCTCTCTTTTAAACGCTGCATGATCATCCTAAGCACCGCATCGAGTAAATTTACCTCGATGTCAGTTAGCTCTCTGTTTGCCTCGAAATTTTCTCCAGTTCCACCAAGTAAGCGGTCTATCATAGGAAATGCTATGCTTGGATTTATCTCCAAGATGCAGTTTCCATCAAGTGGTTTTATCGAAAAGACGTTAAAGCTAGTTGGGCTTGGTAAGCTCATCAAAAACTCGCCGTATGTCATCTGATCGACGCTGTGAAGCCTAAGCTCGACGATACTTCTCATAACGCTTGAAATTTGACTAGCTAGGTTTCTAGCAAGCTTGTCGTGGATACCTTTTATCGCGCGGAGTTGCTCTTTACTGACGCGGTTTGGACGCTTGAAGTCATAGATAATGATCTGTTTTTGCTCGCCTTGCGGGCTCTCTTCTATCTCGATATTGCTCGTATCGCCGTCTTCATCGACGACTTCAAGTAGCGCATCTATCTCTTCTTGACTTAAAATATCAGCCATTAAACCCCCAAGCTGCGTCTGATGCGATCAAGCAAACGTTTATGAATTTGTGAAATTCTACTCTCGCTTATGTTCATTATCTCGCTGATCTCTTTTAAATTTAGCTCTTCGTAGTAGTAAAGCTGAACGATCATCTGGTCGCGCTCATCAAAGTCTTTTAGCGCATTTTCGATCTTTAAGATAAGATCCTCTTTTTCTACGCTTTTTTCGATGTCACTTTGACCTATTAGCTCCATTTGCTCATCTATTGGCAAAACGGTGATGATACCGCTAACACCCCTTGCCTCTCTTATCTTTTCGATATCTTCATTTAGCTTTTCAGCCAGATACTCGTCACTTGGCTCTTCTTCGTGTGTGTTAAAGTAGTTGTCTATTTCGGTATTGATGCTCTTTACTAGCTTTCTGTCGCTTCTACTAACAACATCAAGCGCTCTAAGATAGTCAAGCATCGAGCCATAAATTCTTTTTTTGCCATATCCCCAAAATGAGTCGTTTTGCTCTTTGTCATACTTCCTGCTAAGCTTTATCATCTCTTCAACGCCAACGCTTATAAGGTCGTTTACATCGATACTTGAAGGCAAGCGCTCCTTTAGTCTAAACGCCATCGCGCGCAGAGCTGGCATATACTTTAAGACGATCTCGTCTTGCTCTTTTTTAATGGTGCTTTTATAAGCGTTAAGCTGCTTTTGCTTTAGTTCGTACATTTTGCTTACCAGAGTCTAAATTTTCGGTGGTTACTTTTAGCATGATATTTTCCATCCGTTTTTCCCTAACGTTTAGCTCAGAGATGAGATAGTCTGCGATCTCCTCATGTCTTTGCTTGTCAAAAAATTTCTTCAAAGTCCTTTTTACATCGACGTAGTTCATTATCACGATGTGAATTATAAGGTAGAAAAATAAGGTAATAACTAGCGTATAAACGAGCATTTCGATAGGCTCATTTACCTTTAGCAAGGTAAAAACTATGCCTATGAAAAATCCACAAACCGTAAAAAATGCTATAAAATTTTCTGCACGCAAAGCTCAATCTCCATTAAAATTGTTCTATCAAACGCTTAAAGAAGCCCCCAAAGCTCCTACTTTGCTCATCTTTAAGCACTTTTCGTTCCAACCTATAAAGCAAATTTGAAGCTATCTGCTTGATCTGCACGCTAGCAGAGCCGTAAGCTTCGTCATCTGTAAAGAGTGTCCTTTGTTTTATACTCCTTGCCACGCTCTTATCAGAAGCGACGTAGCCAATTAGCTCTAAATTTAAATTTGGTCCGATATTTGCATTTGCTACTCGCTTTACATTTTCATAAATTCTAGTCGCCTCAGCCTCGTTTTTTACCATATTTAAAAGCAAAAGCTCATTATTTTTAAACCTTGAAACGATCTTTATGACCGCATACGCATCGGTTATCGCCGCAGGGTCAGGCACAGTCACCACCACGACCTCATCGGCTGCTTCTAAAAAGAGCTGCGTACTGCCGCCTATACCAGCTCCAGTGTCAATGATCAAAAAGTCAAGCTCATCAAGCTCGCTCGCTTCATCTAAAAATCTCTCAAATAAAAATTGATTGTTAAATTTCAAAATTTCATCGCCGCTCTCGCCAGGGATAAGGATCAAATTTTTATTTATAGGTATCAAGATATCTTTTAGACTGCACTCGCCCTTTAGCACGTGAAGCAAGTTTTTACCCATTTTGACATTTAAAATAACATCAAGGTTTGCAAGGCCGATATCAGCGTCAAAAAGCCCTACTTTATAGCCATTTTGCGACAAGACATTTGCCAAATTTGCACTTATCGTGCTCTTGCCAACGCCGCCTTTGCCGCTTGTTATCGCTATAAAATGCGTATTTTTAGCCTTATTTTGAGACTGAACTAAATTTTGTAGTTTTTGCGCTTGGTTATTCATCGCTAGCCTTTTGCTTTGTAAAGCCGTCAAACACGCACTCTACTAAAAATTCGCTCTTTGCCTCCACAAGATCATCAGGCACCTCTTGACCCACGCTAAAGTAGCTAACTGGCGTATTTGTCTCATATATGAGCGAAAAGACATTGCCAAAAATTTTGGTCTCATCAAATTTAGTAATGATCAGCGTATCGATCTGTAAAAATGAAAATCCATTGTAAATTTCTATTAAGTCTTCAACCTTTGAGCCAGCCGAAAGAACTAAATTTACATCGATCTTTGCGCCGCTATGCTTTAAAAATTTATCAAGTCTTTCAAGTTTTTCTTTGTCATACTGCGAATTTCCAGTCGTATCGATTAGTATCACATCGCAGTAGCTAAGCTGCTTTATGGCGTTTTGAAAGTCCTCGACCTCTATGACGTCAAGGATCGGTAGCTTCATCATCTTAGCGTACTGAAATAGCTGTTCAACCGCTCCGATACGGTACGTATCAAGCGTGATAATGCCCGTTTTATAGCGCTTTTCGCTGCCATAAGCAAAACGAGCCGCGAGCTTTGCAAGAGTCGTCGTCTTGCCAACTCCAGTTGGGCCAACTAGCATCATTATGCGCTGTTTTTTGTCGCCGAGCTCTTTTCTGCATGGCAGCATATTTCGCAAAAGTGAGTAGAAGTACCTTTTTACCGCAGTTGGGTTGCTCTTCATAGAGACTGGCAAATTTTCAAGCGTCGTTTGCATGATCGCTTCTAAATGCTCCTCTTTCATGCCGCTTTGTTTTGCGAGCTTGTAGATACTAGCAAACTCTGGCGGGATCGAGAGATTGTTGCGGTTTGGGGCTTTTTCGTCCCAGATCATGTCAGTAATGAGCCCTATTTTTTCGCTTAGCACGCTTACTTGCTTTGCCACGTCGTCTATTTTTTTATTCATGCCATTTGTATTTGGCTCTTTTATCTCGTTCATATCGACATTTGCGATCGTGCTTATCTCTTTAGCTGCGGCTGAGATATTTAAAAGCACGCTCTCATTTGGATCGTAAGGCTCAGGCGACGTCGTCTTTGCCTCAAATTTAGCAGGCTCCTCTTTTATCTCGAATTTTGGCTTTGGCGGCTCGTAGTTTTTGCTAAATTTAGAGTAGGCATTTTCATAGTTTATAGCTTTTGCATTTGGCTTTGGCGGCTGCTTTACCTCGTCCTCTTCGACGCTTACTAAAATTTCATAAAGCGGCTTTTTGTTTATCGTTTTGGCTTGAATTTGCTTTGTGGTGACGAGTATGGCCTTCTCGCCGCACGCTTCTTGAGCCTTTTTCAAAGCCTCGATGGTGCTCTCGCCTGTAAAAGTATGAAATTTTGTAGCCATTTATATCCTTTAACCTCTCATAAGCCCTAGTGGCACGATCACGCTAAGCCTCTTATCGGCTCCTGGGTGTGGCACGATGAGACGCGGCGTTTTATAGACTTTTTTACTAAAATACAAAATATCCAGATCAAGCGTGCGTGGCGCATTTTTAAACGTCCTAACACGCTTAAATTTACTCTCATAATGCCCTAAAATTTTTAGCAAATTTCTAGGGCTCATAGATGTTTGTAAATTTATAACAGCGTTACTAAAATCAGCCTGCTCCTCGTAGCCAAACGCCGCATTTATCAGGATCGGCGAGACTTCGACTACGTGAAATCTGCTATCACTTGTAATCGCTCTTATAAATTTATCAAACCTCTTTGCGCTATCGCCGATGTTGCCACCCATGCCAACTAGCGCTTCGTACTTAAACTCATCTCTTTTTTCAAAAAAACTAGGGCAAAAACGGCTTTTTGCGATCTTTCTTGCTCCAGCTAACCTCATAAAATCTCACACCTTCCTTCTCTTGCAACCACCACGTCTTCGATCCTGACGCCAAATTCATTTTCTAGATAAATTCCAGGCTCCACACTAAAGACCATGCCCTCTTTTATGAGCGTTTCGCTCCTTGCTGAGATGACTGGAAGCTCGTGTATATCGACACCTACGCCATGTCCTGTCGAGTGAAAAAAGGCCTTTTCATATCCAGCCTTTGCTATCACATTTCTTGCTGCAAGGTCTATCTCGCACGCCCTCACGCCAGCTCTTGCGACCTTTATCGCAGCGGCCTGAGCCTCTTTTACGATCTCATAAATTTCTTGCATCTTGGCGTTTTTAAATTTTTGCTCCTTTGAGAAGTTAAAATTTTCATCAAAGCAAGCAGTTCTAGTGCGATCAGAGCAGTAACGCTTAAATTTAACCCCAGCGTCAAGTAGCAACAAATCGCCCTTTTTTAAAATTTTATCCCCAGGCAGCGCATGCGCCTTTGCGGCATTTTCGTTTATCGCCACGATCGGATCAAAGCTAAGACCTAGCTCATTTTTTTGTCTAAAGATGAGTGATGCGTTAAAATGAAGCTCCTTTTCGCTCATCCCCTCGCCATTTTCACGGACAAATTTAGCAAATTCATCAAAGCATTTTGCTCCAAATTCGCTAGCCTTTTTTAAAATTTTTATCTCATCTTCGCTTTTGCAAATTCTCTTTAGCCTAGAGAAATTTGCCTTTGGCTTGAAATTTATCTTAAACCCCTTGCTAAGCGCATTAAACTCGCTAATACTTAGCTCATCAGGATTAAAAACAAGGCTTTTTGGCTTCATCTTTCTTAAAAATGCCCGCACCTCGCTTATTAAATTTCTCTGCGCCAAAAGAACGACCACGCCAGCATTTACGTAGCTTTTTGCCTCGAAATAATACCTAGCGTCTGTAAAAAAGTATTTCACACCATCAAGGCATAGCAAAAACTCATTGTCGCAGCTGTAGCCACACTCGTAATATACGGCGTTTTCGTCCTTTAAGATGAAATTCATTGTGCTTTTTGATTTGCTCTTACTGCTTTGATCTGCTCAAAAATTTGAAGCATACCTATCATCGCCAAATGGTAACCAACTGGTCCAAAGCCCACGATCTGGCCTGCTGCAACTGGTGCGATGAGGCTTTTGTGGCGAAACTCCTCTCTTCTATAAACATTGCTGATATGCACCTCGATAACTGGCAGCGCAACCGCACTTAGCGCGTCACGGATAGCGATAGAGGTGTGAGTATAGGCAGCTGGGTTTATGATGATGCCGTCAGCATCGCCCAAGCACTCTTGGATCTTATCAACTAGCTCGCCCTCAAGGTTGCTTTGAAAAAACTCGATCTCAACGTCATTTTGATCGGCGACGATCTTCATTTGAGAGTGGATGTCCTCCATCTTCATAACGCCGTAAATTCCTGGCTCTCTAGCGCCAAGCATGTTGATATTTGGGCCTTGGATAACCATTATTTTTAGCTTCTTATCCATGTCACTCCTTTTTGATTAAATAGCTCAAATTATACATTTTCGTTCCTAAATTTTCGCTACAATAACAAAAATTTAAGGCTAGAAATGGAAATTTTAAAAGCAAAAAAGATCATCACTGGCGGAGAAAATCCAAAAATTTTAAGAAATTCTTGTGTTGTCATTAAGGACGATAAAATTTTAGAAATTACAAGCGAAAAAGAGGCTAAACAGAAATTTAAAGAGGCAAAAATTTGCGACTTTAGCGACAGTGTGATCGCCCCAGCTTTTATAAATACCCACGTTCATTTAGAGTTTAGCTCAAACGTCAGCACTCTAAAATATGGCGACTTTATAAAATGGCTTGGCTCTATCATCGATAAAGGCGGCGAGCTAGCTAGGATGGACGCTAAAAAAGCTATGAATGAAGCAATAAATTCGCTGCTTAAAAGCGGAGTTTGCAGCGTTGGCGAGATATCTAGCTTTGGTAGTGATCTTGAAATTTTAGCCACTAGCCCGCTAAAAGTCGTGCTTTTTAGTGAAATTTTAGGCTCAAATGAGCAGATGATTCACCAAAATTTGCAAAATTTCTTAGCCAAATTTGAAAAGACAAAGGGCTATAAAAGCCAAAATTTCACCCCTGCCATCTCGCTACACTCGCCCTACTCTGTGCACCCAAGACTTGCCAAAGCTGCCCTTGAGATCGCTAAAAAAGATGACCTGCTTGTTAGCACGCACTTTTTAGAGAGCAAGGCTGAAAAGCAGTGGTTGGAGCATGGCAGCGGTGGGTTTAAAAAACATCTTTTAAGATTTAGCCAAGATCCAAAGCCGATGTATGACGCAAAGGGCTATTTTGCGATGTTTCGTGAGATAAATACCCTTTTTACGCACTGCGTTTATATGAGCGATTTTACTAAATTTAAGCCTCATCACAGCGTGACGCACTGCGCAGTTTCAAACAGGCTGCTTGGCAAAAAGGCGCTAAATTTAAAAGAAATTTTCAAAAACAACGTTAGTCTAAACATCGGCACAGACGGCCTTAGCTCAAATATCAGCCTAAATTTCTGGCATGAACTAAGAGCCGCGCTTTTTACTCACGCTAGCCTTGATCTAAACGAGCTTGCCACTAGGCTTTTTGTCGCTGCAACGCATGGGGGTGCAAAGGCGCTTAGGACAAATAACGGCGAGATAAAGGCGGGGCGTGCGGCCGATCTTGCAGTCTATAACGACCTAGAGTGCGATGACGGCGAGCTAATACTTCAGCTCATACTTCATACAAACGAGGCTAAAAAACTATATATCGGAGGCAAAATTTGCAAATTTTAAGGCTTATTTTTAGAGGGATTTTGGGAATTTTTAAATTTATAAATAACTACTTTAAGGCACTCATTTTTTTACTGATCTTATTTTTCATATTTGCACCAAGTGGCAATATAAAAGAGCCAAATTTAGCCCGCATAGATATCACCGGCACGATAGTGGATACGAGCGAAATTTTAGATGCACTTGAAAATGCAAGGCTTGATGGCAACATCAAAGGCGTGCTACTCTACATCGACAGCCCAGGCGGCGCGCTAAGCCCAAGCGTGGAGCTAGCAATGGCGGTCAAGCGGCTAAAAGAGAGCAAAAAAGTGCTCGCATACGCAGCTGGCAGCATGGCGAGTGGTAGCTACTACGCTGGTGTAAATGCCGATACTATCGTAGCAAACCCAGGCGCTTTCATAGGCTCGATAGGTGTCATCATGCAAGGGGCAAACATCGAAAATTTAGCCAAAAATTTAGGCGTAAGCGAGCAGGTGGTGAAGGCTGGCGAGTTCAAAGAGGCAGGGACGTTTATGAGGAGCTGGAGTAAGCAGGAGCGTGAGAGCTTGCAAGGGCTCGTAAATGACGCTTACATGCTCTTTGTAAGTGACGTGGCGGAGGCTAGGAATTTAGACATCAAGAAAAAAGACGAGTGGGCAAATGCAAGGGTCTTTTTGGCGCACAATGCCCTAAAAATGGGGCTAATTGACAGCCTTGGTAGCTACATAGACGCTCAAAATGAGCTAGCAAAAATGAGCCTCGTAGATGAGCCTATCTGGCAAGAAAAACCGCAGCTCGAAAAGATAGTGGAGAAATTTACAAAGCAAGGCATAAACTCTCTTTTTAACGCATTTTTTGAGACGAAACTTAGATAGAAAACTAGCCAAGTTAAATTTAACTGGCTGGCAAAGCTTTTTGTAGCTAGCTTATCTGAAATTCCCTTCGCTATCCACGAAGAGTTCTCGCTCTGCTATTTTTATCAAAAAGGTACTTTCATTTATCCTTTGAAGCACCTCAAATTTACCATAAATGCTATTTTTGATAATGACATTAAACTTTTCATCCAAAAGCCCAAATTTATCACCTAGCCGTGATAAGTAGAAAGTGTTGTTTGACCTGTCTATAGCCTTATCAAACACCTCTATCTCATTTTTGCTTTCGTCAAAAATGACAAAACATCCTTTTGTGTTTATATAACCCCATTTGCCGTCTTTTTGAACAGCAGCAAAGCCTTCGTTAAAATAATTAACATCATCAAATTGACACTCTACGATCTGCTCACCTTTGGTGTTTATATA